>CAZZHX010000050.1:2950-15297 GCA_964653535.1 uncultured Mycobacterium sp. | reverse complement strand
GCCTGCCCGGGCAGGCCGATGAAGTTGGGCATGCGGTCCACCCTATGTGACGTACGCGATAATCTCACCGGATGCGACAGGCTTGGAGTCGGCGGGGGTTCCTGCAGTTCGCCGGGACCACGGGGATCGCCGGGCTGACCGGGGCGGGGCCGGCGTGCTCGTCGGGTACCCCGCCGCCGGGCACCCCCGGCGGCGGGGCGGTCACCATCACCCACCTCTTCGGCCAGACCGTCATCAAGGAACCGCCCAAGCGCGTCGTCAGCGCCGGCTATACCGAACAGGACGACCTGCTGGCGGTGGGCGTGGTGCCGATCGCGGTGACGAACTGGTTCGGCGACCAGCCGTCTGCCGTGTGGCCGTGGGCCCAGTCGAAACTCGCCGGGGCGCAGCCGGTGGTGCTCAGCATGGACGGTGCCATCCCGGGCATCCCGATCGACCAGATCGCCGGGCTCAAACCGGACCTGATCGTGGCCGTCAACGCCGGCCTGGACGCCGACACCTACGCGAAGCTGGCCGCCATCGCCCCCACGCTCGCCCAAGCAGGGGGCGAGGCGTTCTTCGAGCCGTGGACGCAGCAGGCCACCGCCGTCGGTCAGGCGGTATTCAAGGCCGACCAGATGACGTCACTGATCGACGGTATCGACAAGCAGTTCGCCGACGTCGCCCGGAAATACCCGCAGTGGAAGGGCCGGAAGGCGCTGCTGATGCAGGGCAGGCTGGTTGGGGGAAACGTCGTGGCGATCCCGGCGGGCTGGCGGACCGACTTCCTCACCCAGATGGGCCTGACGATCCCCGACAGCATCAAGACGTTCGCCGCCGACGGCACCGACTCCCACGCCGTCATCCCCCGCGATCAGGTCAGGGACGTGCTCGATTCCGCGGACGTGCTGATCTGGACCACCGAGAACCCGGACGACCAGAAGGCGCTGCTGGCCGATCCCGACGTGGCGGCGTCCCGGGCCACCACCGGCAACCGGCACGTCTTCACCACCAGGGACCAAGCCGGCGCCATTGCGTTCTCCTCGCCGCTGAGCTACCCGGTCGTCGCCGATCAACTGCCCCCGCTCATCGGAAAGATCCTGGGTTAGGCCCGGTGACGATCGCCGGCAACACCGTCCTGGACTACGGCGACGCAGCGCTGATGGTGCAACTCGGCAGTACCGCGGAGGTTCGGGCGTGGGCGGCGGCGTTGCGGGATGCCGACTTGCCGGGGGTGCGCGACGTCGTGCCGGCCGCCCGCACAGTGCTGGTCACGCTCGCCGGGCCCCACGATCAGGGGAACGTTCGCCAACGCCTCGAGCGGCTGCGAGTTACCGCCGAGGAAGTCGCTCCGGCGGATCGCAGCGCCGAGATCGTGATCGAGGTCTGCTACGACGGTCCGGATCTGCCCGAGGTGGCCCGCCTCACCGGACTGACGGCCGCCGAGGTGGTCGATGCCCACACCCGAACCCCGTGGCAGGTCGGATTCAGCGGCTTCGCACCGGGTTTCGCCTACCTGGTCGACGGCGACCCGCGGCTGCAGGTGCCGCGCCGCGTCGAGCCGCGGACCTCGGTGCCGGCCGGATCGGTCGGCCTCGCCGGCGAATTCAGCGCGATATACCCACGGAGGTCTCCCGGCGGCTGGCAGCTCATCGGCCACACCGACGCGGTGCTGTGGGACTTGGAGCGACCCGACCCGGCGCTGCTGACCCGTGGCATGCGGGTTCGGTTCCGGGCCGTCTGAGACGGAAAGAGCGCCATGGCCGATGCCGACATCCGGCTGGAGATCCTGAGCCCCGGGCTGCTGGCCGTCATCGAGGATCTCGGCCGGCCGGGGCTGGCGCACCTGGGCGTCAGCCGGTCCGGGGCGGCCGACCGCCGCGCGCACAGGCTGGCCAACCGGCTCGTCGCCAATCCGGACGACCGCGCCACCGTCGAGGTGACGCTCGGCGGTTTCACGGCCCGGGTTCACGGCGGCGACGTCGACATCGCGGTGACGGGCGCCGATACCGACCCCGCCGTCGACGGAATGCCCATCGGCTGCAACAGTATTCACCGCATCCGGGACGGCCAGGTGATCACCCTGGGGGTGCCGCGCGCCGGGTTGCGGACGTACCTGGCGGTACGCGGCGGCATCGATGTGCCCCCGGTGCTGGGCTCCCGCAGCTACGACGTGCTGTCCGGGATCGGCCCCCCGCCGCTGCGTGCCGGGGACCTGGTGGCCGTCGGGAGGCCCGGCGATGCCTACCCCGAAGTCGATCAGGCCCCCGTGGCGGCCATCACCGGTGACGCGGTGGACCTGTCCGTGGTGCCCGGCCCGCGCGACGACTGGGCGCTGGACCCCGACGCCCTGGTGCGCACCGGATGGACGGCCTCGCAGCGCAGCGACCGGGTCGGGACCCGGCTGGTCGGGCACCCGTTGCACCACCGCCACCCGGACCGCCAACTGCCCAGCGAGGGCACCACCCGCGGGGCGATACAGCTGCCGCCCAACGGGTTACCGGTGATCCTGGGACCCGATCACCCGGTCACGGGCGGCTACCCGGTGATCGGGGTGGTGATCGCTCGCGATCTCGATGCGCTGGCTCAGCTGCGGCCGGGCCAGGCGGTCCGGCTGCACTGGACGCGCAACCCGTTCACTCACGGCGAACGCCAAGGTGGAACTTAAGCGGGGTCAACTCAGGTTTCTCGTAACAGCCGGTCGGTAGAGCGCCGGAGAGATCGAGAACGATCACGAACTGAGGAGATCCCCATGAGCACCATGACAACCAGCAAAGTGACCCTGTGGTCGCGCCCCGCGTGGGATACCGACCGGTGGTTACGCGACTTTTTCGGCCCCGCGACGGTCACCGACCGGGTCACGCCGACACCCGTCGGCCTCAACCCGGCGGCCGAGGTCGTCCACGACGGCGATGACGCCGTGGTGCGCCTCGAGTTGCCCGGCGTCGACGTCGAGAAGGACGTCACCGTGGAGGTCGACCGTGGCCGCCTGGTGGTTCACGGCGAGCGCCGCGACCGGTTCGCGCAGGAGGACGGCGGGAAGAAGGAGGGGAGAGGCGCCCAGCGCACGGTGCGCGAGATCCGGTACGGGTCGTTCCGCCGGTCGTTCACACTGCCGGCACACGTCACCGGCGAGGCCATCACGGCCGCCTACGACGCCGGTGTGCTGACGATCCGGGTCAGCGGTGCCCACAAGGACCCCGCCGAGAATCAGGCGCAGCGCATCGAGATCACCCGGTAATCCGGCCAGGGATCCGGCGGGGCATTCCCCCGCCGGATCCCTGGCGTGCCCGGGTCAGGAGGGCGTACCGTAACCCGTGACACCGCACCTCAAGGAGGACCGTTGACCAGCTATCCCGCCGGCGACGAACTTGCCGAACTGCACAACCTCATCGGCGGCCTACGACGCTGCGTGACCGCGTTGCGGCACCGCTACGGCGACAGCCCGGCGCTGCGCCGGATCGTGATCGACGCAGACCGGATCCTGACCGACGTGGACCTTCTCGACAGCGATCTGTCCGAATTGGACCTCGCGCGCGCCACTGTGCAGCGTTCCGGAGAGAAGATCGGCGTTTCCGACACCCCGTACGACAGCGAGTTCTGGCGCGATGTCGACCATGAGGGTGTTGGGGGTCACAACAGATATTGACAAACCCCCATTCCAGAGGGGGTATCGGCTGTGTAACCTTCGAACAGATTATCCGTTCGAAGAGAGACCCCAGATGAGCGCACCAACCGCCAACCGTTCTGAGTCGGGCGTCTTCTCACCCACCCGGGCTCGCATCCAGCAGCGAACGCTGCGCACCGACAGGTGGTGGTTGTCGCCGCTGCGGATCAACATCGGCTTCGCGATATTTTTGGTGTACGCGACGGCGCGCGCGTTCCAGCAGAACTACTTCTTCGTCCCGAAGTACCACTACTTGACGCCGTTCTACTCGCCGTGCGTCAGCACGGCGTGCGGAGACGCCAGTGACTTCTGGCCCCAGATTCTTCCCGACGTGTGGTGGCTGCCGTACGCGGCGCTGACGCTGCCCTTCCTGCTGCTGTTCCGGCTGACCTGCTACTACTACCGTGGCGCGTACTACCGCACCGTGTGGCAGTCGCCCAGCGCCTGCGCGGTGGCCGAGCCCCGCGTCCACTACTCCGGCGAGACACGGTTCCCGTTGATCATCCAGAACACGCACCGGTACTTCTTCTACATCGCCGGGGTCATCTCGGTGATCAACACCTACGACGCGATCGTCGCGTTTCACTCCGACTCCGGCCCCCACGGGTTCGGCTTCGGCCTGGGCAACCTCGTGCTGCTCGGCAACGTGATCATGCTGTGGGTCTACACGCTGTCGTGCCATTCCTGTCGGCACGTGACCGGCGGACGGCTCAAGCACTTCTCCAAGCACCCTGTCCGGTATTGGATCTGGACCCAGGTGAGCAGGCTGAACACCCGGCACAAGTTGTACGCCTGGATCACGATCGGCACCCTGATCTTCACCGACTTGTACATCGCGTTGGTGGCCAGTGGCGTCATCGGCGACCTGAGGTTCATCGGCTGAATGGCGACTCAAGAAACATAACGAGGATTGGGTGAGGTTTCATGACTGAAGTCGAGAAGCACTCCTACGACGTCGTCGTCGTCGGTGCCGGAGGCGCGGGTCTGCGTGCTGTCATCGAGGCGCGCGAACGCGGCCTCACGGTGGCGGTCGTCTGCAAGTCCCTGTTCGGTAAGGCCCACACGGTGATGGCCGAGGGCGGCTGCGCGGCCTCGATGGGCAACGCCAACCCGAAGGACAACTGGAAGACCCACTTCGGCGACACCATGCGGGGCGGGAAATTCCTCAACAACTGGCGGATGGCCGAACTGCACGCCCGCGAGGCCCCGGACCGGGTCTGGGAGCTCGAGACCTATGGCGCCCTGTTCGACCGCACCAAGGACGGCAGGATCAGCCAGCGCAACTTCGGCGGGCACACCTACCCGCGACTCGCGCACGTCGGTGACCGCACCGGCCTCGAACTGATCCGCACCATGCAGCAGAAGATCGTCTCGCTGCAGCAGGAGGACCACGCCGAACTCGGCGACTACGAGGCGCGGATCAAGGTGTTCGCCGAATGCACGATCACCGAGTTGATCAAGGACGATTCCACAGGACAGATCGCCGGAGCGTTCGGTTACTGGCGCGAGACGGGCCAGTTCGTCCTGTTCGAAACCCCCGCGGTGGTCCTGGCCACCGGGGGGATCGGCAAGTCGTTCAAGGTGACGTCAAACTCGTGGGAGTACACCGGCGACGGGCACTCGCTGGCGCTGCGGGCCGGCGCGTCGCTGATCAACATGGAGTTCATCCAGTTCCACCCGACGGGCATGGTGTGGCCGCCGAGCGTGAAGGGCATCCTGGTCACCGAGGGCGTCCGCGGCGACGGCGGGGTGCTGAAGAACTCCGACGGCGCCCGGTTCATGTTCAACTACATCCCGCCGGTGTTCAAAGGCCAGTACGCCGAGACCGCGCAGGAGGCCGACCAGTGGCTCGTGGACAACGACGCGGCACGACGCACCCCTGACCTTCTTCCCCGCGACGAGGTCGCCCGCGCGATCAACTCCGAGGTCAAGGCCGGGCGGGGCAGCCCGCACGGCGGGGTGTACCTCGACATCGCGTCCCGGCTGACAGAAGAGCAGATCAAGCGGCGGCTGCCGTCGATGTACCACCAGTTCATGGAGCTGGCAGGGGTCGACATCACCAAGGAACCCATGGAGGTCGGCCCCACCTGCCACTACGTGATGGGTGGCATCGAGGTCGACGCCGACACCGGTGCGGCCACCGTTGCGGGCCTGTTCGCCGCCGGGGAATGCTCCGGCGGTATGCACGGCTCGAACCGGTTGGGTGGCAACTCCCTGTCGGACCTGCTGGTGTTCGGCCGGCGCGCCGGGCTGGGGGCCTCCGATTACGTGCGCGCACTGAAGAGCCGGCCGACTGTCTCCTCGAATGCCGTCGACGCCGCCGCGAAGAGCGCCCTGGCCCCCCTGGAGCCGCCGCCCAACGGCGCTGAGGCCGAGAACCCCTACACCCTGCAGCTCGAACTGCAGCAGTCGATGAACGACCTCGTCGGGATCATCCGCAACGCGGACGAGATCTCCGAGGCGCTAGCGCGACTGGGCACACTGCGAGAGCGGTTCAAGAACCTCTACGTGGAGGGGGGTCGGGTGTACAACCCCGGGTGGAATCTCGCGATCGACATGCGCAGCATGCTGATGGTGAGCGAGTGCGTCGCCAGGGCCGCGCTGCAGCGGACCGAGAGCCGAGGCGGGCACACCCGCGACGACCATCCGTCGATGGATTCGGGGTGGCGGAACTCGCTGCTGGTGTGCCGTGCGGCCGATGGCGATGGCGTGATACCCGAGATCACCGTCACCCGCGAGGAGCAGACCCCGATGCGGCCCGATCTGCTGGAGATCTTCGATATCGCCGAGCTCGAGAAGTACTACGCGCATGACGAGTTGGTCGACCACCCAGGACGGAGAGTGACATGAGCTACGACGCGACGTTGCGGGTGTGGCGCGGCGACGACACCGCGGGTGCGCTGAAGGACTTCACTGTCGAGGTCAACGAGGGCGAGGTGGTGCTCGACATCATCCACCGACTGCAGCAGACCCAGACGCCCGACCTGGCCGTGCGGTGGAACTGCAAAGCCGGCAAATGCGGATCGTGCTCCGCGGAGGTCAACGGTTACCCGCGGCTGATGTGCATGACCCGGATGTCGACATTCGCCGAGGACGAGGTGGTCACCGTCACGCCGCTGCGCGCCTTCCCGGTGATCCGCGACCTGGTCACCGACGTCTCCTTCAACTACGAGAAGGCGCGTGAGATACCGGCTTTCGCACCGCCCAAGGAGTTGCAGCCCGGGGAGTACCGGATGGCGCAGGAGGACGTCGCGCGCTCGCAGGAGTTCCGCAAGTGCATCGAGTGCTTCCTGTGTCAGGACGTCTGCCACGTGGTCCGCGACCACGACGAGAACAAGAAGTCGTTTGCCGGGCCGCGCTTCCTGATGCGGATCGCCGAACTCGAGATGCACCCACTGGACACCCTCGACCGGCGCGACCAGGCCCAGGAGTCCCACGGCCTCGGCTACTGCAACATCACCAAGTGCTGCACCGAGGTGTGCCCGGAACACATCAAGATCACCGACAACGCGTTGATCCCGATGAAAGAGCGGGTCGCCGACCGCAAGTACGACCCGGTCGTGTGGCTGGGGAACAAGCTGTTCCGTCGCTGAGCGGGCGACGCGCACGCGCACGTGCAACGCGCCTGCGCTCAGGCGCCGAGCCGCCGGAAGACGCTGCGGTGGAACACGATCGGCGCAACGTCGGCGTTGATCGTCACCTCGGTCACCCGCATCACCACGATCGTGTGATCGCCGGCGGGGATCAACTGCTCGATCGCGCTCTCGATCCACAGGCCGGTGCCCGTGAGGAAGACCGCGCCGCTGTCGTTGGACACCGTCTCCAGACCGGCGAACCGGTCCCCCGCCTTGGCGGCCAGCCTGCGCGCAGCCTCGTCGTGGTCCTCGCCGAGCACGCTGATCCCCAGCATGGGCAGACCCTCCAGCTTGGGCCACGTCGTCGAGGAGTTCTGCACACAGAACGACACCAGTGGCGGATCCAGCGACACGGGAACGAAGGTGCTGGCCGCCAGTCCGTGCCGGATTCCCTCGACCTCGGCGGCGATCGCGACCACGCCGGACGGGAAGTGGCCGAAGGCCTCGCGCAGCGTGGACGCCGTCAGTTCTTGTGCGGAGTCTCGTGCGGAATTCAAGGGCGTCATTCCCGCTGCTACTCCCCCCGTCCGAGGATTCACTCGTGTGCAACCCTAGGCGATACAGGGTGAGGCGTCCACGCAGGTCCCGTCTTTCGGTATATTAATTCGGTGCGATTCGCTGTCGCTATCGCGTCACCCCCGGACTATGAACACGGCGAAGCATTTCGCGAGGTTGCGGAGGGATTGCACTACGGTCTACTGGCTCTCGGCCACGATTCGGTGCTGACCAATCGTCTCGACCTCGACGAGCGCCGCACCATCGTGCTCGGCTCTAACCTCCTCGCTCTCTACCAACTCGAGCCGCCAAAAGATCCGATCCTGTACAACCTTGAACAAGTCGAAGGCGCCTCGTGGGCGTATGCGACGACCCCGCTCCTGGGCCTTTTCAAGCGCTACCCGGTCTGGGATTACAGCGAAGCCAATATCGAGCATCTTGTCTCATGGCACGTGCCTCGACCCACGCACGTTCCGATCGGATATGTCCCCCAACTGACGCGAATCGCCTCAGCCCCTGAGGATATCGACGTGCTTTTCTACGGCTCACTCAACGATCGCCGGCGCTTGATCCTCGACAAACTCCAGAAACGAGGCCTTCGTGTCAAATGGCTATTCGGCGTCTACGGCGCGAGTCGCGATGCCTGGATTGCCCGCTCGAAGATCGTCATCAACATCCATTTCTTCGAGGCGAAGGTATTCGAAATAGCGCGCGTTTCCTACCTGCTCGCCAACAGGCGCGCAGTGGTCTCCGAGCGCGGTGCGCATCCGAATGACGAGCGCGACCTGGAGGCGGGCATCGCATTGGCGGAGTACGACGAACTGGTCGATCGGTGTGTGGAGCTCATCGGCGACGAACGTGCGCGCAACGATCTCGGCGAACGCGGCTACAACGCATTCTGCAGTCGCAGCCAGGCCGCCATCCTGCATCGGGCGCTGTCGGCAGGCCTCGACTGATCCGGATCGTCGGGGTCTAGCCGTTCCGATGTCCGTGTGCGGCCGCCACGTCCGGGTGGGCCCGCAGCCTCGCCTTCCACAGGTTATGTCCGTAGACGGGAAACATCGGGTTGGACGGGTCATCCACCACGCGGGCGTCCGCAGCGAGCCCGTCGGGCAGCGCGAGCACCGGGATCGAAGAGTCCAGCCGCGGATTGAAGAAGTAGGCCAGCGAAATCCGCTCGCCCGCCGCCACGTTCAGATTCACCCGGTGCTCGGTGGCCCGGAGGTAGCCACCGGTCGCCACCTCGAGCAACTCGCCGATGTTGACGATGAACGCACCCTCCACCGGCGGCACGTCGATCCAGCGTGGGCGACCGGCGGGCCGCACCTGCAGGCCCCTGCTGCCCGGCTCGGCCAGCAGCAGCGTGAGCACCCCTGGGTCGCGGTGCGCACCCACGCCCTGCGCGCTCGACGCCTGCGCGGGGTACCGGACGAGCTTGATCAGCGTGGCGGGTGTCTCAGCGAAGGCCGGCGCGAACACGTCGGGCGGGCTGCCGAGCGAGACAGCCCAGTGCCGGAGCAGGGTGCGCCCCACCGAGGACAGCGCGGCGTCCCACTCGGCGATGCTGCCGGGCAGTTCGGGCAGGGCGGCCGGCCACTGGTTCGGACCCTCCAGCCACAGGTAGTCCGGGCCACCCTGCTCGCCTCTCGCGGCACGCTCGGGCCCGATGTCGATCTGCTCGCGCCAGTCCACCTCGCCACCAGTGAGCTCGCCGCCCATCCGGGTGTAGCCGCGAAAGTGGGGGCTGCGCACCATCGCGATGGAATCCTTGGCGGCCTGCGGCAGCGCGAACAGCCGGCGCGCCTGCTCGAAGACGCGGCCAGCAAGCCCGGCGGGAACGGCGTGGCCGATCAGGTAGAAGAAGCCCACCTCGTGGGCGGCCCGGCGCAGGTCCTCGCGCAGCCGGTCGGGATCCGCACGCAGATCGAGGACGGGGAGGGCTGCCGGCACGTCAGGCAGCCGTCTTCTCGAACAGATAGTGAAACACCATCCACTCGTTGCCGCCGCCGTAGCCGAAGACTTCCGAGCAGAACAGCAGGAACATCCGCCACCGCTCCAATGCGATCTGCGGCGAGGTCGGCCCGCCCTCGAGTGCGTGCAGGCACTCCGCGGAGCGCGCGTCGAGGCGTTGCAGCCACGCCTCCAGCGTCCGGCTGTACTGAACTCCGTTGACGTCCCAGACCCTGGCCTGCACCAGGTCCGGCGGCAGGAAGTGTTCGAACAGGTCTCTGCTGGGCATGGTGCCCCCGGCGAAGAAGTACTTGCCCATCCAGTCGGTGGTCTTGAAGTCGTAGGCGAAGCGGCGATTACCGAGAATCTGCACCATCATTCGGCCGTCGGGCTTGAGCCACGAACCCACTTTCGCCAGCACCATGTCGTAGTTCTTCATGTGCTCGAGCATCTCGCAGGACACGATGACGTCGAACTGCCCGAGAAAGGACGGGTCGTCGAAGGTGCTCGCGTCTGCTTTGACGTTCGTGAACCTGCCGGCGTGCTTGTGGTTCTTCGACCTGATGTAGTCCTGCTGGGTCGCGCTGTTGGACAGGAACGTGACGTGGACACCTTCGCCATTAACCAGCGGGTAGTTCTCCAGCACGTAGCTGCCGTGGGAGCCCCAGCCGCACCCGAGGTCGAGCAATCGGATCGACCCGCGACGGGTGACCAGTTCACCGAGTTGCAGCCGTTCCTCCAGGAAGGTCTGCAGCATGGCGACCTCGGCGGCGGCGAGGCTGGTGGAAGGTTCGGTGAACACACAGCACGAATACTTCAAGTACGGCCCGAGCATCAGATGGAAGAAGCTGGTCGGCACTTCGTAGTGCTGGATGTTCGCGTCCTCTTGGTGGGTCGCGCCCACGCTCGTGCGCAGCTTCTCGAAGTACTTCTTCTTATAAAACGCCTGCTTCTGCGTGTCGCCGCCGCACTCGAAGGTCCTGACCCACTGGGCGCACATCACGCGGATCAAGCGGCGCAGCACCGCATCGGGAAGGAGGCCCCGTTCTTTCAGGGCGAGTACGGCGTTGAACAAGCGTTCCATAAGAGGCATCCAAACACAGGCGTCTAGCTGGTCGTCACGCGAAATCCGCACATCCGGCAGGTCAACCCACCGGTGGGCTAACTGGGTCGTGAAATCTAGCTCACACTCGCTTGCACTGGACTATGTCTCAGCTTTATTTTATCATTGTTACCGGTGGGTAACTTTTTCCGGTACCCAACCGCGCGTGGCAGTCTCAACGAGGAGGACCACAGTGAGCCACTACAAGAGCAATGTCCGTGACCAGGAGTTCAACCTCTTCGAGGTCTTCGGCATCGACAAGGTTCTGGGCCAGGGCGACTACCGCGATCTGGACGCCGACACCGTCCGGGAGATGCTGTCCGAGATGAGCCGCCTGGCCGAGGGGCCGGTCGCGGCGTCGTTCATCGAGGGCGACCGCAACCCGCCGGTGTTCGACCCGGAGACGCACTCCGTGACGCTGCCGGAATCCTTCAAAAAATCGGTGCGCGCGGTGCAGGAAGCCGGCTGGGACAAGGTCGGCATCGACGAGGCCCTCGGCGGCACCCCGGTACCCAAGGCACTGCTCTGGTCGCTGCAGGAGCACATCCTCGGCGCGAACCCGGCGGTGTGGATGTACGGCGGCGGGGCGAGTTTCGCGAGCATCGTCTACCACCTCGGCACCGAGGAGCAGAAGCGGTGGGCGATTCTCTCCTCTGACCGCGGGTGGGGCGCGACCATGGTGCTCACCGAGCCGGACGCCGGTTCCGACGTGGGTGCCGGACGGACCAAGGCCGTCAAGCAGGACGACGGCTCCTGGCACATCGAAGGCGTCAAGCGGTTCATCACCTCCGCCGATTCCGACGACCTGTTCGAGAACATCGTCCACCTGGTGCTGGCCCGCCCCGAGGGCGCCGGCCCCGGCACCAAGGGGCTGTCCCTGTTCATCGTGCCCAAGTTCCTGTTCGACTCCGAGACCGGCGAGCCGGGTGAGCGCAACGGCGCCTTCGTCACCAATGTCGAGCACAAGATGGGCCTGAAGGTCTCGGCGACCTGCGAGTTATCTCTCGGCCTGCACGACGTGCCCGCCAAGGGCTGGCTGGTCGGCGACGTCCACGAGGGCATCGCGCAGATGTTCGACGTCATCGAGATGGCCCGGATGATGGTCGGCACCAAGGCCATCGCCACGTTGTCGACCGGTTACCTCAACGCGCTGGAGTACGCCAAGACCCGAGTCCAGGGCGCCGACCTGACCCAGATGACCGACAAGGCGGCGCCGCGGGTGACCATCACGCACCACCCCGACGTGCGGCGTTCGCTGATGACCCAGAAGGCCTACGCCGAGGGTCTGCGTGCGCTGTACCTTTACACCTCGACGTTCCAGGACGCGGCGGTCGCCGAGTCGCTGCACGGCGTCGACGCCGACCTGGCTGTCAGGATCAACGACCTGATGCTGCCCGTGGTCAAGGGCGTCGGCTCCGAGCAGGCCTACGCGAAGCTGACCGAGAGCCTGCAGACCTTCGGCGGCTCCGGCTTCCTTCAGGACTACCCGATCGAGCAGTACATCCGGGACGCCAAGATC
>CAZZHX010000050.1:0-2940 GCA_964653535.1 uncultured Mycobacterium sp. | reverse complement strand
AGGCGCAGGACTTCTTCTTCCGCAAGATCATCCGCGACAAGGGTGTGGCGCTGGCCCACGTGTCTGGTGAGATCCAGAAGTTCGTGGACAACGAAACCGGCAACGGCCGGCTGAAGTCTGAGCGCGAGCTGCTGGCCAAGGCGCTTCTCGACGTGCAGGCGATGGCTGCCGCTCTGACCGGCTACCTGATGGCGGCCCAGGAGGACGTCGCAAGCCTGTACAAGGTGGGCCTGGGGTCGGTGCGCTTCCTGATGAGCGTCGGCGACTTGGTCATCGGCTGGCTGCTGCAGCGGCACGCCGCAGTGGCCGTGCAGGCGCTCGACGCCGGCGCCAGCGGCGCGGACCGGTCGTTCTACGAGGGCAAAATCGCGGTGGCGTCGTTCTTCGCCAAGAACTTCCTGCCCATGCTCACCACCACCCGCGAGATCATCGAGACGCTGGACAACGACATCATGGAACTCGACGAGGCCGCTTTCTAGGCCACGTCTTTTCCAGGCCACGTCTTTTCCAGGTCACGCCTCCAGGATCGCGGCCACTCCCTGGCCGCCGGCCGCGCAGATCGAGATTAGGCCGCGCACCGGCCCGCCGCCCTTGCGGCGGGCTGTCCCCCCGCCCTTCTTCTCGGTCAGCTGCTTGGCCAGCTGGGCGAGAATCCGCCCCCCGGTGGCCGCGAACGGGTGTCCGGCGGCCAGCGACGAACCGTTGACGTTGAGCCTGGACCGGTCGATCGGTCCCAGCGCGGCGTCCAGACCCAACCGCTGCCGGCAGTAGTCCTGCGACTCCCACGCCTGCAGGTGCGCCAGCACCACCGACGCGAACGCCTCATGGATTTCGTAGAAGTCGAAATCCTGCAGTGTCAGCCCGTTGCGGGCCAGCAACCGGGGGACCGCGTACGTCGGCGCCATCAGCAGGCCGTCGGTTCCGTTGGCCCCTCCAGTGACCCCTCCAGTGACCCCTCCAGTGACATAGTCGACGGCGGCGGTCTCGGCGTCCACCAGGTAGGCAAGCGGGGTCAGCGAACGGGCTGCCGCCCACTCGTCGCTAGCCAGCAGGGCCACCGACGCGCCGTCGGTGAGCGGAGTCGAATTGCCCGCCGTCATCGTTGCGTCGCCGGCCTTGACGCCGAACACCGGTCGCAGCGTGGCCAGCTTCGCCGCGTTGGCGTCCGGCCGAAGGTTGTCGTCGCGGTACAGACCCAGGAACGGGGTGACGAGGTCGTCGAAGAAGCCCCGGTCGTAGGCGGCGGCCATGTTGCGGTGGCTGGCGGCGGCCAGCTCGTCCTGGTCGACCCGCTTGATACCCATCTCCTTGGCGGTGATGGCGGCGTGCTCCCCCATCGACAACCCGGTGCGGGGCTCGCTGTTGGCCGGGATCTCGAACCCGATGGCGGCGGGCAGGGCGCCGACCAGCTTGAGCCGCTGCACGGTGGACTTCGAGCGGCGCACCTTGAGCAGGGTGCGGCGCAGGTTGTCGCCCAGGCCGATCGGCGGGTCGGAGGTGGTGTCGACCCCGCCGGCGGCGGCGACGTCGTAGCGGCCGGCCGCGATGCCCTCGGCCGCCGCGATCGCCGCCTGCAGGCCGGTGCCGCACGCCTGCTGGATGTCGAAGGCCGGCGTGTACGGCGACAACTCGGAACCCAGCACGCATTCGCGCATCAGGTTGAAGTCGCGGCTGTGTTTGAGCACCGCTCCGCCGGCCACCACACCCAGTTGCTGGCCCGCCAGTCCGAACCGGTCCACCAGGCCGCCCAGCGCTGCGGTGAACATGTCCTGGTTGGACGCCTCCGCGTAGGCGCCGTCCGACCGCGCAAACGGGATGCGGCTGCCGCCCAGCACGGCGACGCGTCTCCGGGTTCCGGCAGGGCCCACTGTTGTGCTCCGGTGTGTCTAGGGTTTCGGTTCTGGGGATTCGGTCGGTTTTGGATCGTCCGCTTCGGGCCATACCATAGCGGCACGCCCGACCCAGGAAGAAACGGAAGGCGGTCCGGTGGCTCCCAAGCTCTCGTCCGATCTGTTGTCACAAGTCGCCAACTCCGGCCCCGGGTCGTTCCTGGCTAAGCAATTCGGACTACCCCAACCAGAACCGCTGCGCCGCTACCGGCCCGGTGATCCGCCGCTGCCGGGGGCGTTGTTGATCGGGGATCCCCACGATCAACCTGGCCGGGTGGTGGAGCCGCTGCGCACGGCGCTCGCCGGGGACTACGACGTGGTGGGAAACAACCTCGGCGGCCGCTGGGCCGACCGCTTCGGCGGTCTGGTGTTCGACGCCACCGGCATCACCGGACCCGCCGGCCTGTCGGGGTTGCACGAGTTCTTCACCCCGGTGCTGCGCAACCTGGGCCACTGCGGGCGCGTGGTGGTGGTCGGCTGCACACCCGAACAGGCGGGCAGCACCGACGAGCGGATCGCACAGCGTGCGCTGGAGGGCTTCACCCGCTCACTGGGCAAGGAACTGCGCCACGGCGCCACCTCGGGGCTGGTGTACCTGTCTCCCGACGCCACACCCGCGAGTCTGGAATCCACGATGCGGTTCGTCCTGTCGGCCAAATCGGCCTATGTCGACGGGCAGGTCTTTTACGTCGGGAAGGCCGATTCCGCCCCGTCGGTCGACTGGGAACGCCCGCTGGACTCCCAGGTCGCCGTGGTGACCGGCGCGGCCCGCGGAATCGGCGCGACCATCGCCGAGGTGTTCGCCCGCGACGGCGCCCGCGTGGTCGCGATCGACGTGGAGTCCGCCGACGGCGCCCCCGACGCGCTGGCCGAGACCGCCCGCCGCGTCGGCGGCACGGCGTTGCGGCTCGACGTCACCGCTGACGGTGCCGTCGAGGTGATCGCCGGGCATCTGCGCGACCACTACGAAGGGCACGCCGACATCCTGGTCAACAACGCCGGCATCACCCGAGACAAGCTGCTCATGAACATGGATGAGGCGCGATGGGAC
>CAZZHX010000049.1:0-15422 GCA_964653535.1 uncultured Mycobacterium sp. | reverse complement strand
ACCCGGAAGCCATTCGCCAATCCGGTCAGCACGAGTGTCATGCCCAAGATCAGTCCGGTACTGCCGATGGCGATGGCGAGGCGCCGGCGTCGCCACTGCATGTCACGTAACGCGGCGAACAGCATGTCCACGACGGTAACCGACAAAGACAGTGAATCGAAGATCGCATCGGTATCTTCCTTAAGATCCCCTCATCGTCCTAGTAGGCCCTGCTCGGGTCGTTTCGGCAGATAGACGGCAAATCTCGCGACATTTGCAGATTGGTAACGCTTTCAACACGCACGCCGAAATGCCTGTCATGAGCAAACTCCGCAACGGACTCGTCAAGTCCGTAGTGATGGGTGGGTTTGTCGCGGTGGCGTGGACCCAAACCACTTCCGCGGCCGGAGCAGCGCCCACTCCCAACTGGGACGCGATCGCGCAGTGTGAGTCGGGCGGCAACTGGGCGGCCAACACCGGAAACGGCGCGTACGGCGGGCTGCAATTCAAAATGGCGACGTGGAACCAGTATGGCGGCGTCGGCAATCCCGCGGCCGTCAGCAAGGACCAGCAGATCTCCGTGGCCAACCGTCTGTTCGCCGACCAAGGTGTCGAGCCTTGGCCTACGTGCGGCGCGTCATCGGGTCTGCCGATCGCCTGGTACTCGCACCCCGCGCAGGGCATCAAGGAGATCATCAACGGGCTGATTCAGGCGGCCATTCCGCACTGACGAGCGACCGCGCCGGCATGTGCTTGGATCAGGGCATGGAAGGTTCGGCGACGGTTCATATCGGGGCGCCCGCGACCACGATCTGGAACTTGATCGCGGACGTTGCCAACACCGGCACGTTCTCCCCGGAGGTATTCGAGGCGGAATGGCTGGGCAATGCGACCGGTCCCGAACTGGGTTCCAGGTTTCGCGGACATGTGCGGCGCAACGAAATCGGGCCGGTCTACTGGACGACGTGTGAGGTCACCGCATGCGAACCCGGCCGCGAGTTCGGGTTCGCGGTTCTTCTCGGCGATCGGGCGGTGAACAACTGGCACTATCGGTTGGCGCCCAGTGGCGGCGGTACGGACGTGACCGAGTCGTTTCGCCTCAGCCCCGCGCCGTGGCTCGGCGTGTACTGGTTGTTGGGCGGCTTCCTGCGTAAGCGCCGCAACGTCCGTGACATGACCACGACGCTGAACCGCATCAAGGCTGTGGCCGAAGCCACCGGCGTGTAGCGGCGGTGAAAGACAGACTTGCGATGAAAGACAGGGTGCACTGGCTTGCGCTGCACGGCTTCATCCGCGGTGTGTCGGCAATCGGCATGCGGCGGGGTGATGCTCAGGCCAGGATGGTCGCCGATCCGACGGTGGCCGATGACCCGGTCCGGTTCTATGAGGAGATGCGGGCGCTGGGGCCGGTCGTCACAGGCCGTGTCAACTACCTGACCACCGACCACGCGATCGCCCATGACCTGCTGCGGTCCGACGACTTCCGCGCCGTGGGCATGGGCTCCAATCTGCCGGCGCCGCTGCGGTGGGTGGAAAGCCGCACCCGCGACAACCTGACGCATCCGCTGCGCGCGCCATCGCTGCTGGCCGTTGAGCCGCCCGATCACACCCGCTACCGCAAAACCGTGTCGGCTGTGTTCACCGCGAGGGCCGTCGCCGCGTTGCGCGATGGAGTCGAACGGACCGCGGCGACGCTCTTGGACGAGTTGGCCGATTCCCTGAGCGCTTCCGAGGCTGTCGACATTGTCGACCGCTACTGCTCGCCCCTGCCCGTCGTCATCATCAGCGACATCCTTGGGGTTCCTGAGCGCGACCGGCGGCGGATTCTGGAGTTCGGGGAACTCGCCGCGCCGTGCCTGGACGTCGGATTGACGTGGGGGCAGTACCGCAGCGTGCAGCGAGGCATCGCCGGATTCAACTCCTGGCTCGCCGACCACCTGAGGCAGTTGCGTCGCGCCCCGGGCGACGACCTGATGAGCCAACTGATCCAGATGGCCGACAGCGGTTCCGCTGACACATATCTGGACGATCACGAACTGCAGGCTATTGCGGGTCTGGTGCTGGTGGCGGGGTTCGAGACCACCGTCAACCTGTTGGGCAACGGGATTCGTATGCTCGTGGATGCGCCCTTGCAGCGGGAAAAGTTGCGTGAACGTCCCGAGTTGTGGCCCAACGCCGTCGAAGAGATCCTGCGGCTGGACTCGCCGGTGCAACTCACCGCGCGAGTCGCGCGTGACGACGTCGAGGTGGCGGGCACGCCGATCGCGAAGGGCTCGCTGATGATCATCTACCTGGCGGCCGCCAATCGAGACCCATCCGTGTTCGCCGATCCGCACCGCTTCGACGTCGAGCGCCCGAATGCGGGACGGCATCTCTCCTTCTCGGGGGGCCGGCACTTTTGTCTGGGCGCCGCCCTCGCGCGCACCGAGGGGGAAGTCGGTCTGCGAACACTCTTCGAGCGCTTCCCCGACATACGGACGGCAGGGACACCGAGCAGACGACAAACCCGGATCCTGCGCGGTTGGTCGTCGCTGCCGGTGGCACTGGGGCCGGCCCGCCCGGTTGTCGCGGCTGGGTTGCAGTCGGTTTGACTCCTCGCTGGCGACGGGGTTGATTGACCGATATGAGAGTCACAGCAGCAGCGGTCGTCGGCGTCGCCGTTGCCGTCGCCCTTGGCACGTCGGCTGCAACAGCCAGGGCCGATGTGCAATGCACCGGCTCAGATGGCCCGAACCCGTTGGGTCAGCCGGTTTACCAGCTGCGCTACGACTCGACCGTGGCCAAGCCGCTGATCCAGAATATGAAGTTCTTCAACGCCGCGATCTCGACCGCTGATCCTGCGCGCATCGGAGCGGCGGCCGGGCTGCTGTCCAGCCAGGTGGCGACGGCTCCCATGATGTTCGGCACGCAGAGCCCGTTCGGGTGCTACTCCGCGGCGGTGTTGACGACCCTGCAGCAGGCGACCAGCGCCTTCGCCTCCAGCCTCGACGGAATCAGCGGCGCGGCGGCGAGCCTCGACGGGAGAACGCCCAGCGACGTGGCCACTCTCGTCGTGGCGGCCAATTCGCAGGAGAGCGCGTACATCGATGCCGTGAATGCCTACGCCGCACAATTCGGCGGGCAGCAGGTGCCCAAGCCCGAGGGAGTACTACAGGGTCTGCCCGGTTGACACCCGCGCGCCAGCCGGGTTTATTTGCCGGTATGACACAGGTTTCTCCGACCGCGGTCGACGATGTGGTAGTCGGGATGTGGCGGGCGCTGTCGCGGCGGGATTGGGATGCGGTCAAGACGTTCCTGTCGGCGGATTGTCTTTATGTCGACATGCCCGTCCCCGCGCTGGCGGCGCGCGGTCCGGATGACATTGTGACTCGCCTCAAGATGGGCCTCGAGCCGCTGGCGGGCTATGAGAACCACGACGGCGTGCTGGTGTCCAACGGCACCGACGTCCTGTACGAGCACTCCGAGACATGGACATTCTCGACGGGCGAGCGCGGTGTCCTGAGGTTTGTCACCGTGCATAAGGTCGCCGACGGCAAAATCACGGTCTGGAAGGACTACTGGGACATGAACAGCCTGGTCGGCTTCGCGCCCCCGAACCACTTTGAAGGCCTCGCGACCGGGGACACCAGCTGGATTTTCGACGCCACGGGCCTGGTCTGAGGGCGCGTCACCCTGCTACGCGCTCAGACACGCTCAGACGCTCTCAGACACTCCAAGCCATCCGGAACCTGTTCGCGAGGTGCTCGGCGTCCAGGGTGCCGTACCGCTCCTGCTCGAGGCGGCGGACCGCGACCACCATGTCGATCGCGGGATCACCGATGATCCCGCGCATCAGTATCGAATCATCAAGCGCTGCAATCACTGTCGGCTGGCTTTCTGGCAGGAGCACGGTTCCGGCGCGGTCGCGCTCGGCGTCGGAGAGTAGGGCGGGGTCGACGGTGGTCGGCGGCGGCAATGCCGTGCCGTGCCGAATGCCATCCAATGCGAGCCCGAGGATGGCCGCCGACGCCAGGTACGGGTTCGCCGACGGGTCGATGATCTTGACCTCGACGTTGCCTCCGCGCGGGGTGGCGGGCCCGCTCTTGACGAAGCGCACCGCCGCCTCGCGATTCTCGGTGCCCCAGCAGGCGTAGGCGCCAGAGAAGTTGCCGGGGCGCATCCGCAGACCGGACACGACCGACCCGCACAGGACGCCTTGGGCCTGCGGCAGGCCGCGCAGCACGCCCGCCACCGCGTGCTCCCCCGCCGCGGTCATGCCCTCGGCGCCCGTGCCGCCGGAGAACAGCGGGCCGTCGGGCATGCTCAGCGAAAAGTGTTGGTGAGCTCCGCATCCGGCGCCGCCGGCAAAGGGGGCCGGCGAGAGGCTGATGCGCATCCCGTGGCGGCGCGCCGCGCGTCCGAGGATCAGCCGCATCAGCACCAGTTCATCGGCGGCGGCCACGGGGGGCTGCGGCGCGAGCGAGACCTCGAACTGGTTGATCCCATACTCGGGGTGGAACTGCTCGATCGCAACGCCGGCTGCCACGGCCGACTCGATGACGTCGTGGACGAACTCCTCGTGCTCGAGCAGACCCGCGAGCCCGTACTGCGCCCATAGCGCCGACGGCAACGGGGCGCCGTCGGGAGCGACCAGAACGAACTCGATCTCGTGACCGATCGCCGCCTCGATGCCTGCTTCGGCGAGCGCCTCCTGGATCCGGCGCAGGGTTCCCCGCGCGCACGCCGCGACGGGTGTGCCGTCCTGCTCGAAAAAGGCGGCGGGCGCCCAGGCCAGACCGTCGCCGATCCCGCGCAGGGCCGCCAGATCGATGCGCAGGCGCTGGTCGCCGACTACGCCGACGTCGGGAGTGAAGGCGATGCCGCTCTGGTCGATGGCGAACGCATGCCAGGACGGGCTGGCGCCCAGGCCTGGATCCGCGAATGTATCGGTTCGCGCTGTCGGCACCACCTTGGCCAAGATGAGCCCGGCCGGATTGACGACGGTGCCGATGACGGCGTCGATGACGTTGTCCGAGGCAGCCTCCAAGCCTTCGGCGTCCAGGTGGCCGTCCACCGCGCGGCTACGCGCGGCTGGGCAGCGTCAGCCTGCAGGCCTGCCCGATGTCCAACGTGCGTAGGACGCGCCCCATGCCGACCCACAACGCGCACGATATCGCCAGGTCTGCGAGCAATTCGTCCGTGAAGTGCGGGGCGCAGCGGTTCCAGAAGTCCTCGTCGTCCCGCAGCACCGTGTGCTCGGTGGCGAACCGGTGGGCGAATTCCGCCGCCAGCCGCTCCTGTTCGCTGTAGCCGGGCCACGTCCGCCACTCGGGCGCGTGGTCATAGAGCTCTTCATCGACGCCTGCCGCGGGCCCGTCGGCGTCGCGTGTGTTGACGCAGACGACGCATTCGTTGTCGTGGGCGATCACCGCCCGCGCCAATTCACGGGTGCGCAGTGGCAATCGGTTCTTGGTGTAGACCGCGCGGCTCAGGCCGCCGAGCGCGGCACCCAGGTCGGGCGATGTCACAAACCAGCCGGCAAGGTCGTCGTCGGCGTAGGTCCCGATTCGGCTCATGGCGTGATGGTACGCCCGCGCCGAGCGCTACCCGGGCAACGGTGCCGTCAGCTCGGCGGGCGGGAGACACACTGCGCGGAATAGAGCTCTTCACCCAACTTGTCCATCAGCTCGAGCTGGGTCTGCAGGTAGTCGACGTGCGATTCCTCGTCGGCCACGATCTTCTCCAACAGGATGGCGCTGGTGCTGTCGTGCTTCTCCCGGCACATGACGATTCCCGGCCGCAGCCTGTTCAACACGTCGAACTCGATGGCCAGGTCGGCCTCGAACTGCTCACGCAATGTCTGGCCGACGCGCAGCGATCCGATTCTCTGGTAGTTCGGCAGGCCGTCGAGCAGCAGGATGCGATCGGTGATCTCCTCGGCATGCCGCATCTCATCGAACGACTCGTCACGCGTGTGCTTCGCCAACTCGGTGAAGCCCCAGTTCTCCTGCATCTTCGCATGCAGGAAGTACTGGTTGATGGCGGTCAGTTCGCTGGTCAACTGCTCGTTGAGCAGGCGCAGAACGTCTGGGTCTCCCTGCATGATCACTCCTTCGCTGCGGGCGTCCTAGGGGCCGCCTTACGCGAATTCTGCCATGCCGGCCCGCCATCTGCCGACTGCGCCACACAGGGGCCCCGCACACCACTTGTTAGGTTAGACTTAGCTAATATACGATGCGACCACGCTACGACGCTACGACGCGTTCGCCAGCCACGACATGCGGGAGGTGTGCCGGGTGTACGTCTGCCTCTGTGTCGGGGCCACGACTCAGACCGTGGCTGAGGCCGTCGAGCGGGGTGCGTCCACCTCCAATGCGATCACCGCCGCGTGCGGCGCAGGCGGCGACTGCGGGCTGTGCCGGCGGACGCTGCGGGCGATCATCGCGCGCACGCTCGAACCGGCGCCGTAACGGGTCAGCGGCCCCGGTGGAAATCGGCGAGGGCCTCGGTGTTGGCCGGCGCTCCCATGAGTTCGGCGAAGTGGGCTATCTCGCGCGCGTTGGCCTCCACGATCCCGGGCCGCAGCGGCTCCATCATCGTGTGTTTCACGGCCATCAGGCTCGGAATCGGCCGGGCCGCAATGATGTCGGCGTGCCGGCGCGCTTCGGGCAGCAGATCCTCGGGTTCGCACACCCGCCATACCAGACCCATCCGTAACGCTTCGTGGGCGTCGATCCATTCCGACGACAGCAACAGCCAGGCGGCGTTTTGCCGCCCCATCAGCTGCGGCAGCAGATACGACGACGCCGCTTCCGGCGCCACGCCCAGGCTGGTGAACGGGCACTTCAGTCGCGCCGTCGACGCGATGAACACCAGGTCGGCGTAGCCGAGGATGGTGGCGCCGATCCCCACGCCCACGCCGTTGACGGCGCAGATCAGCGGTTTGGGGAAGGCGCTGAGCGCGTCGATCATTCCGCTGAAGCCGTGCTTTCCCGGTGTGAAGTCGGGGTCGGTGATGCGGGCTTGCATCTCGACAAGATCGTTTCCCGCGCTGAAACCGCGGCCGGTGCCAGTCAGCAGCACGACGGCGACATCAGGATCCTCGGCGGCGGCCAGAAGCGCTTCGGTGGTGGCGTCGTAGAGCGCTTCGTTGAATGCGTTGAGCGCCCCGGGACGGTTGAGCGTGAGGGTGCGCACCCGCTTGTCGTCGTCGATCAGCAGGGTCACGGCTGCAGTTTACTCACCCGTTGCTGTAGACGCGGGTCGGCGCGATCATCACCACGGCTCGCCGCTCCCGAGCCATCACCCGGTCGTACTCGTCCCAATCGTCGTGGGTTCCTCCGGCGGCGACGAAGACCTCGCGGAGCAGCAGTCGCAGCCGGTCGGCGTCGGTCAGCCAGGGCGGTGCGTCGTCGGGGCCGGCCACGTCCGTGCGACCCTCGACGGTGGCCCACTGCCATCCCTTGCGGAACGTCACCGCCACGTGGGGGCGCGCGCGCAGGTTGGCGAGTTTGACCTTCCCGTACGTGGTGAAGCCCAGCGCCGGCTCACCGGTCGCGGGGTGCGGCACCAGCCCGACGTTGACCAGCGACGCCTGCACCGTGGTGTCGGCCCGCACCGTGGCGACCACCGCCAGTCCGTGGTCCGGGGCGCCCAGCGCCACGGCATCGTTCAGCGTTGTCATGGGGTCGCGCCTCGGCTGAACAGGCCCTGGGTGAAAGGAGTGGCGAAGATGTAGCGGCTGGTGGGCACCGTGTCGATGTTCTTGTTGGCGCCGAACGCCGACGTGCTGGCGACCATCTTGCCGAGGCGGTCCTGCAGATCGGCGTCGTCGGCGGCGCCGAAGAACACGCCGAGATCGGTGACCGCCTCGGCGGGGAACAATTCTTCGACGATGGCCGCGAACTCCGGTGCGCCCGGGGTGAGCGTGCGTACCACCCAGTTCTGGGTGTAGCCGAATGTCGACTGCGTCGCGATGGCCACCGGGGTGTGATCACGCTGCCAGCGGGTGAGCCAGGTGGCCTGGTCCAACTCCGCCGGGCGCCGCAGCAGCGCGATATTAGCCAAACCCTCTGTGCGAACGCCGGGTTCGACCGCGGGACCGGGCAGTGGAGCCGACTCGGTCACCAGGTAGGCGCCCAGCTGCTCGCATTCCCCGGCGAGAATGTCGAGCGCGGCAGTCGCCTGGTCGCCGTAGCACTGCTGCGTCCAGATGCTGACCACCGCGGCGACCTGAGGATCCAGCGTTGTTAGCGTCATCATCGACGCACGCACGGCGTCGTCGCGGACGTTGATCGACAAGCCGGGCAGGCCCAGCCCCAGCAGCGCCTCGGCGACGGGGCCGCGCTGCCGCTCGCACCACCCTTCGTCCGATTCGGCACGCATCAGTACGGCGATGACCTTCTCCATGGAGCGAACCTACTCGAACTGCAGGCCGGCGACCTGTGCGGTGCGGTTGCGCACCAGGTCGTTGAACGCCTGGCCCGGCGCGATGTGGTCGAACAACTGCGGCGGGTAGTGGCTGACGTACATGGTGCGCCGGCCGCCTGCGCCGGTCGGCGGTGGCGAGGCGTGCACCAGGTCTTGGATGTGCACGGTGACGTCGCCGGGGGCTGTGTCGATGCTCACCACCGGGACTTGCGGGAACCGCTGGTCCCACCGGTGGTGAATGGCGTGGCCGTGGCTGCCGGGCAGCACTGTCAGGTTGCCGGTTGCGGCGTTCGACCCGGTGAGCGCGATGCCGACGCTGACCGCGGGGCACATGATGGCGTGCCCGCCCATGCCGCAGTCCTGATGCCAGGGGATGTTGGACAGCCCGCTGGTGTTCCCCGGCACCTTGAGCAGCACCGCGCTGCCTTCCATCCGGTCGGGTGCGGGGCGCATCGCGGGGTCGAGGAGAGAGCCCAGCCTGCGCACCCCGGGGTCGTCTTCCAGCGCGGCGAGAACCGGAGACCGCAACGTCGCGTAGACCAGGCGGCACAGCACGCTGCTGCCATCCTCGGCGGTGACCCACCAGGACTGGTCGTCCCCGGGCCGGGCCTGCGCCGCAAGCCGGTCGATGTCGCGGTTGGCGGCCCGCATCTGTGTGGCGTCGAAGACACCCTTGATATGCAGATATCCCATCGTGCGCAGCTGCTCGGCCAGCTCGGCATCGCTGGCGTCGAGCGTGAATGTGGCGCGCGGATCACACCCGTGCAGGTCGACTCTGGCCGGGTCGTAGGGCGGGATGCCGGCGTGCAGGTAACGCAGAACCGGATCCCAGTCGGCCAGCTGGTCGAAGCCGCCGCGCTCGAAGCGGAGGTCGTTGCTGAGCAGGAGGTTGATGATCGTGCGCACCTGGCCGGTCATGTCGTCCCATGCCCGCCGGGAAAGGCGCACAACGGTGTCGTCGGAGCCATCACCCCGCCCGTCGTGGACGCGGACTGTCGGCTTTCCGCCTGAGTGGGTCACCGCATAGGTGATCGCGTCGTGGTCGACGAGGAAGGTCACGGCGCCGCCGGAAGCGAGGCCCCGGGCCGCGGATTCGAGGATGTCCGGGTCGAGGCGGTCCGGCGCGGAGTACGCCATGGGCATGCGGTAATTATGCGCCTCGAACCGCACCGCCTTCAGCGAATGGACGCCGTGCCGTCCGCCGTGACGGCAACCTCGGTGCCGGCCAGGTCTTCGCGCACGGATGCCTGCGTCGCCGCAGCATCGGTGATCACGGCCAGCGCCCGCGCTCCGTCGGGCGTGCGGACGGCCACGAAGGCCTTTTCGGGTTGCCCCTCGCGATCGAAGGGAGTCGTCCACGACTCCACGGTCCCGACGCCCTCCCACCCTACCGCGGCCTTACGCGTCGGTTCCCGGTCGACGGCCGTTTGCGAATCCTCCCAACGGAATTCGGTGGGCGGCGTGGTGCTGTACACCCCGAAGCTGTGCTTGGTCAGATAACCGCCGTTGGCGGTGATGAGGCCGCGCCGGCCCGGATTGGCCACGAGCAGTTCGGCCATGGTGGCGATTGCGTGCATCACGTAGTTGTTCCACGGGCCGCCGGCGAACGTCAGGCCGCCGGTGACCGTCAGCGGACGCGCCCCGTCGTCGCAGGCAAGGCCGAGTTCGGCCGCGGCGACCTGCACGGCGGAGGGAAAACACGAGTATAGGTCGACGTAGTCGATGTCGTCGATGCGCAGGCCGGCCAGCTCCAGCACCCGGGCGCCGGCGATGCGGATGGCGGCCGACCGGTGCAGCTCGTCGCGTTCGGCGACCGCAAAGGTGTCGTGCGCGTCAGTGCCCGCATGCGGGAACACCCAGCGATCAGCGGGGACCCCCAGCCGAGTCGCCTGCTCGGCAGAGGTCAACACCAGCGCCGCGCCCTGGTCGACCATGTTGTTGGAGTTCATCAACTTGGTATAAGGCCAGCTGATCATCCGGTTGCGTGGGCCGGGCCGGCTGATCTCCTCGGCGGTGACCGGGGTGCGGATCCAGGCGTGCGGG
The DNA here is from genome assembly GCA_964653535.1 of uncultured Mycobacterium sp. Classification (GTDB taxonomy): domain Bacteria; phylum Actinomycetota; class Actinomycetes; order Mycobacteriales; family Mycobacteriaceae; genus Mycobacterium. The sequence goes on along the minus strand of CAZZHX010000049.1, from coordinate 4,991 downwards.
TTGCCGACCGCGACGGCGTTGAAGCGTGCCCACAGCTCGCCGACGCGCGTCAGATGGTGATCGACGGACTCACCGTTCGCGATCCGCAGGGCCTGCTCGAACAACGGGTAGACGTAGGCCGGCAGCGCCAATCCGATCCTGGTCTGCACATCGCCCGCCATGGGGACGTCCTCGCCGGTCAGCTCCGCCATCGGGACGGAGTCGTCCTGCACGGTCCAGGCCAGCTTGCCGCCTTGGGCGCGCAGTCCCGTTCTGGTGCGCCAGGTTTCGGCCCCAGCCAGCAACACCAGACGGGCACTCCCCCGCGCGATGTCCAGGCAGGCCTGGTTGACCAGCGACTGGGGCACGTTGCCACCGATGGGGCTGTACAGCGTGGTGAAGTCGCCTGCGCCGATCCGCTGGCCGAGCAGCAGTCCGGGGTCTCGATAGCGGGCGGACAGGATATTCACCACGCGGACGGAATCCACGGCCGCGATCACGCGGGCGTCGGCGGCCTGCCGGGCTGCTGCGGCCATGAGGTCGACCGGTTCGATGGACCGCTTCCCCGGGTCGATGTCGTCGCGGTGGTTGACCTGGCCGTAACCGATCAGCACCGGTGTTCGGGGGTCAAGGCTCACGGATTGAATCTATCGTGGCGTCCTGGCGAGAGTGAAGCCAGTTTCACCATCGGGTGTGAGCGTGAAACTAGCTTCATGTTCGCCGCTAAGCCGGGGCGAACACCACGCGCTCGGCGAGGAGGCGTTCGATTTCCCGGTCGCTCATGCCGAGCACCGTCCGACAGATCTCCCGCGTGTCATGGCCCGGTTGGGGCGCCGGGCGTTGCGGCGCTTGCGGAATGTGCAGGAAGGGCGCCGGTCCCGTCTCGGCCGGAAGCGGATGCGGAATCAGCGGATGCACCATGTCGCTGAACAGGTTTCGCCTCGTCAGCTGGGGGTCGTCCAGGAGATCGGGCGGGCGGTTCATCGGTGCGGCCGGCACGCCGGCAGATTGCAGCAGTCCGGCGATCCGGGTCGGGGTGCGCGTACGGGTCCAGGAGGACATCAATTCCACCAGTTCCCGACGGTGCGCCAGTCGGGCTGGGGCCGTTGCGAAGCGGGGGTCCTCGACCCACTCGGCGTGGTCCATGAGGTCTGCGGCGCTGCGCCATTCGGCGTCGGACGTGATCGAGATGACGCACCACTCGTCGTCGCCCGAGCAGGGACAGATCGCGTGCAGGCTGGTGTCCGGTTGCACGTGGGCACGACCCGCGGCCACGGCGGCGCTCGTGACGTACAGGGTGTCGAGCTGGTTGACCACGGCTTCGGCCTGCGAGACGTGGACGTGGGCGCCGCCGCCGGTCCGGTGGCAGCGGATCAACGCCGCCAGCGCCGCGATGGCGGTGATCCGACCGACGACGTGATCGGGAAAGATGGTCGTCGCGTCGTAGAAGACGTGCCGCGCGGTGTCTCCAGGATCGTCCCCCTGGTCGTTTGCGGTCCAGAGCCGGGTGACGCCGGTGGCCGCGCGGACCAGCGGCCCGTACCCCATTCGGGTGCTCCATGGACCCGTGCCGCCGTAAGCGCTGCTCTCGGCCAGCACGAGCCCCGGGTTGAGGGCATGCAGGGTTTCGTAGGAGAAGCCCAGCGCGGTCAGGGTTCCCGGCTTGAAGTTGGCGAAGACGGCGTCGGCTCCCGACACCAGGCGACCGAAGATCTCTCCGCCCTCGGCGCTGCGCAGGTCCAGGCCCAACCCGAGCTGATTGCGGTGCGTCCACGCGAACGACTCACTCATGGCCTCGCCGGCCCGAGCCTGCCGCAGTCCGTCGGGGTAGTCGGGGCTCTCGACCTTGATGACCTCGGCACCCAGGTCGCCGAACAGCCGGCCCAGTTCGCCCCCGGCGACGATGACGCCCAGATCGAGGATCCGCAGCCCGGCGAACGGATAGTCGCCGACCCTGCCCGACGGCGCCCCCACCAGCGCCGGGTTGCCGCGCCACGACGGGGAGTCCTCGCCCGGGGCCGGGGCCGGCGTGCGGAACCCGCAGCGCTGCCCGTCGACAACGAAGTACCCGGTGGGTACGGATGTCCGGACCCCGGGGACCAGGTCGGCCTCGGTGATCGCCCCCACCGCGTGGAAATGCTCGGAGCCCAGGATCCGCGACGGCGTCAGCACCGCGGCAATCGGCACCCCACGCTCTTGGCCCGCGGCCACCAGCTCCTTCATGGGCTGGTCGGCGACCATGTCCCGGAACAGCGCGCTGATCTGAGGCCAGGCTGCGAAGCGGGCTCCGATCTGGTCGTATTTCGGGTCCTGGAATTCTTCCGGCTCGCCCAGCCAGCCCCGCAGCCCGCGCCATTGCCGCGGAGCCAGGACGCACAACCGGACGTAGCCGTCACGGCACTCGAAGATCGGGTAAGAGTCCTGATTCTTGGGCCGGCCCCGCCAGCGCCCGGTACTGCGCACTCCCGCCGCGGCCTGCCCGTGCGCGCCGAAGACCGGATCGAGCGCCATCACCACCGCATCGAAACGCGAGAAATCGATGTAATCGCCGGTGCCGCAACGCAGCCGGTTGTAGTAGGCGACCAGCACCGCCCACGCCGCCTGCACGGCGGCCGTCGCCGACGCGATGCCGTCCGGCGGCAGCACCGGGGTGCCCGTGGTGGGGCCGGATCGCGACAAGGCACCGGACATCGCGTACAGGACGGGGTCGGTGGCCCGCCATGACGCACGCGGACCCGTGGCGCCGAAGTCGGTGACCGTCAGCACCACCAGGTGCGGGGATTGGGCGGCCAGTTCGGCGCCCGACGTCCCGAAGGATCCGGCCAGCCCGTCAGGGCCGCCGAGGTCATCGGTGACGACGATGTCGGCCTCCGCGGCGAGGTCGAGGAGCCGGGCGCAGTCGGCCTCCGCTAGGGGGTCGAGCACCGTGCTGCGCTTGTTCGCGTTGTGCAGGGCGAAGGGGATGCTCGCACCGGCCAACGCCGGAAGCGTCTCACGCCCGGGGCTACCACCGGGGTGTTCTACCTTGAGCACGTCGGCACCGAGGTCGGCGAGCAGGCGCGTCACCGAGTCTGTCGTACCGCTCGACAAGTCAAGGACGCGCACGCCGGCAAGGAGGCTGTCGGGCACGTCCACACCGTACCCGCCCGGCCGAAGGGCAACCGCCACCGCTACTGTGACGGCGAATTGTCCAGCGACGGAGGCACACCCACCCGTGACCGCGCACTTGAGCTACGTCGAAGCCCTGATCGTCGGCGCGTTCCAGGGCGTCACAGAACTGTTCCCGGTTTCCAGCCTCGGGCATTCGATTCTGGTTCCGGCACTGGTCGGCGGGCAGTGGGCGCGCGACCTGAACGTCGCCACGCCCGAATCGCCCTATTTGGCATTCCTGGTGGGATTGCACGTGGCGACGGCGGCAGCGCTGCTGGTGTTCTTCTGGCGTGACTGGGTGCGCGTGCTGGCCGGGTTCGGCACGTCACTGCGCTACCGCCGTATTCAGACGCCCGACGAGCGGCTCGCCTGGCTGCTGGTGGCGGCAACCATCCCGGTGGGGCTGGCCGGTCTGGCCCTCGAGCACACCTTCCGCACCACCCTCGGCAAGCCCATCCCGGCGGCGGCGTTCCTTCTTGTCAACGGCGTCGTCCTCTACGCCGGGGAGGCGCTGCGCCGCAGGGTCGCCCCGGCGGACGCCCTCGCCGGCCCGGCAGGCGGGCATCCCGACCATTCCGGCGACGCCATCGACACCCGGCTGGCCGCGCTGCCGCTGGGCCGCGGGGTGCTGATCGGAGCCTCGCAGATCCTGGCGCTGCTGCCCGGCATCAGCCGCTCCGGCATCACGATCGTGGCCGGCCTGTGGCGCGGCCTGTCGCACGAGGACGCCGCCCGCTTCTCGTTCCTGCTGGCGACGCCGATCATCCTGGCCGCCGGGCTGTACAAGATCCCGGACCTGTTCGGGCCGCTCGGGGCCGGCATCGGGGGCCAAGTGCTGGCGGGCAGCGTGGCCTCCTTCGTCGCCGCCTACCTCGCGGTGCGCTACCTGACGCGGTACTTTCAGACCCGCACCCTTACGCCGTGCGCCGCCTACTGCGTGCTGTTTGGCGCGGGCAGCCTGGCCTGGCTGACGCTGCGGTAACCGCTCTTACCCGCGCGGCGTGAGGATTCGGTCGATCGGGACCGCGGGGAAGGTCGCGTTGACCGTGAAGTTCAGCGAGTTGTTCAGAGTAGCGAGTTTGACGCCAGACAGCTTCACCAGAATGTCCTCCGGGATGGTGAAGGTGATGGGCTGTTGGCCGAGTCCGGGCCCAAGCGTTCCGGTGACCGGAATGGCGTAGGAGTAGCCCGTGTTGATGTGGCCCACACTGCCGGTGGCAGTGATCGACACATCCGTGGTCGGGCTGCCGATGGTCAGGTTGACGGGAATCGTGTTGGTGATTGCCGGAACTGTGAAACCGCCCAGGGGCCCGGTGACCGCGAAACCTCCCGCGTTGTTGTGCAGATCGAACTGGATTGGACTCACGGTGATCGGTGCGACTTGGATCAACCCGATGCCGCCAGTGACGGGAATGTCGACCGGGATGGTCGCCTCGAGGTGCACCGGGATGCTGGAGATGCTGAATCCGCCTGAGCCGCTGGTTCCGTGGTGCGAGCCGGTCAGGCCTTCGCCGACGCCCCGCCACAACAGGCCCACGTCGTGCGTGCCCGAGATGAAGGCGCCGATATTGTTGTTTCCGGGGTTGGCGACTCCGGTATTGAAACTGCCGGTATTGAAATATCCGCTGTTGAAGTCGCCTAGGTTCGCGCCGCCGGTGTTGAAGTCGCCGGTGTTCAGGCTGCCGCCGTTGTAGGTGCCGGCGTTGGCCAGTCCGATGTTCAGCGCACCAGAGTTGAACAGGCCGGTGTTGGTGTCGCCAGTGTTCCCCAGGCCCAGGTTCGCGGCCCCGGAGTTGCCCAGGCCCCAGTTGCCGGTGCCGGTGTTGCCGATGCCGTGGTTGCCGCTGCCGGAGTTGAACAGA
>CAZZHX010000048.1:8831-15473 GCA_964653535.1 uncultured Mycobacterium sp. | reverse complement strand
GAACGACGACGCGATGAGCACCAGCGTCACCGGGACGGCCTGATAGAGGTTCAGCTCCGTCGGTGGAGGCGGCCAGTTCCCGCCGGCCTGCGCCCGCGCGGTGAAGTACATCGCGAACAGCCCAGCAAAGAACATCAGCTCGCTCGACAGCCACACGATGGTGCCGACACTGACCATGTTCGGGCGATTCAGCGAATGCACCCTCGACGTGATCGCAGTACCTGGGGTTCCTACAGCGCTGGTCACAACGGTCAGTATTGCGCGTTGCGGTGCCCAATCTCTACCCGGGAGGCCAATTGATTTCTGTGGTGTGGCTCTCGTTTCGACTCGGCGTGGGACCATCGGCGCGTGGCAGTGTCATCTGAGGCGTCATCTGGGGTGCCGCTCGGGGGCGCCGGCTTGGGCGCAGGGCCCACCTGGCCGCAGGTTCTGGCGCGGCTGACGGGCGGCCGGGAACTGGCTCGGGGCCAAGCCGCGTGGGCGATGGACGAGATCATGTCTGGCCGCGCCCAACCGGCCCAGATCGCCGCTTTCGCGGTGGCGATGCAGATGAAGGTCCCCACCGCGGCGGAGATCGGTGAGCTCGCCGACGCCATGCTGAGCCATGCGTGCCCGCTGCCGCCCGCGGCGACGGGCGGGGGCCCCGGGGACCTCAGGGACCTCAGGGACCTCGGGGGCACCGTAGAAGCCGTAGACATCGTCGGTACCGGGGGCGACGGCCTCAACACGGTCAACCTGTCGACCATGGCGGCAATCGTGGTGGCGGCGGCGGGCGTTCCGGTGGTCAAGCACGGCAACCGGGCGGCGTCGTCGCGCTCCGGCGGCGCGGACACGCTCGAGGCGCTCGGCGTGCGCATCGACCTGGGCCCCGAGCAGGTTGGGCACAGTCTCGCCGAGATCGGGATCGGGTTCTGCTTTGCGCCGCTGTTTCACCCGTCGTACCGGCATACGTCGGCCGTGCGCCGTGAGATCGGCGTGCCGACGGTATTCAATCTCCTTGGGCCGCTTACTAATCCGGCCCGCCCACGGGCTGGGCTGATCGGCTGCGCGTTCGCCGATCTAGCCGGGGTGATGGCGGCGGTTTTCGCCGAGCGCGGGTCGAGCGTGCTGGTGGTGCGCGGTGACGATGGTCTCGACGAGTTGACCACCACGACGACGAGCACGATCTGGCGGGTGCAGGGCGGGACCGTCGACACATGGACGTTCGATCCCGCCGCGTTCGGTTTCGCCCGGGCCGACCTCGACGATCTGATCGGCGGCGACGCGCACGCCAACGCCGCCACGGCGCGTGCCGTGCTGTCCGGCGCCGCAGGCCCCGTGCGCGACGCCGTCATCCTGAACGCCGCCGGGGCGATCGTGGCTTTCGACGGCCTATCCGGCCGCGCTGAATGGCGGCCGGCCTGGGAGGCCGCGTTGCACCGGGCTGCCGCCGCCATCGACTCCGGCGCGGCCGAACAGTTGCTCGCGCGTTGGGTGCGGTTCGGCCAGCAGGTCTGACTCCCACTCCCTGAGGACTTGTTCGCCGGCCAGCCGCGCCGAGCGCGCCGTCGCGGCCCACTCCGCCCAGGCGCCGGCCGAGCGCAGTGGCGACGCCCAGCCGCCGGATTCGGTCTCGGCGACTCGGACGATCCGCACTCCGGGGCGGACCAGCCAGCGCGCGATGAGCGCGGTCTCCTCGACCAGCGAGCCGCCCAGCGGCGCCGATGCCGGCAGGATCACCTGCGCCCCGGCCGCAAGCGCGTCGATCACCGGCATCGGCGGAACACCCCGGTTCGCGGTGCCGGCCGCGGCGAGCTGGCCGTGGCGGATGACGGCGATGTGGTAGCCACCGGGGCCGCTGGGGCCGCTGGGACCACTAGGGCCCCCTGAGCCCTCGTGGCCGGTGGCGCCCTCCGGCGCCGCGGCGATCAGCTCGGGCAGCGCGGCCAGGGCACGCAGCCGCTGGGCGCGCCACAGGGCCTCCACGGCGGTGGCCATCCGGTCCCGCAGTCGTGCCGCACTCTCGTAGTGGTGTCGCTCGGCGAGCGCGGCCACCTGGTCGGCGGCGGTGGTCAGGGCGCTGTCGTCGGTTCCGTCGATCAATGCCGAGGCCCGCGCGACGGCCGCCGCGTACTCGGTGGCCGTCACATCCCGGGCGGCGGGACACGGCGACACTTCGAGCTCGGGACAGCCGTGCAACGCCGACCGCGCCAGCCGCGCGGTGCAGGTGCGCAGGCCGGTGAATCTCGCCAGCAGGTCGGCCGTGTCGGCGGCGTCGGTGCGGGAGCGAAACGGCCCGATGGTGCGGTCGTGCCGTGGTGAGCGGACAGCGACCAGTCGCGGGAACGCCTCGTCGGTCAGCGTCACCCACCACCAGCGGTGCGGGAACCTCGACCGCCGGTTGTAGGGCGGTGCGTGCGCGGCCAGCAGCCGCAGTTCGCGCACCCCGGCCTCCAGCGCGTGGGCGCATTCGACGTGGTCGACCGCGTCGGCCAGCCCGACCATCTCCGTCATCCGGCGGCGGGGGTCGGTGCCGTTGAAGTACTGGCCGACCCGTCGGCGCAGGTCGACGGCGGTGCCGACGTAGAGGACCTCGCCCGACGGCCCGCGGAACAGGTAGACCCCCGGCCGGCGCGGCAGGCCGTCGGCGAGCACCCGTTTGCGACGCTGGGCCGGGGTCACGTCCGGCAGGTAGGAGAGCAGGTCGGCGTAGGTGTGCACGCCCTGGTTGCCCACCCGTTCGATGAGCGCGTGCAGCACCTCGACGGTGGCGCGGGCGTCGTCGAGGGCACGGTGGGTGGGTTGCACCGCGACGGCGAACAGCCGGGCTAGGGCGGCCAGCCGCACGCTGGGCGCTTCCTCGCGGCTCAGCACCCGGCGAGCCAACCGGACAGTGCACAACACCCGCGGTCGCGGCCACGCAACCTCGCACTGCTGCGCCGCCGCGCGCAGGAATCCGATGTCGAACCCGGAATTGTGAGCGACGAGCACCGCATCGCCGGCGAACTCGAGAAACATCGGCAGCACGACGTCGATCGTCGGGGCATCGCACACCATTGCCGTGGTGATGCCGGTCAGCCGCACGATCTGCGGTGGCAGGCTGCGCTGCGGGTCGACCAGGGTGGCGAACTCCCCGAGAACGACGCCGCCGCGCACCTTGACCGCGCCGATCTCGGTGATGGCGTCGGGGACCGTTCCGTCCGGGCTTGTGCTGCGAGCGCCGGTGGTCTCCAAATCCACTATGACGAAAGTGGTTTCGCGCAACGACACCTCGTGTGCCGCATCAAGCGGACCCACGTCGGGGAAGCTCAGCTGATCGCTGCCCGTGACACCCATGACCCACACGGTAGGTACACCGACCGACACTCGCGCGTTCCCACGCGCGCGCGGCGGGAAAGTTGTCGGTGGGCCCGGTTACCGTGCGGGCATATCGACCGTGCGTCGTGAGACAAACCGAGAGGATTCACCTGATGGCACTGGCCAGGACGCCTGAAAGCGGGACGCCCGACGGCGCGAGACCCGACAGCTCGATACCCGACGGCGCGATACCCGACGGCGCGATACCCGACGGCGCGATACCCGACGGCGACGCGCCGGTGGTGATCGACTGCGACGACTGCGCGGTGCGCGGCCACGGCTGCCACGACTGCGTGGTCAGCGTGTTGCTCGGGGTTCCGGAAACGCTCTTGCGCGACGAACGCGCCGCACTGGACGTGCTCGCCGAGGTGGGATTGGTGCCGAGGCTTCGACTGGTGCCGATCCGTCGTGACCGCGACGCGGGAGTCGCCTGATCGCCCTGTATGCCGAAAACTGTTCCCGGAATCCGACGCACCACAGAGAAATGCCAGAAACCTTTCCAATTTCTTATTAATGTGATTTGGACAAACGCTGATATCGTTTCGTAATCTAACCGAGACCTAAACCTAGCTCGACGCCCTGTGCGTCGAACGGCCGTTTAAGGATGCAGATTTGATTTCCGACTTTATGAGCCCGATCGCGCGCGCTCTTCCGCAAGCTCTCATCGGTTCGCTGGCGGGCCTCACGGTCTTCTCCGGTGTGCTCGCCGCCAACGCGGTCGCCGATCCGGCCCAGGACGCGCTCGTCGCGCTCAACGACCTGTCCCGTCAGGCTGAGCAGACCACCGAGGCGCTGCACACCGCGCAACTCGACCTCAACGCAAAGCTGTCGGCTGTTCGTGCGGCCGAGGCGAAGCACGCCGACGACCAAGCCGCCGCGGGCGCTGCGAAGGCCCACCTGGCCTCGTTCCAGGGAGCGATCGACAAGCTCGCCGCCGCCACCTACATGGGCGGCAGCGTCGACGGCATGCAGGCCATCCTCACCGCGGGATCACCGCAGGGGCTGATCGACAGACTGACGATGCAACGGGTGATGGCAGGCCAGATGGCCGGCCAGATGGCCGGCTTCACGCTCGCGAGCGCTCAGGCGGCGACGGCCGAGCAGGAGTCCGCGAAGTCTGCTGCCGAGGCGAAGACCGCTGCCGATCAGGCCGCCGCCGTCCGCACGGGCTTGCAGACCAAAGAGGGCCAACTCCAGGTGCAGATCGCCGTGGTGAAGACGCAGTACGGGTCCTTGACCCCGCAGCAGCGGACCACGCTTGCCGGACCTGGCCACGCTGTGCTGGCGGACTTTCCTGTGCCGGATGCGCCGCCGCCGGGCGGTCCGCCGGACTTTGCGCCGCCCGCCGCACCCGCTCCGGACGCCCCTCCGCCCTTCGGCATGCCCGCGCCACCGCCGATCTTCGGCGCGGGTGACCGCGGGAACGTTGTGCAGGCCGCGTTGAGCCAGGTGGGGTCGTCCTACGTGTGGGGCGGCGCCTCCCCGGGCGGGTTCGACTGCTCGGGATTGGTGATGTGGGCGTTCCAGCAGGCCGGTGTCCAATTGCCGCACTCCAGCCAGGCGATGGCCAACGGTGGGCAGCCGGTCGCGCTCTCGGACCTGCAGCCCGGGGACGTGCTGACTTTCTACTCCGACGCATCCCACGCCGGCCTCTACATCGGCAACGGCATGATGATCCATTCCTCGACCTACGGGGTGCCGGTGGGCGTGGCGCCGATGAACTCATCGGGCCCGATCTACAACGCCCGCCGCTACTGAGCAGCCCGGCTCGGGGCGTCGGCGGCTGCGGACCCTCCTGGTCCTGGTCTTCGCCGTCGAGCTGACCGTGGCCGCGACCGTGCCGCTGCACGCGCTCACGCCGCCGCCCGCCCAGGTCCACGCCGTCTCGGAGTCTCTGACCGCCGGTGACCGCACCGTTGCGCTGGTCGGCCCGGCCGGCGACCGCCTGCTGTCGCGCGTCGCGTCCATCATTGGTGCGGCGGTCGTCGCCGTCGAGGGGTTCTGGGGTATCGACTGGCCGACCGACATCACGGTGGTCGCTACCCGCACCGACGAGGAATTTCGAGCCGCCGCGGGCGGCGGACCGGCATCCCAGTGGGCCGATATCGCGGCCGTGACGGTCGCAGACCGCGTCGACCCCGCGCACCGGCTGGCGCTCGGCCAGCGGATCGTGTTCGCGCCGGGTGCCACCGCGATGAGCGATTCGGGCCTGCGAATCGTGTTGACTCATGAGCTTTTTCACTATGCGGCGCGCGCCGCCACCGCTGTCGATGCGCCCCGGTGGCTCACCGAGGGCGTGGCCGACTTCGTTGCCCGGCCCGCGACTCCGGTGCCCGCCGACGCGCTGCCCATTCCGCTGACCCTGCCTGTGGACACCGACCTTGATCAGCCTGGGCCGCAGCGGACGCTGGGCTACGACCGCGCCTGGTGGTTCGCCCGCTTCGTTGCCGACGCCTACGGGACGACCGCGCTGAAGGATCTGTACCTGGCTGCCTGCGGTACCGGGCACCCGGACATGCCCACCGCCTTCCACGACGTGCTGGGAGCCGACTCGGCCGGCGTGCTCGCGCGCTGGCGCGAGTGGCTGACCCGCTAGATTGACCCACTGTGAGCCGGATCCTGCTGGTAACGAACGACTTTCCACCGCGGCCCGGCGGCATCCAGTCCTACCTCGGCGAGTTCGTCGCCCGCCTGGTGAACACCGGCGCCCATTCGGTGACGGTGTACGCCCCGCAATGGAAGGGAGCCGACGCCTTCGATACCGGGGCCGCCGCGGCCGCGGGCTATCGCGTGGTGCGCCATCCGGGCACGTTGATGCTGCCCGGCCCGGCGGTCGACGCCCGGATGCGACGGTTGATCGCCGACTGCGGCACCGACACCGTCTGGTTCGGTGCGGCCGCACCCCTGGCGCTGGTGGCCCGGCGAGCACGGCAGGCCGGGGCGAGGCGGGTGGTGGCCAGCACCCACGGACACGAGGTTGGCTGGTCGATGTTGCCTGCCGCGAGGTCGGTGTTGCGGCGCATCGGCGACGACACCGACGTCGTCACCTTCGTCAGCCGGTATACGCGATCCCGGATCGCGCCCGCCCTCGGTCCCGCGGCGTCGCTGGAATACCTGCCGCCCGGAGTGGACACCGACCGGTTCAGGCCTGATCCCGCAGCCCGCCGCGAGTTGCGTGACCGCTACCGGCTGGGGGACCGGCCCACCGTGGTCTGCCTGTCCAGGCTGGTGCCCCGCAAGGGCCAGGACATGCTGATCGAGGCGCTGCCGTCGATCCGGCACCGTGTCGACGGGGCGGCCCTGGTG
>CAZZHX010000048.1:0-8821 GCA_964653535.1 uncultured Mycobacterium sp. | reverse complement strand
GCCCGTACCTGAACTCGTTGCGCGCGCTCGCCCAGCGTTGCGGGGTGGCGGACCACGTGAGGTTCACCGGCGGCGTACCGGCCGCCGAGCTCCCCGCGCACCATGCGCTGGCCGACGTGTTCGCCATGCCGTGCCGCACCCGCGGCGCCGGGATGGACGTCGAGGGTTTGGGCATCGTGTTCCTGGAGGCCTCGGCGACCGGTGTGCCGGTGGTAGCCGGTAAGTCGGGCGGCGCTCCAGAGACTGTGCGGCACAATGAGACAGGGCTCGTGGTCGATGGCCGGTCGGTGCCCGACATCGCCGACGCCGTCGCAGGCTTGCTGACCGATCGTGATCGGGCCGCCGCGATGGGCGCGGCCGGGCGACGCTGGGTGACGGCCGAGTGGCGCTGGGACACTCTGGCGGCCCGATTGGCTGACCTGCTGCGCGCCTGACGCTCGGTAGCCCGTTAACGCTCGTAGATGGCCGCGATGTCGGACGCGAACTTCTCGGCCACCACGTTGCGCTTGACCTTCAGCGTGGGCGTCAATTCCCCGGTGTCCTCGGTGAAGTCGACCGGCAGGATGCGGAACTTGCGGATCGACTCGGCGTGCGACACCGCCAGGTTCGCCTGCGTGACGGCCGCCTCGATGTCGGCGATGAGGTCGAGGTCGGTCGCTAGGTCGTCCACGGACGCTCCGACGGGTTTATGGTGGCGCTGCTTCCAGCCCCCGAAGGCCTCCGGATCGATCGTGATCAGCGCGCCGATGAACGGCTTGTTATCCCCGACGACGATCGCCTGGCTGATCAGCGGGTGGGCGCGCAGTTGGTCTTCGAGCACCGCGGGCGCGACGTTCTTACCGCCGGCGGTCACGATGAGTTCCTTCTTGCGGCCGGTGATCTTCAGGAAGCCGTCGTGGTCGATGGCACCCAGGTCGCCGGTCTTGAACCAACCGTCGGCGAACGCCTCGGCGGTGGCCTGCTCGTTGCGCCAGTAGCCGCTGAACACCACGCCGCCGCGCACTAACAGCTCGCCGTCGGCGGCGATCCGCAGGCTGTTGCCGGGTACTAGGGTTCCGACCGTCCCGATCCTGACGTTGCCGACCTGGTTGACGGTGATGGCCGCGCTCGTCTCGGTCAGGCCGTAACCCTCGTGAATGGTGACGCCCACGCCGCGATAGAAGTGCCCCAACCGCGCGCCCAGCGGTGCGCCCCCGGAGACCGACGCGTGGCAATCGCCGCCGAGCGCCGCGCGCAGCTTGCCGTAGACCAGCCGGTTGAACACCACATGTTTGGCGCGCAGCACCAGCCCGGGTTTGCCGGTGTCGAACGCCTGGCTCCACTGGACAGCGGTCTGTGCGGCGAGCGCGAAGATCCGTCCCTTGCCGTCGTTGGCGGCGTTCTGCTCGGCGGTGTTGTAGATCTTCTCGAACACCCGCGGCACCGACACCACGATGGTGGGTTTGAACACCGCCAGCATCGGCATCAGATTCTTGATGTCGCTGGTGAATCCGACGGTCACTTTGTTGGTGAATGCGGCCAGGGTTAGCGCCCTGGCCAGTACGTGGGCCAGCGGCAGGAAGACCAACAGCCGCTGCCCCGGGTTCAGCAGTGTCGGCAGGCACTCCTTGGTACCGCGGATCTCGTACAACATGTTCGAATGGGTGAGTTGGCAGCCTTTGGGGCGGCCGGTGGTGCCCGAGGTGTAGATGAGCGTGGCCGGATGCTCGGCGCGCAGCGCCTCGAGCCGGGCGGTCAGCTCGCCCGCGTCGACCGACGCGCCCGCGTCGCTGAGCTGCTCGAGCGCCCCGGGTCCGGAACCGTCGATGAGCAGCACCCGCCGCAGCGCCGGCAGGTCGGCGGCGAGTTCGGTGATGATGCTCCCGTGCGATTCGGTCTCGGCGAACGCCAGCACCGCTTCCGAGTCCTGCAGCACCCAGCGCACCTGTTCAGCCGACGAGGTCTCGTAGATCGGCACCGTCACCGCGCCGACGGCCAGGATTGCCAGATCGAGGATCGCCCAGTCATAGCAGGTGGCCGAGAAGATGGACACCCGGTCGCCGGCCTGCACTCCGAGCGCGATCAGACCCGATGCAGCCGAACGAATGTGAGCTGCGGCTTCGGCACACGTGACATCGATCCACGCGCCGTCGATCTGGCGCCGGTAGATGACGAAACCGGGGTCGTCGCGCTCGTGGCGGAAGACGGTGGCCGCGATGTTGTCGTGCTCGCTGATGGTGAAATGAGCGGGCACGCTGTATTCACGCATGTGATGACCTCGTTTTAACGTCGCTGGTTGTCACCAGCCTAATCCGAGCCGGGGACCGACGTCTGCGCCGGAGATCGATATGTGAAGCTGGATTGATGAGCAGCGTCGAGATCGCCGACCAGACCTACGTCGCCGTAGCCGGCGCGCTGGTGGGCGCTGCCGTCGGCGATCCGTCGAACTGGCGCCGGTGGTGGCCTGACCTGCGCCTGGAGGTGGTCGAGGATCGCGGCGAGAAGGGGATCCGCTGGTCGGTCAGCGGCCCGTTGACCGGGACCATGGAGATCTGGCTGGAATCCCTGCCGGACGCGATGGGTGGAGTGGTGTTGCACTACTTTCTGCACGCGGAACCGACCGGCGTGGCCGCCGAGAGGCTGGCCACGCTCAACCTGGCGAAAGTCATTCACCGGCGTCGGGCGGCGGGCAAGAGAATGGCCTTCGAGGTCAAGACGATATTGGAGCGGCCGCGTCCGGTGGGGCTGGCTCCGGTACGTTAACCGGGTCCGGGCTGCGCGGGGAGTACCGTCTGCCACCGGGAGAGAGGGCATCAACGAGGTGGCGGAGAAGACGACGCAGACCATTTACATCGAAGCCGACCCGGCCACCGTGATGAAGGTGATTGCCGACATCGATGCGTATCCAGAGTGGATCACGGAGTACAAAGAGGCCGAGGTCCAGGAAAAGGACTCCGAGGGCTACCCGAAGGTGGCCCGATTCGTTCTGGACGCCGCCGTCCTCAAGGACACGATGGTCATGTCCTACATGTGGCCCCGGGACCGCCGGTCGGTGAGCTGGACGCTGACATCGGGCTCGCTGCTGAAATCTCTCGACGGCTCATATCGATTGGCGTCCAAGGGGTCCGGCACCGAGGTCACCTACGAGCTTTCGGTGGACCTCGCCATTCCGATGATCGGACTGCTCAAGCGCAAGGCCGAGCGCAGGTTGACCGACTCGGCGCTGAAGGACCTGAAGAAAAGAGTCGAGGCTGAGTGAATCCAGTGATTTCCGCGAATCCCGCGAGCCCGCCCCGGCCCGGATCAGTCTCTTCGTCGGTAAGGGTGGGGTAGGAAAGTCCACTTTGGCGTGTGCCACCGCGGTCGCTGCTGCCGCTGCGGGGCAACGGGTGCTGGTGGTGTCCACCGACCAGGCGCACTCCCTGGGTGACGTGTTGGGCGTCCCGGTGCCGGCCAGTGGCGAGGGCGAGGTGGTTCGGGTGCTCACCGACCTGGAGACCGGGGCCGGCGACGCGGGTGGCGGACTTCTGGACGCACTCGCCGTGGACACATTGGCCCTGCTGGAGCGCCGGTGGCTTGAAGTGGTCGGGGCGCTGAGGCAGTATTTTCCGGACTCTGATGTGGATACTATTGCCCCGCAGGAACTTTCGGCGCTACCGGGCGTTCAGGAGGTGCTCGGATTGCACGCCGTCGGCGAATTGGCCGCGTCGGGACGGTGGGATCGCATCGTCGTCGACTGCGCATCGACCGCAGACGCGATGCGCATGTTGACCCTGCCGGCCGCTATCGGACTGTATGTCGAGCGCGCGTGGCCGCGGCATCGGCGGCTGTCCGGGTTTGCCGACGACGCACGCTCGGCGCCGTTGGTCGAACTGCTGGAGCGCATCAGCGCCAGCGCCGAGGAACTCGCCGGGTTGCTGACCGACGGGCAGTGTGTCGGCGCCCATCTGGTGCTGACGCCCGAGCGGGTGGTTGCGGCGGAGGCTGTCCGGACGTTGGGTGCGCTGTCGCTGATGGGGGTCCGGATCGAGGAACTGATCGTCAATCAAGTTCTGATCGAAGACGAGTCCTACGAGTACCGCGACCTGCCCGCCCATCCGGCCTTCGACTGGTACGCCGAACGAATCGCCGAACAGCGCGCCGTCCTCGACGAGCTCGAGGCCACCATCGGTGACGTGGCGATGGTGCTGACCGCCCACCTCTCCGGCGAACCGATCGGGCCAAAGGCGCTGGGAGCGCTGCTCGACGGTGCCCGCCGTCGCGGTGGGGCGCCCCCGCCTGGACCGCTGCGGCCGATCGTGGAGCTCGAATCGGGCTCTGGACTTGGGTCGATCTACCGGCTGCGGCTAACGTTGCCCCAACTCGACCCCGGCGCGCTCACGCTGGGCCGCGTCGACGACGACCTGATCATCAGCGTCGGCGGGTTGCGGCGCAGAATTCGCCTGGCGTCGGTGCTGCGGAGGTGCACGGTAGTGAACGCCAATGTCCGCCGTGGTGAGCTCACAGTTCGTTTTCGACCGGATCCGGAGGTGTGGCCCAGATGAGCGGCGCCCACGCCGAGATCGGCCCCGAGCTGCGCAGGCTCGCCCAGGCCATTCTGGACGGCATCGACCCGGCGGTTCGCGCGGCGGCGGCGTTCACTGCCGGCGGGGGAGCCGGGACCGGCCGGTGTCAGCAGGTGTGGTGCCCGGTGTGCGCGCTGGCCGCGTTGGCGGGCGGTGAACAGCACCCTCTGCTCACCGTGATCGCCGACCACAGCGTCGCCCTCATGGAGGTGATTCGCGGCATCGTCGGCGATGTCCGTGATGCCGGCGGTGCCGGTGTGGCCGACAGCGCCGACACGGGCGGGGCCGACCAAGCCGGCGAGACCGGTCGCTCGGCGGAACCGCCACCCGGCGGTGGGCCGCCCGGAGGGGCAGGATCAGCGGGTGCGACGCGCTATCAGCCCATCCCAATCACTGTCGAGGAGTGATCTCGGCCGTGCCGGTCTGGTTCTGCGCGGGCCGGGTCGGTAGAGTTGGCTCAGATCGTCGTCGGCGTGGGAGGGAGGGTGGACCATGTGGTACTGGTTCTTCAAATACGTCCTCCTCGGCCCGCCGCTGGCCCTGCTTGCCCGGCCGAAAGTTGAAGGTCTGGAACATGTTCCGAGTTCCGGACCGGCGATTCTGGCCAGCAACCACCTGGCGGTCATGGACAGTTTCTACCTGTGCCTGGTGGTTCGCCGCCGCATCACTTTCCTGGCCAAGGCCGAATACTTCACCGGCAAGGGGCTCAAGGGGCGGTTCCTCGGCTGGTTTTACTCCGTCGCCGGTCAGGTGCCGATCGACCGCACCGACGCCGACGCCGCACAGGACGCCCTGCAGACCGCCGAACGGTTGCTGCGTCAGGGCAAGCTGCTCGGTCTGTATCCCGAGGGCACCCGCTCGCCCGACGGCCGGCTCTACAAGGGCAAGACCGGCCTGGCGCGCCTGGCTCTGCACACCGGCGTTCCGGTGATCCCCGTTGCCATGATTGGCACCGATGTGGTCAACCCGCCCGGTACCACGATTCTTCGCCCGGGACGGGTGACGGTCCGTTTCGGCACACCGATGGACTTCTCCCGGTTTGAGGGTATGGCCGGTAACCGCTTCATCGAGCGGGCCGTCACCGACGAGGTGATCTACGAGCTGATGCAGCTCTCGGGTCAGGAGTACGTCGACGTCTACGCCGCCAAAGTCAAGAAAGGTGGCCACGGGGCACCGTCGGCAGACGAGGCCGCACGGATCCCCGACACCGCTGCCGGGTGACGGGCGCGCCGGTCAGCCGGCGGCCGGCACCGGTGCCCGCTGCCGGGTCGCTGAATCAGCCGGAGCGTGACGTGCCGTGACGGTCAGTCCGCTCACGACGATCACCGCTATCGCCCACCAGACGTAGGACATCCCCGCGAGCTGGATCCACCAGGCCGCGGTGTCTTCGTGATGCTCGGGCAGCAGGACGATCGGCGACCAGTGCATAAGCGCAGCCCCGACGACGCTGACCACAGCCAGTGCCGGGTTTCGGCGCCGCCACGCGACGATGCCCGTGACAAGCACGGTCGGTAGCGCCCACACCCAGTGGTGCGACCACGACACCGGCGACACGATCAACCCGAAGAGGGCGACGCAGATGACCGCGAGGACGGGTTCGCCGGCGGCCAGCACGCGGCGCATCGCCCAGATGGTGACCGCCAGCACCGTCAAGGAGGCGGCTACCCACAACATGAAGCGCTGCTGGTCCTCAAGTCCCGTGCGGGCAAGGGCGCCGGTGATGTTCTGGTCGGTGTTCAACGCCGCGGTGCCGATCCGATCGGTGCGTGCCAGGGTGCGGGTCCAGTACTCCACCGAGTCGTCCCATGCCAAGGCGAAGCCGGCCATCGTCGCCGCCAGGAAGCTGCCCACGGCGGTCAGCGCCGCCCGGTTGTCCCGCTTGAGCAGGAAGTAGAGCAGAAACACCGCCGGCGTCAGTTTGAGTGCGATCCCCAAGCCCAGCAGCAGCCCGCGGGGCCATGGCGTGCGGCGCGGCACGCAGTCGGCGATCACCAGGGTCATGATTACGACGTTGATCTGCCCGAACCGGAAGTTCGCGGCTAGCGGCTCCAGCATGAGCGATGCCGGCGCCACGATGACGATGGCCAGCCAGCACCGGCGCAGCCACGCCGGGCCCGTCAGGAACGCCGAGGCGCCCCAGACGTCCAGCCGGGTCAACACGATCACGGTCGACACCACCAGCAACACCAGCGTCAGCGCGGTGATCGCGACGCTGGCGGCGGGCATGTGCAGCCAGGCGAACGCGCTGAACGCGACGGCCGCCAGCGGGGGATAGGTGAACGGCAGGTTGAGCCCGACGGGTGTGTGGAACGCCGTATCGCCGCGGTAGAGCGGCCGCCCGTCGAGCCAGGCCCGGCCGCCCATCTGGTAGACGTCGATGTCGATGCGGTACGGCGTGTGCCCGAACAACCGCCAGCGGGCGTAGCCCAGGGATGCGGCGGCGACCAGCCATAACAGGCACCACAGCAGCGCCTGCGCGGTCCGGCCGCCGACGACTGGAGTTTGCCCATCACCCATGTCGAATCAGCGTAACGGTGTCCGCTCCGGTATGTCGCCTGCCGGTTCACTGGGCGGGCTCCTTGCTTGCGCCGTTCCGGCGCTCACCGTCGCCTGCCTAGGCTCTCCAGGGTGCGGTACTTCTACGACACCGAATTCATCGACGACGGCCGCACCATCGAGCTCATTTCGATCGGGGTGGTCGCCGAGGATGGCCGGGAGTACTACGCCGTGTCCACGGAGTTCGATCCCGAGCGCGCCGGCACCTGGGTCCGCGCCAACGTGCTACCCAAGCTGCCGCCCCCGTCGTCGCAGCTGTGGCGATCGCGCAGGCAGATCCGCGCCGACCTGGAGGACTTCTTCGGCGTCGCCAACGCCAGGCCGGCCGACCCGATCGAACTGTGGGCGTGGGTGGGCGCCTACGACCACGTGGTGCTGTGTCAGCTGTGGGGCCCGATGCCGGACCTGCCTCGGGCGCTGCCCCGTTTCACCCGTGAGCTGCGGCAGTTGTGGGAGGACCGGGGATCGCCCCCCATGCCGCCACGGCCACCGGACGCGCACGACGCGCTGGTGGACGCCCGCGATCAACTGCGCCGCTTCCAGCTGATCTTGTCGGCCAGCGCGGCGGAGACCTGAGCTGTTTTGGCGGTGTTGCCCCTGATCACGTCCCGACCGGCGCATGCCGCGGCCCGGTTACGATAGACCGATGAACTGGACCGTCGACATCCCGATCGACCAGCTGCCCTCGCTGCCGCCGCTGCCCAGCGACCTGCGGGACCGTCTGGACGCCGCGCTGGCCAAGCCCGCCGCCCAGCAACCCAGCTGGCCCGCGGAGCAGGCGGCGGCCATGCGCACGGTCCTGGAGAGCGTGCCGCCGGTGACGGTGCCCTCCGAAATCATGCGCCTGCAGGAACAATTGGCCCAGGTCGCGCGGGGCGAGGCGTTCGTGCTGCAGGGCGGCGACTGCGCCGAGACCTTCACCGACAACACCGAACCCCACATCAGGGGCAACATCCGCGCCCTGCTGCAGATGGCCGTGGTGCTGACCTACGGCGCCAGCATGCCAGTGGTCAAGGTGGCCCGCATCGCCGGCCAATACGCCAAGCCGCGCTCGGTCGACATCGACGCGCTGGGCCTGAAGTCCTACCGCGGTGACATGATCAACGGCTTCGCCCCGGACCCCGCTGCGCGCGAGCACGACCCGTCTCGGCTGGTGCGCGCCTACGCCAACGCCAGCGCGGCGATGAACCTGATGCGGGCGCTGACCTCCTCGGGGCTGGCGTCGCTGCACCTGGTTCACGACTGGAACCGCGAATTCGTGCGGACGTCGCCGGCCAGCGCCCGCTACGAGGCCCTCGCCGCCGAGATCGACCGGGCGTTGCGGTTCATGAGCGCCTGCGGGGTGGCCGACCGCAACCTGCAGACCGCCGACATCTACGCCAGCCACGAGGCTTTGGTGCTGGACTACGAGCGGGCGATGCTGCGTCTCTCCGATATCGACAACGGGCAGCCGCAGCTCTTCGACCTGTCGGCACACACCGTGTGGATCGGCGAGCGGACCCGTCAGCTCGACGGCGCGCACATCGCCTTCGCGGAGGTGATCGCCAACCCCATCGGCGTGAAGATCGGTCCGACGATGACCCCGGAGCTGGCCGTCGAGTACGTGGAACGGCTTGACCCGCACAACAAGCCGGGGCGGCTGACCCTGGTAAGCAGGCTGGGTAACAACAAGGTGCGCGACGTGCTGCCGCCGATCATCGAGAAGGTTCAAGCGACCGGTC
>CAZZHX010000047.1:7823-15544 GCA_964653535.1 uncultured Mycobacterium sp. | reverse complement strand
GGACTGCTGCGGGGCCTGCTCCACAATGGCGTGCACATTGGTGCCCGACATCCCGTACGACGACACGGCGGCGCGCCGCGGGTGGTGGCCGTTGGTGGGCCATGGCTCGGTGACCTGCGGCACGAAGAGTTCGGTCGCGATCTCGGCCAGCTGGTCGGGCAGACGGGTGAAGTGCAAATTCCGGGGAACCGTGCCGTGCTGCAGCGCCAGGATCGTCTTCATCAGACCCAGTGCCCCGGAGGTGGACTGCAGGTGACCGAAGTTTGTCTTCACCGACCCCAGTGCGCACGGTCCGTCGGTTCCGTACACCGCGGCCAGGCTCGTGTACTCGATCGGGTCCCCAACCGGGGTGCCCGTACCGTGCGCCTCGACGAAGCCGATTGTGGAGGCGTCGACCCCCGCGGCGGCCAGTGCGCTGTGGTAGACCGCAATCTGCGCCGTCTCCGACGGCGTCGCGATGTCGGCCGTACGACCATCCTGATTGGCCGCAGTGCCGCGCAGGACCCCCAGGACGCGATCCCCGTCGCGCTCGGCATCTGCCAGGCGTTTGAGCAGCAGCACGACACAACCCTCGCCGGACACAAATCCGTCCGCCGCGACGTCAAAAGCGCGGCACCTCCCCGTCGGCGAGACCATGCCGAAGGGTGAGCCGGTGATCGACGTGCGCGGATCCAACGTCACCACGACGCCGCCGGCCAGTGCGAGGTCGCTTTCGCCGCTGTACAGGCTGCCGCACGCCTGATGCACGGCCATCAACCCTGACGAGCAGGCCGTGTCCACCGTGGACGCGGGTCCGTGCAAGCCAAGCGCATACGCCACCCGGCCCGACGCCAGGCCGGGGCTGGTGCCGGCGAATCCGTAAAGCCCTTCGGCGACAACGGGGTTAAGGCCCACGAAGACGCCGGTCTGCGTGTGCGCCAACGAGGACGGGTCGAGTCCCGCATGCTCGATCGCGTCCCACGACGTCTCCAGCAGCAGCCGGTGCTGCGGGTCGATCGCGATGGCCTCGCGCGCGGTCATCCCGAAGAATTCGCAGTCAAAGCCCCCGACGTCGTCCAGAAACGCGCCCCACCGGCTCACCGCCTGGTCCGAGTCCCACCGTTGCACGGGGATCTCACCCACCAGGTCGTCACCGCGCAGCAGTGCCTCCCAGAGGCGCTGCGGGGAATCGATCCCCCCGGGGAGTCGGCAGGCCATACCGATGACGGCAACGGGTGTCGCAGGTTCGGCACGCACTGCGCGGTCCCCCGTTCGTGCATTCGGGCTCGTCTCGGCACTGTCCCGGAATTGCGATATGCGGCTGTCAGCTTACCGATTCACGAATCGCGTCAGAGCCGGCGCACAACCGGCTGACCGCGGCGGCAACGCGCTCGTCGCCGGCGGTCAGCGCAACCCGCACGTGCCGCGCGCCCGCGGGGCCGTAGAAATCGCCGGGCGCCGCCAGGATGCCGCGCTCCGCCAGCCACGTGACGGTGTCCCGGCCGGGCTCGTCGCGGGTGGCCCACAGGTACAGGCCTGCCTCGGAGTGGTCGATGGTGAAGCCGGCCGAGTGCAGCGCGGGCAGCAGGGCGGCCCGCCGGCGCTCGTATCGGTCCCGCTGAACCCGCTCGTGCGAGTCGTCGCCCAGGGCTGCCACCATGGCGGCCTGAATCGGGGTCGGCACCATCATTCCGGCGTGTTTGCGCACGGCCAACAGCTCGGCGACCAGCTCGCCGTCACCGGCGACGAAGGCGGCGCGATAGCCGGCGAGCGACGAACTCTTGGACAGCGAGTGGATCGCGAGCAGTCCGGTGTGGTCGCCGTCGCAGACCGCGGGGTGCAGGATCGACATCGGTTGGGCATCCCAGCCCAGGCCGAGGTAGCACTCGTCGGATGCGACCACGGCGCCGCGCTGTCTCGCCCAGACGACCACCTCGCGCAGGTGGCCGACGCCGAGCACGCGCCCGGTCGGGTTGCTCGGCGAGTTCAGGTAGATCAGCGCGGGGGCTTGCGGGCCCCACTGGGCGGGCGTATCCGCCCGCAGCACGTGCGCCGCGGCCAACCGCGCGCCGACGTCGTAGGTCGGGTACGCGAGTTCGGGAACAGCGATCACATCCGACGGGCCCAAGCCCAGTAGGGTCGGCAGCCAGGCGATGAGCTCTTTACTGCCGATCACCGGCAGCACGGCGGCGCCGGTCAGCCCGGTCACCCCGAACCGGCGGTTCAGTGCGGCGACTGCGGCTTCCCGCAGTGCAGCGGTGCCGGCGGTCGCGGGGTATCCCGACGCGGAACCCGCGGCCGCCAGCGCGTCCTGAATCAAGGGCGCCACCGGGTCGACCGGGGTGCCCACGGAGAGATCGACAATCCCCCCGGGATGGGCTTCCGCCAGTGCCTTGGCGCCGGCCAGGGTGTCCCACGGGAATTCCGGAAGGGACGCCGACAACCGCCCGCTCAGGCGCCTTCGCCCTGCGGGGGCAAATCCTTGACCACCTGCGGGTCGTTCTCGGTCATCCCGATCTTCGCCGCACCGCCGGGCGAGCCGAGTTCAACGAAGAAGTCGGCGTTGATCTGGGTGTACTGGCTCCACTGGTCGGGCACGTCGTCCTCGTAGTAGATCGCCTCGACCGGGCAGACGGGCTCGCAGGCCCCACAGTCGACGCACTCGTCCGGGTGGATGTAGAGCATCCGGGCACCCTCGTAAATGCAGTCGACCGGGCACTCCTCGATGCATGCCTTGTCCTTGATGTCGACGCAAGATTCGGCGATCGTGTACGTCACAGACGTCTCCTCCATGTGCTGCTCGGTGCGGTTTGCTGGTCGGCCGGCCGCGGCCCCTCCAGGCCGCCGCGGACAAAGGTTCGGTAACTGATACTAGATGTCGGGCACCGCAGTCAAGCACATGGCGCGTGGACCGGGCCGCCGCGTTCGTTCGCCCCTGGCGAACAACGTTCTGACCTGCAGTTTGTTACGTTTGGGGTCCAGCGTGCGATAACGCATTCGATGAAGGAAGCCCAGAGCGGCTGGTAGCCTGAAAACCAGGCGGCAACCGCTGGACAGCTGTCGTCAGCAGCCGTCATCGATGCATCGGCGCATCAGGGTGATCAGGAATTTACGCATGAATCCTGGACTACACAGGGAAAGGTGTCCACACATGAGCTTGTCATTAACCAGGCTGGCTACCGCCGTCGGCGGTGCAGCGATCGCATTGACCGCCGGGGCAGGGATCGCGGCCGCAGACCCGCTCGAGCCGATCGTCAACACGACGTGCAACTACGGGCAGGTGTTGGCCGCGCTGAACGCGACGGACCCGGGTGCGGCCGCCCAGATCAACGCTTCGCCGCTGGCACAGAGCTACCTGAATCAGTTCCTCTTGTCGCCGCCGCAGGTGCGCCTTCAGATGGCTCAGCAGATTCAGGCGATGCCGCAGGCGGGGCCGTTCTTCAACGACGTCATCCGGGTGGCCGGAAGCTGCAACAGCTTCTGAGGGTTCCGACCCTTCCAGCCGTAGCCGTCAGGAGCCGCTGAGCAGTCGGCCCGGGTGTGTCGTCGGACGCCTGTCAATCCACGACTACCGCGCGGCTGGCGCGGAGGCGCCCGCGGGAATCTTGTCGTAGGTGGTGGTGCGCTGTCGCGCCGGGCGCCCGATGCCGTCGGCAATCGCCGCGAGCTCGGCGGCCGTCTTCGCTGACCCGTGCTCCGAGCCCGCCATACGGGAGATGGTCTCTTCCATCAGCGTGCCGCCTAAGTCGTTCGCGCCGCCGGCCAGCATCACCTGTGTGCGTTCGACGCCGAGCTTGACCCAGCTGGTCTGGATCTGAGCGATGCGGCCGTGCAGCATGATCCGGGCCAGCGCATGGACGGCGCGGTTGTCGCGGTGCGTGGGCCCCGGACGAGCGGCACCGGCCAGGTACAGCGGCGAGTTGTGGTGCACGAACGGCAACGGGACGAACTCGGTGAAACCCCCGGTGCGGTCCTGGATGGCGCGCAGCACATTCAGGTGGGCGACCCAGTGCCGCGGGGAGTCCACATGGCCGTACATCATGGTCGACGACGAGCGCAGGCCTACCTCGTGCGCCGTCGTGACGATCTCGATCCACATCGACGCGGGCAGCTTGCCCTTGGTCAGCACCCAGCGCACCTCGTCATCGAGAATCTCGGCGGCGGTGCCCGGAATGGTGTCGAGACCGGCCTCTCGCAGGCTGATCAGCCACTCGCGCGGGTTCAACCCGCGCTTGGTCGCCCCGCTGGCAATCTCCATCGGGGAAAACGCGTGTACGTGCATCTCCGGCACGCGGTCCTTGACAGCGCGGACCAGGTCCGCATAGCCCGTCACCGGCAGCTCAGGGTCGATCCCGCCCTGCATGCACACCTCCGTAGCGCCCTGCACGTGTGCGTCCCATGCGCGGTCGGCGACATCCTGCACGGACAGCGAGAACGCATCGGCGTCACCCTTGCGCTGAGCAAATGCGCAGAAACGACAACCGGTGTAGCAAATGTTGGTGAAGTTGATGTTCCGGTTCACCACGAACGTCACGTCGTCACCGACGGCATCGCGGCGCAACGAATCAGCCAGTGCCGAAACGGCTTCCAACGCCGGGCCTTCGGCCGTCGCCAAAGCCAGATACTCGCCGTCGGTGCAGCCGGCGGGGTCACGTTCGGCCGACCGCAGTGCCGCGAGCACATCGGTGTCGATCCGCTCGGGCGCATGGAGGGTCAAGTCGTGCACGCGGGCGCGGATCGACTCCCAGTCGCCGAAAGCGTTGTCGAGATCGCTGCGGGCCTCGGTGTTGCGGCCGTCGGTGTCGATCGCCGCGCCGAGGTCGACCCGGCCGACGGACTCCACGTCGTCGGGTTCCTGCCAGGGCATGCCCACCGGGTTGACGTCGCGGGCCAGGCCGCTGGCTGGATCGGCCAACGCTGCGACGTGGCCCCGCACCCGTGGGTCGATCCATGCAGCGCCGGATTGGACGTACTTTGGCTGAGCGGTCAGGCGCTGCACCAGGTCGTATCCGGCTTCGGCGGTGAGAGTGGCAAGTTCGTCCAACGCCGGCCAGGGTCGTTCCGGGTTGACGTGGTCGGGCGTTACGGGCGAGACCCCGCCCCAGTCGTCAACTCCGGCGCCGATCAGCGCGAGGCACTCCTGGCGCGACACCAGATTGGGCGGCGCCTGAATCCGCATGGCCGGGCCCAACACCAACCGCGACACCGCCACGGTCGCCAGGTAGTCATCGATAGCGGCATCGGGGACACCGGCCATCGCGGTGTGTTGCTTGGCCCGGAAGTTTTGCACGATCACTTCCTGGATATGCCCGAACTCCTTGTGCAACTTGCGGATTGCATGCAATGTATCGGCACGTTCGGGCAACGTCTCACCGATGCCGACCAGCAAGCCCGTGGTGAACGGAATGGACAACCGGCCCGCCTCGGTCAGGACACGTAGCCGGACCACCGGGTCTTTGTCCGGACTGCCGTAGTGCGCAAGCCCTTTCGATTCGAAAAGGCGGCGCGACGTCGTCTCGAGCATCATGCCCATCGACGGCGCCACCGGCTTGAGCCGCGACATCTCCGACCAGTTCATCACGCCCGGGTTCAGGTGCGGCAGCAGCCCGGTCTCCTCCAGGACTCGGATCGCCATGGCCCGCAGGTAGGACAGCGTGGAATCGTAGCCACGCTCGGCCAGCCACTCACGTGCCTCCGGCCAGCGATCCTCGGGCCGGTCGCCCAGGGTGAATAGTGCTTCCTTGCAGCCCATTTCTGCGCCGCGGCGGGCCACGGCGAGAATCTCGTCGGGCTCCATATACATGCCGGACCCGCGGGCCCGAAGCTTCGCGGGGACGGTCACGAAGGTGCAGTAGTGGCAGCTGTCCCGGCACAAATGGGTGATCGGGATGAAGACCTTGCGCGAGTAGGTGACCGCCAGGCGACCGTGCGGGCCGCGTCGCCCGGCCGATTCCAGTCCCGCGTCACGGATCCGTGCCGCGCTGGCACACAGATCAGCCAGGTCGTCGCCGCGCGCGGTCATGGCAACGGCCGCTTCATCGACGTTCAGGACGATGCCGTCGCGAGCTCGGCGCAGCACCCTCCGCAGCGCCGAACCAGGGCTGGGCGCAGTGCTGGGCTCCGAGGGCGGGCTCAACGGCACGGTGAGGTAACTCCCCCGCGACGGGATTTCATCCGCGCGTCCCGGTGGCACGGCGTCTGGCACACCACGGCGACACCCACACCGGCCACAGTAGCCCCACCGGCGGTCCATGCCGGAGCGAGGGGACGCCCCGTGGCCGTTCTGCCGAAATCACCCTCCCCAGGGCGCGGACCGCGATAATATTGGGGGTATTGCGCGGACCACACAGGCCCGCGACCGTGCCGTTCTCTGCTAGAGACCGGCGAAGAGGGGTTAAGGGATGGCTTTTGTGTTCGCCACGCCGGAGGCGCTCGCCGCGGCGGCGTCGGACGTGGCCGGGATCGGGTCGGCGCTCGGTGAGGCCAGCGCCGCGGCCGCGGGGCCGACCACGGCTGTCGTGGCCGCGGCCGAGGATGGGGTGTCGGCCCAGATAGCCGTGTTGCTCTCCGGACACGGGTTGGGGTTCCAACAGGTCAGCGCGCAGCTATCCACGTTCCACGATCAGTTCGTGCAGGCGCTGGCGTCTGGCGCCGGCGCCTACTCGGCGGCCGAGACCACCGCCGTTCGGGCGCTGACGAATGCGGTCGCAGCGCCCGCCGCGGCCGTCTCCGATGCCTCCAATGGCCTGGCCAGTGCCGCAGCCAGTGCCGCAGCGAAGGTCGAGGGCGCCCTCTCGGGCGGCGGCCTCGGTCTGCTCGGCGGCTCGGGACTGCTGGAGCGCGCAGCCCAGGAGGTTTCCCAGGAGTTCGGCGCCTTGCGCCAGGCCGGGGCGCTGCTGCTCACGCCCACCGGCGGGATCCGTGCATGGGCGTCGGCCACCGGGCTGCTGTCACCGGCCGCCGCGACGGCGGCCGCCTCGTTGACGCCTGCGGCCAACGCGCTGGCGTCCATCGGCAACTCGATCGAGGCGGCCTACCTGGCGCTCGAGCCGTACGTGCAGTACGGCTTTGAACTCGTCGCATGGGCGGCAGGGTACGTCATCGGCCCGTTCGCGCAGCAGATCAACATCTTCTACAACCTCATCGAACCGCTTGTACAGTCCGCCCTGTTCAACGTGATCGACACCATCGACCAGACGATCACCGTCACTCAGGGGCTGGCCAATTTCTCGGCAGCCACCAACGCGGCAATCAATCAGTTCGTCGTCGCCGAGGCCTACTGGGTTCGTAGCTTCTTGCCGCCGGCGCCGCCGAACTTCCCGTAACCCGGGAGGCCGTGCCGCCACAGCACCAAGACCGGCGGCGTTACACCGAGCACCATCACCAGCAGCGCCGCGTAGGCCATCTGGCCCCGGCCACTGAGGATGATGTCGTCGCCGGGTCCACCCATGCTGAATACCGCCACGGTCAACAGCCAGGTCCACAACGGCAGCGCGGCCACGCGCGGCGACCCGGTCCACTGCCCGGCGGCCCAGACCAGCGCAGCGTTGAGCAGACCGCTGAGCAATCCACTGACGGGAAACGGCACCGAGCCAATGTAGGACGGCAGGAGCAGGCACCCGGCCAGCGCGGAGAGCACCCCGTCGACGGCCAGCAGCGACAGGACACCGAATCGGACGGCGGACCCCGACGCGGCCCGGGGCATGACCGGGTTCACCGCCTCAGCCCCCGCCGGTAAAACC
>CAZZHX010000047.1:6280-7813 GCA_964653535.1 uncultured Mycobacterium sp. | reverse complement strand
GCAAGCAAATCCGTTTCCCACCCGCGCTCGTCGCGCCGGCCCGCCGCGCCCGCGGCAAGGACGTAATGCTCCGGCCCGATGATCGGCAGCACCATGTTGTTCGACAAGGCGCAGGCGCGGCCGGTCGGGCCGACGGCCACCTGGGTGGCGTGCGCAGCGAGGGCGGCGGCCTTGGCCGCGACGGCGTGCGGGCCTGGCTCGACGACGGTGTCGATGTCTTCGTCGGCATACCCGAAGTCGAACTGCTCTACAGGGGGCACCGTCCACCCCGGCCGCAGATCCTCGCGACTCAACGCGTTCAGGCCGGCCGTGAATGCACTCGTCGCGAGCACCGACCAGTAGAACTTGGGCACCGGCCACGGCTCACCCGGGTAGGCGTCGGCGGCTGCGCCACCGCCCGCGACAGCCACTGCGGCGGTAGTCACCCGGTGGGCGTGGACGTGGTCGGGATGGCCGTACCCGCCATTGGGGTCGTAGGTCACGACGACGTGCGGGCGCTGGTCACGAATGATCGCGACGACGGCGCCGACAGTCTCGTCCTCGTCGGCGTCAATGAACCGCTGACCGCGCCGCGCGGGGGTGCCGAGCATGCCGGAATCGCGCCAGCGGCCCGCGCCGCCGAGATAGACGGGGCCGGCGACGCCCAGGGCGTTCAGGGCCGTGGTGAGCTCCCCGATTCGGTAGCCGCCGAGCTGGTCCGCGTGGTCGACGGCAAGCTGGGCCCACCGGTCGCCGATGACCTCGCCCTCCTCACCCAGGGTGCAGGTCACGACCTGAACCTGGGCCCCGAGCGCGCAGTAGTGGGCGATCGTCGCTCCGTTGCCCAGGGTTTCGTCGTCGGGGTGCGCATGCACGAACAGCAGCCGCGGGGTCTCGGGCATGGACGCACCCTACCCGCAGAGGCCTGAATAGGAACGTCGACGGCTACTATCGACGGATGCCGCAGGTGACCCTCGCAACGCCGGCCGGCCGGAGCCGCCGCCGCGGCGAGACCCTCGAACGGGCGCTCTACGAGGCCACGTTGGCCGAGCTGGCCGATGCCGGATATGGCGGGCTGACCATGGAGGGGATCGCGGCGCGCGCCCACACCGGCAAGGCGGCGCTGTACCGGCGCTGGGGCAGCAGGCAGGAACTGGTGCACGCGGCGCTGGTCTTCACCCTGCCTCCCCTGCCGGAGCCGCGTGCCGGCCGGCCGGCACGAGAAACCCTGCTGACGCTCTTCACCTCGCACCGCGACATCCTGGCGGGAAAGACCGCCTTCCCGGGGTTCGAGGTCGTCGGCCAGCTCATGCACGAGCCCGGGTTTCGGGCCATCTTCGCCGACGCGGTGGTGGGCCCTCGACTGCGGATGATCGAGGCTATCCTGCGGACCGCCGTCGCACGCGGCGAACTCGACCCGTCGGCGATCACGCCGTTCACCGCGAAAATCGGGCCGGCGCTGATCAACCAGCAATTCCTGATGACAGGGGTACCGCCGAATCGGCGCGAGCTCGCGCTCATCGTGGACACGGTGATACCGCCACGGTGATACCG
>CAZZHX010000047.1:0-6180 GCA_964653535.1 uncultured Mycobacterium sp. | reverse complement strand
CACGGTGATACCGCCACGGTGATACCGACACGGTGATACCGCCGAAGGCCGCCGCGCCGTAGGGCTGGGGTTACGACCCGGTCTTGGTCCATCGGCCGGCATCACCGACGATGCCGACCGGCACCGCACCCGACAGGCTCACGTTCTGCACACTGGGGCCTGCCGCGACGATGGTCGTGTCCTGCAGGATCGGCAACACGGTGGACATGGTCCATATCCGCTGTTCAACCGCAGCGATCACGTCGTTGATGTTCTTGGCGCCGGTGAGCGCGGCGTCGATGGTCGACTGGATCTCGTGATCGCAGATTCCGGTGAGGTTCGACGGCGCCCGGACGAGGGCGCCGGGCTCGGACGCACGGCTGGGGGACGTGCTCGTTTGGTTCGGGGCTTGGTTCGGAATTTGGTTCGGGGGGGCCGGCTGGGTCTGGATCGGCGTCGTCATGGCGGGCCCGGCCACCGGTGTCGGCTGCAGCGCGGGGCAACCGTAGCGCGATGCCAACAGCGTCGCCAGGTCCCCGCCTGCCTGGTGCCAGCCCACGACAGCGTCGATCCGGTCATCGTTGAGTGCGTCGCGGTAGAGCGAAACCGGGTCCAGGACCACCACCGTCGCGGCGATGCCGACGTTGCGCAACTGGTCGGCGGCGGTATTGGCCACCGCCGCCGACGTCGGGTCGTTCGCCGCCACTCCGATGGCCAGTGACAGCTGCTGGCCGTTTTTGCTGATGCGCCCGCGGATGACTTCCGGCGTCCCGGTACTTGCCGTTGTCGGTGCCGGCGACTCCACGGTGTCGCTCTCGATCGTGTATCCGGCGGCCGACAGCAGCGCCAGCGCCCCGGGAGTCCTCATCGCCGGTGGAGCGGTTGGCTCGTAGCCGGGATCGCTGGGCGATCGGATCTGGGCTTGGTCCAGCGTGAAGGTGTTGTCGCTGCCGGCGCCGACGGAGGCGAGGAGCCCGACGTCGAGGAGCCCGAAAATCGCCTGGCGGACCTGCCTATCCGACAGCTTGGGCACGCTAGCCCGCAGCGTGAATTGCATGACCCGGGGCGTCACGATTCGAGCGGTCCGCACGTCGGGGATGGCCGACAGCTGCGCGAACGCGGCCGAACCGCCGTGCACCTGGGCCACCTGGGTGTCGCCGTTGCGCACCGAATCGGCCAACGCCGCGGGTGCGCCGGCACGACGGAAGAGGATCTGCGCGGGCTTGGCCGGCGGCCCCCAGTACCGGTCGTTGCGTGCGAGCAGGACCTCATCACGTTGCGGGTCGATGCTCTCCACCCGGAACTGCCCGCCGGTGACCGGCATCGCCTTGGCCAGCCCGGCTGCGAAGCCGCCCGGAACGTCCTTGACGATGTGGGCGGGCAGGATGTCGCTGAACAGCTCCTTCCACGCCGGGTAGGGCCGCGAAAAGGTGACCACCGCCTGCTTGCCGCCATCGAGCGACTGCACGCCGGTGATCAGGTCATATCCGGCCGGGTCAACGACCCCCGGCTGACCCACCATCTGCCGCCACAGGTACCAGAAGTCGTCGGCGGCGATCGGGGCGTTGTCGGTCCATTGCGCCTCCGGCCGGATCTTGTAGGCCACCGTGTACGGATTTTGGCTGGTTACCTCGGCGGACACGAGCAGCGTCGGGTCCATCTCCCAGCGGGAGCCCGTCGGCGTGGCGGGGTCGGGCAGCGGCCGGAACGCGCTGGGCAACACCAGCGCGCTGATCGCGGCGTTCACCGGCGACAGATCGGAGAGCAGATGCGGGTTAAACCCGGGGCCGATCGAGTCGATACCCACGATGATCTGGGTGACCCGCGGCATGGGCGGCGTGCTGTGCGGCGTCTCGGTGCTTTGCGGCGCCGGCGGGGGTTTGACGGCGCAGGCTGCCGCCGCCAACCCGACCAGGGAGACCACCGCGCAGACCGTCAAGCGCGGGCCGCGGGCCCGTCCCGGCACGCCCGCTAACCTCGGGCCTTCGCCCGCGACCGGCTGCGCGCCCGAGTGGTGGCGTCCAGTTCGACCTTGCGGACCCGGATGATCTCCGGCGTCACCTCGACGCATTCGTCGGTCGCGCAGAACTCCATGGCGCGTTCCAGGTCGAGCTCGAGCGGCCTAGCGAGTGTCTCCATGACGTCCGAGGTCGACGACCGCATGTTGGTCAGCTTCTTTTCGCGGGTAACATTGATGTCGAGATCCTCTGGGCGCGGATTGATTCCGACGACCATGCCCGCATAGGTCTCCTGGCCGGGGTCGACGAAGAACTGCCCCCGATCGGCCAGCGCAAGCAACGCGAACGGCGTGATGGCGCCAGAGCGGTCGGACACCAGCGACCCGGTGTGCCGGGAACGGATCTCCCCCGCCCACGGCTTATAGCCGTCGAACACGGCGTGCCCGACGCCGGTACCGCGCGTATCGGTGAGAAAGTCTGTACGCCAACCGATCAGGCCGCGACTGGGAACCACGAAGTCCATGCGCACCCAGCCGGTGGTGTGGTTGGCCATCTCGACGATGCGTCCCTTGCGAGCGGCCATCAGCTGCGTGACGGCACCGACGTACTCCTCCGGACAGTCGACCGTCATCGCCTCGAAGGGCTCGCACAGTGTGCCGTCGATAGTTTTGGTCACCACCTGCGGCTTGCCCACGGTCAGTTCGAAGCCCTCGCGTCGCATCTGCTCGACCAGCACCGCGAGCGCGAGCTCGCCGCGGCCCTGCACCTCCCAGGCGTCCGGCGCGCCGATGTCGACCACGCGGATCGACACGTTGCCCACGAGCTCGGCATCCAGGCGATTGCGGACCATGCGCGCGGTCAGCTTGTGACCGGAGACCTTGCCGGCCAGCGGCGAGGTGTTGGTGCCAATGGTGACCGAGATGGCGGGCTCGTCGACGGTAATCCTCGGCAGCGCAACGGGGTTGTCCAGATCGGCCAGCGTGTCGCCAATCATGATGTCGGGTAGGCCGGCGACGGCGACGATGTCGCCGGCGACGGCCTCGTCGGTCGGGCTGCGCTCCACACCTTCGGTGGCGAGCAGCTCGGTGATCTTGGCCGTGGCGGTGCCGTCCTGGCGCAACCACGCCACCTGTTGACCCTTGCGGATGCGTCCGTTGTGGATGCGGATCAGCGCCAGCCGGCCCAGGAACGCCGACGCGTCGAGGTTGGTGACCAGGGCCTGCAGGGGCGCGTCGGGATCCCCTTTGGGCGCCGGCACGCAGTTTTGGAGCACCTCGAACAGCGGGTCGAGATTGGTGCCATCGGGGATCTGGCCGTCCGCCGGCTGCGTGGTGCTGGCCACCCCGGCGCGCCCCGACGCGTACAGGGTCGGCAGGCCCAGCGCGTGCTCGGCGGCTTGCGCGGCTTCGTCGTCGAGGTCGGAGGCGACGTCGAGCAGCAGGTCGTGGCTGGCCTCGACGACCTCGGCGATGCGGGCGTCGGGCCGGTCCGTCTTGTTGACGACGAGGATCACGGGGAGGTGGGCAGCCAGCGCCTTGCGCAGCACGAACCGCGTCTGCGGCAGCAGTCCCTCGCTCGCATCGACGAGCAGCAGGACGCCGTCGACCATCGTGATGC
Organism: uncultured Mycobacterium sp.; assembly: GCA_964653535.1. Lineage (GTDB taxonomy): Bacteria > Actinomycetota > Actinomycetes > Mycobacteriales > Mycobacteriaceae > Mycobacterium. The sequence continues at coordinate 2,626 of CAZZHX010000047.1, read as the reverse complement.
CACGCTCGACTTCGCCACCGAAGTCGGCGTGACCAGGGGTGTCGATGATGTTGATCACAGTCACCGTCCCGTCCGGGTGGTGGCGGTGCACGGCGGTGTTCTTGGCCAGGATCGTGATGCCCTTCTCCCGTTCCAGGTCGCCGCTGTCCATCACGCGTTCCTGCACGTCACCGCGCTCGTGCAGGGCGCCGGACTGTCGCAGCATGGCGTCGACCAGGGTGGTTTTGCCGTGATCGACGTGGGCGATGATGGCGACATTGCGGAATGACACGTCGGTGATTGTCGCAGCGCGACCGGCGGATAGCGAACTGGTGGCTTGCGGGCCTTGTTTAGGAGGACCCCTCCAGCAGCGCCCGCCGCAGATCACCCAGCCAGCCGCGGTCGGCGGGCACCCAGTCGACGTCGTCCAACTCCGCGACCGTCAGCCAGCGCACCGCCCGGTGGTCATGAGCCCGCGGCTCGCCGCGGATCAGGCGTACGCGATACGCCCGCAGCGTCGTCGCGGCGTCCAGCACCACGTCATCGCCGAGGCGGTCGCCGACGGCGACGTCGTCGACCTCCAGACCCAGTTCCTCGGACAGTTCGCGGGCCAGCGCCTCCGGTTCAGTCTCGCCGGGCACGACCTTGCCGCCGGGCAGCTCCCAGCGGCCGGCCAGCTCCGGCGGCCGCACGCGCTGCGCCACCAGAAGCCTGGCGCGACGGATCACGGCCGCCGCGACGACGATCCGGGTCGGCATGGCCAGTGACGCTATCTGGTCGGGCCCCCGCGTCCCGGGTATGGTCGGCGGTATGGCCGTGTTGTCGAACGACGAGGTGGACGCCGCACTGCCCGGCCTCGGCGGATGGGAGCGTGTCGATGGCGCCCTGCGCCGTTCCGTCACATTCACGTCGTTTCTCGCGGGGATCGACGCCGTGCGCCGGGTGGCCGAGTACGCCGAGGGCGACAATCATCACCCCGATATTGATATCCGTTGGCGCACCGTGACATTCACCACTGTCACACACGACGAAGGCGGCATCACCGACAAGGATCTGGCGATGGCGCGCGCCATCAACGGGATAGCCGGGGGCTGACCGCGATCCAACCCAGGGTCGCCACCGCGCCCACGATGTAGACCAGTCCGGCCCATGCGAGGTACCACGGCCGGCTGATCTCCCAGATCGTCGGTTGCGCAAAACTCAGCAGCCACGGCACTCCGATGATCGTCAGCGCCAACCAGCCCCAGCCGACCGCACGCGCGCCACGGCGCTCGCGCAGCGGCCCGTGAATCGCCCACATCATCAGCGGCACCAGCCATACCCAGTGGTGCGTCCATGAGATCGGCGAGAGCAGCAGCCCGAACAGTTCGACCACCAGCAATCTGCCCAGCCGATCATGGGCGTCCAGCGCCCGCCAGGCGAGGATGGCCAGCACCGCGGTGACGGCGATCGCGGCCACGACCGCAGGGCCGTAGCCGGCGTCGTGACCCACGATCCGCGAGATGCCGCCGCGCCATGACTGGTTGAACGAGGTGGCGATGGGGCCGACGCGGTGCGCGTCGCCCAGCAGTCTGGTGAAGTAGTAGCGGGCCTGATCGCCGACGACCAGTGCCGACACGCCGAGGGTGGCGAGGAACACGACCGCCGACGCCGCCGCGGCCGCCCACCGTCGGGCGCCGGCCAGGTAGACACCCGCGATCGCCGGCGTCAACTTGATACCCGCCGCCACTCCGACCAACAGTCCCGACAGCCACCACCGCGCGGTGTCGACCGCGCAGAGCACCGCCAGCATGAGCATCACGTTGACCTGCCCGTAGTCGAATGTGCTGCGCAGCGGCTCAATCCAGATGGCGACCGCCGTCCACAGCATCGCGGTGCGGCCAGCGCCCGCACCTGCCGCGACGCCCATGAGGCGCTGGCTGATCCGAACCGACCCGTAGAGGGCGGCCAGGGTGGCGAGCTGCCAGAGCAGAGCGACGAGACCGAACGCCACGAGGTGCAGCGGGTAGAAGACGACCGCCGCGAAGGGCGGATAGGTGAACGGCAGCGGGAAGTCCGGCGTCTGGTCGGCATAGACGTAGCTGTACAGAGTGCCGGGGCGGTCGATCGCGGCGGCGCCGCCGAGGTAGACGTGCAGGTCGACGAAGTTGGCGCCGTGGGGCGCAAGGTATGTCCAGGCGAGCCGCGCGGCGACGCTGGCGATCACCACCCACGGTGCCGCCGCTCGCAGCCGAGCCGCAAGCACGCGGGTTTCCGAGGCCCCGGTGGTGGTGGCGGTGTTGGCGGTGTTGGCGGTGTTCGCGTTGTTGGCGGTGTTGTCAGTGTTGTCAGTGTTGGCAGTGTTGGCGTTTACCCGCCCGACTCTAACGATCGCCACGTCGTACCCCGACAGGTCACCGCCACCGCTCGTCTCCGTAACGATCGCATAAATGCCACACGTGTCACTTGAGCCACAGCCGTATCACCGTAGTTTCAGGCACGAACGTGTCGCCAACAACCAGGGAGAGTCATGCCAACCATCTGGACCTACTTACGAGCAACCGCCATCGTGGGCGGTTCGTCCGCCGCGCTACTCGTGGGCGGCATCGCCCACGCCGATCCCGCGCCCGCTCCGTCGCCGCTCCAAAACATTCCGCAGCAGCTGATC
>CAZZHX010000046.1:10373-15873 GCA_964653535.1 uncultured Mycobacterium sp. | reverse complement strand
GTCGCCAGGTTGAGATCCAGGATGAACATGTCGCCGACGACGAGGCCATTGCCCAGGCCCATGCCCAGGATCGTCATGGTGGCCGCCAACCCGGTGACCGTCGTTTGCTGTTGCACGACGCGATGGTAGACCAACGCAATCCCGGACACTAGGCCGCCAAAGCACCGGATAAATGCCTCAGGCTGATGGTTGCCAAACGGCTAGTCTCCGGTAAGGCTTGGGTAGGGTCCCGGCGCTGTGAGCAGCGCCTCGTCGAAAGAGAGCTGAACAAATATGGCTGACACTGTAAAAGTCCGCTTCGAGCCGAAGATGATGATCGACGGCCAACTCGTCGATGGCCAGGCAGGGACCTTCACCAACATCAACCCGGCGACCGAGGAGCCGCTCGGGGAGGTGGCCGACGCGTCGAAGGCGGACATGCACCGAGCCATCGACGCCGCCCGGCGGGCTTTCGACGAGACGGACTGGTCGACCAACCGCGAGTTGCGCAAGCGGTGCCTGCTGCAGTTGCACGAGGCGATCGAATCGGAGAAGGAAGAACTTCGCGAGGAGTTGATCCGCGAGGTCGGTACGCCCCGCGCGATCACGTTCGGCCCCCAGTTGGACGCCCCGCTGGAAGACGGGCTCAAGTATCCCGCCCGGCTGATCGACGAGTATCCCTGGGAGACCGACCTTGGTGACAAGGTGATCAGCCTCACCGGCGCGCTGACCACCCGCAAGGTGTGGCGGGAGCCGGTGGGTGTCGTCGGTGCGATCGTGCCGTGGAACTTCCCGTTCGAGGTCACCATCAACAAGATCGGCCAGGCGCTGGGCACCGGCAACACCGTGGTGCTCAAGGCGGCACCCGACACGCCATTCAATGCGACCCGCCTGGGCCGGTTGATCGCCGAAAAGACCGACATCCCGGCGGGCGTGATCAACGTCATCACCGCGTCCGACCATCTGGTGGGCGAGGAGCTCACGCTGTCGCCGAAGGTCGACCTGATCTCGTTCACCGGCTCCACCGCGGTCGGCAGGCGGATCATGGAAAAGGGCGCGGCCACGATGAAGCGGCTCTTCCTCGAACTCGGCGGGAAGTCGGCCACCATCGTTCTGGAGGACGCTGACATCGGGTCGGCCTGCGCGATCGGCATCGCGCCGTGCATGCACGCCGGACAGGGCTGCGCCAACCCGACGCGGATGCTGTTGCCGCGGTCGCGCTACGACGAGGGCGTCGCGATCCTCAAGAGCATCTACGAGAACGTCACGTGCGGCGACCCGCAGGACCCGGGGACCCTGTGCGGTCCGGTGATCTCGGACAAGCAGCGCAAGCGGGTGCTGGGTTACATCAGAAAGGGAGTCGAAGAGGGCGCGACCGCCCTGGTCGGGGGGCCTGATGCGCCGACCGGATTCGACCGGGGATTCTATGTCCGACCAACGCTTTTCGTTGACGTCGACAACTCGATGACGATCGCTCAGGAGGAGATCTTCGGGCCCGTCCTGGCCGTCATCCCGTTCGACGACGAAGAAGACGCGATCCGGATCGCCAACGACAGCCCCTACGGGCTGGCCGGCAACGTGGTGTCGGGCTCGCTGGAGCGTTCGCTCGCGGTGGCCCGTCGGCTGCGCGCCGGGTTCATCGGCGTCAACGGCGGCACCCCCTATGCCGCTGACACGCCGTTCGGCGGATACAAGGCCAGCGGGGTCGGCCGCCAGAACGGCGTGGCCGGGTTCGACCAGTACACCGAGATCAAGTCCGTGGCGTATCCCGCCGTTTAGCACCTCATATCGCGGCGAGATTGCCGTGACGGCTGCGATTCCGGGGCCGATCGCGACCGTGGCGGCAATCTCGGCAGCGGGGACCACCCCCGCCGTCCGACCTTTGCGCCCCTTGGTCGACAATCGACGACAGCAACTGCACACGTCAAAGGAGACACCACCATGGCCGAGGCCGTCATCGTCGAAGCAATGCGCTCACCGGTCGGGAAGCGCAACGGCGGATTGTCCGGGGTACACCCGGCCGACCTGTCCGCGCAGGTCCTCAACGGGCTGGTCGACAAGGCCGGCATCGACCCCGCGATTGTCGACGACGTCATCTGGGGTTGCGTCATGCAGGCCGGTGAGCAGGCCCTCGACATCGGCCGCACCGCGCTGCTCGCCGCCGGCTGGCCCGAGACCGTGCCGGGTGTGACCGTCGACCGCCAGTGCGGATCCAGCCAGCAGTCCGTTCACTTCGCCGCGGCCGGGGTGATCGCCGGGCACTACGACGTCGTCGTCGCGGGCGGCGTGGAGGCGATGTCGCGGACCCCGATGGGCTCGTCGCTGGCCAACGGCGGGCGGCCCTACCCGCAGAGCTTCATCGACCGCTACAACGGCCAGATCCCGAACCAGGGCATCGGCGCGGAGATGATCGCCGAGCAGTGGGGCCTGAGCCGCACCGCGCTCGACGAGTTCTCCCTCGCCTCACACGAAAAGGCTGGTGCAGCCCAGGATTCAGGGGCGTTCGATGACCAGATCGTGGGCATCACGGTAACGGACGGGACAGAAAAATCAGTCGTCTTGAAGGACGAGGGAATCCGCCGCGGCACGCCGATGGAGAAGATGGCGTCGCTCAAGCCGGCGTTCAAGGAGGACGGCGTGATCCACGCCGGCAACTCCTCCCAGATCTCCGATGGTTCAGCCGCGTTGCTGTTCATGTCGGCGGAGAAGGCGAAGTCTTTGGGGCTCAAGCCTCTAGCGAGGGTGCACACCGCGACACTGGCGGGAGCCGACCCCGTGATCATGCTGACCGCGCCCATCCCGGCGACGCAGAAGGTGCTCAAGAGATCGGGGCTGAGCATCGGCGACATCGGAGCCTATGAGGTCAACGAGGCGTTCGCGCCGGTTCCGCTCGCGTGGCTGAAGGACATTGGGGCCGACGAGAAGAAGCTGAATCCCAACGGTGGCGCCATCGCGCTGGGCCACCCGCTCGGCGGCTCGGGTGCACGGCTGATGACCACGCTGCTCTATCACATGCGGGACAAGGGAATTCGCTACGGCCTGCAGACGATGTGCGAGGGCGGCGGCCAGGCCAACGCCACCATCCTGGAGCTGCTTTGACGGACGGCGGAACAGCCGGGCCGGCGGTGGTGGCCGAACGCCACGGCAACGTCGCCGTCATCACCATCAATCGGCCGGAGGCTCGTAACGCGGTCAACGCCGCGGTGAGCACCGGTGTTGGTGATGCGCTTGAGGAGTCGGCGCGCGACCCTGACGTGCGTGCCGTGGTCATCACCGGCGCCGGCGATAAGTCGTTCTGCGCCGGCGCCGACCTGAAGGCGCTCGCGCGCCGGGAGAACATTTACCACCCCGACCATGGCGAGTGGGGTTTCGCAGGTTACGTCCACCACTTCATCGACAAGCCCACCATCGCCGCAGTCAACGGCACCGCACTGGGCGGCGGCACCGAGATCGCGATGGCCAGCGACCTCGTGGTTGCCGCGGACAGCGCTACCTTCGGGCTGCCCGAGGTCAAACGGGGTCTCATCGCGGCCGCCGGGGGCGTCTTCCGGGTGATGAGCCACCTGCCCCGCAAGGTGGCGATGGAACTGCTGATGACCGGCGAGCCGATCACCGCGTCGGACGCCCGCGAGTGGGGCCTGATCAACGAGGTCGTCGGGGGCTCGGTGCTCGACGCGGCACTGGCGTTGGCGGCGCGGATCACCGTCAACGCGCCGCTGTCGGTGCAGGCCAGCAAGCGCATCGCCTACGGGGTCGACGACGGCGCCATCGCCGAGGAGGAACTCGGCTGGGGGCGCACCGCGCGCGAGATGCGTTCGCTGCTGAAATCCGAGGACGCCAAGGAAGGGCCATTGGCATTCGCCGAAAAGCGTCCGGCGGTCTGGAAGGCGCGTTAGCTTCCCAGCATGTTGACTCCCCACCGGAAGACCGGGGGGAGCAGGGCGGACACCGGAACGATCGCCCGGCGCGCCACCGGTGGCGTGCCGGCCAGCACCAAGCCACGGGTGATCAGCCGGTAATTGCGGGTCACTCGGTGCCACGCCGCCTCATACGACGATGGTGAGTCGTTGACGATCGCGTCGACCGCCGCGGCCGCCTGCTTGACCGCGAGGCTGATGCCCTCGCCGGTCAGGGCGTCCTCGTACCCCGCCGCGTCCCCCACGAGCAGCACCCGCCCGGCGACCCGCCGCGAAACCACCTGGCGCAACGGGCCGCAACCCCGGGCGGGCCCGCGGCGGCCACCCTCGAGGCGGCGGGCCAACCGCGGAAACCAGGCCAGGTCGGGGCGGCCGCCGGACAGAATCGCCACGCCCACCAGGTCGGGCTCCACCGGCGTCACATACGCCTCACCCCACCGTGACCAGTACACCTCGATGAGGTCCGACCACGCCGGCACCGTGTAGTGCCACCGCACCCCGTAACGGCGCGGCGTCCCGGCTGTGGCGGTGATGCCAACCGCGTTGCGCACCGGCGAGTGCAGCCCGTCTGCCGCCACCAGATACCTCGCGTATAAACCCGCGGCCGCCACTCCATGCGCGTCCTGCTGCACGCCTGTGATCTTCGCCCGAATCCATTCAGTGTCTTGCTCTTTCGCCCGCGAGGTCAGGGCTGCGTGCAGGGTGGTTCGTCGCACGCCCCGCCCTGGCCCGTTGCGGAATCGCGCCTGCGCCCGGCGGTGTTCGTTCAGGTACGCGATCCCGTGGAACGGCATGCCCGCCGGGTCGACGCCGAGCGACGTCAGTTCCGCCAGGCCGCCCGGCATCAGCCCCTCGCCGCACGCCTTGTCGATGGGTCCTTCCCGTGGTTCGACCACGATCACCGAAAGCCCGCGCGCGCGGGCGTGCAGTGCGGTGGCCAAGCCGCCCGGTCCGCCGCCGACGACCAGAAGGTCTGCGTCGTAGTTCGTCATGCGTACCCCAACGCGGAGTTCTCCACCCGCAGACGCGTCCGTAACACGAAGGCATTGGCCAGCGTGAACGCCACCGCGGTCACCCAGGCGGTGTGCACGAGCGGCAGTGCCAGCCCCTCGGCCACCACGGCGACGTAGTTGGGGTGGTGCAGCCACCGGTAGGGACCCTCGCGCACCAGCGGCGCGTTCGGCACCACGATCACGCGGGTGTTCCAGCGGTGGCCCAGCGTCGCGATGCACCACCACCGCAACAGCTGACTCAGCGCCACCACCGCCAGCATCGGCCAGCCCAGCCACGGGAGGAAAGGCCGATGTAAAGCCCAGGGCTCCACGACGCAGCCGACCAGCAGCGCGGTGTGGATGGCGACCATCGCCGTGTAGTGGGGCCGGCCGAACTCCGTGGCACCGTGCGCGAACGACCAGCGCGCGTTGCGGTTGGAGACCATCAGTTCCCCGAGGCGTTCGAGCCCCACGGCGACGATCAGCAGGTAATACATGTCCCCATTATCCCAGTAACGGTGGCGGTGCTGTCACGGTTCACTGAACCTCGCCGGTATGGTCGTCGGCATGGAGATTCCGGGCATCGGTGGCATCGACTCCGAGGACTTCGTC
>CAZZHX010000046.1:0-10363 GCA_964653535.1 uncultured Mycobacterium sp. | reverse complement strand
ACAAAGAACCGGTCGGCGTCGTGCGCCGCCGGCGCATTGTGGTCGCGGTCACGTTGGTGATCGGCGCTGCCGTGCTGGGGTATTCGCTGCGTCGCCATCCGGGGGAGTCCAGCTTCTACCCGCTGACGACGGCGCTGGCGGCGGTGTGGCTCGGCGGTGCGCTGCTGTCGGGTCCGCTGCACCTGGGGGGAATCCGCTGGCAAGGCCGCAAGAAGAGGCCGGTCATCACGGGGACGGCTATCGGACTGCTGATCGCCGGTGTCTTCGTGCTGGGCGGGCTGGTCGTCAGGAGAATTCCACTGCTGTCAGCACTGATCGATCGGGTGGTGTCGCTGTTCGCCCATCACGGGTCGATCTGGCTGGTGATCTTCATCGCCGCGATCAATGCGGTCGCGGAGGAAATCTTCTTCCGGGGCGCCCTCTACACCGCCCTGGGGAGCTTGCGCTACCACCCCGTGCTCGTCTCGACCATCCTCTACGCGGTCGTCACGATGGCCAGCGGCAACGCGATGCTCGGATTCGCCGCGATCGTTCTGGGCACTGTGTGTGCGTTCGAACGTCGGGCGACCGGCGGTGTGCTGGCACCGGTGCTCACCCACGTCGTGTGGGGTCCGATCATGGTGCTGGCGCTGCCGCGAATTTTCGGCGTCTGACGCCCTGACGGTCTACCTGGCGGCCGCGGTCACGTCGCTCGCCAGGGCGCGCATCGCGGCTACATGAGCCGACCGGGCGAAAAACCAGTACGCGCGGCCCGGGTATCCGCTGGGAAAGAAGATCGACCGCTGCGTGTACCGGCTCCCGCCGCCGGCTTCGGGCGTGACCGTCATCTCCAGCCACGCCCTTCCGGGGGCCCGCCTGGTCGCGCGCAAGCGCAGCCGCATGGTCTGCGGGTCGCGCTCGTGCACGACCCAGTCCCCAGCCGGGCGGCGCCGTCCCGCGGTCAACGCGCGTGCGACGTCCTCTGCGGCCTTCCACAGCTGTTCGGGCGGGGCTGCGACGGCGGCCGTCTGCACGTCGGTGGAGACGATTTCACCGGCCCAGTCCGGATCACTGGGCAAGGCTTCGGCGGGCGCGGAACGCAGCGACGACCACGTCGCATCGGGCAGGCCGCTCGCCGCCCGGCTCAGCGCCAGCGCGACGGAGCGGCGGTAGCCGGTCAGACCGCCCGGCGGCGGCTCGATGATGCTGTCGATGTCGTGGTTGCGCATGACCGCGTCGCATTCCAGCGATTCGATGAGCGGCCGCGCCAGCCCGGGCGGAATGGGGGTCACGGCCCCCACCCAGAGGCTGGCGATCGTCGGCGTCAGAAAAGGCAGCACGAAGAGATGGCGTTTCCATAATTTCGCCACGTCGGCGTAGACCCGCATCATGTCGCCGTATTCCAAGACGTCGGGTCCGCCGATGTCCCAGCTCCGCGACGACGGCACCTGCGCGGTAGCCGAGGCGACCAGGTAATACAGCACGTCGCTCACCGCGATCGGCTGAATCCGGTTGTGCACCCACTTCGGTGTGGTCATCACCGGCAGCCGGTCGGTGAGGTGGCGGACCATCTCGAACGACGCAGACCCCGAGCCGACGACGACCCCGGCCTGCAGCACCAGGGTTTCGATGCCGGACTCGAGGAGGGCTTGACCCACGACCTTGCGGGACTCCAGATGCGGCGACAGCTTGCGGCCCTCCGGGTGCAGCCCGCCCAGGTACACCACCCGCCGCACCCCGGCGCGACGGGCGGCCGTCACGACGTTGTCGGCTGATCGGGCTTCCTCGTCGCTGAACTTCTTCGCTTTGCCCATCGAGTGAACCAGGTAGTAAATGACGTCGATGCCGTCGAACGCCGCGATCAGCGAATCGACGTCACCCAGGTCGCCGCGAGCCACCTCCACCTGGTCCCGCCACGGCACGCCGTCCAGCTTCGCCGGGTCGCGGGCCAGCGCGCGCACGCAATGGCCGGCGTCCAGCAGCTGCGGCACCAACCGGGCGCCGATGTAGCCGGTGGCTCCGGTCACCAGACAGCGAACCTGATCAACCATGGATGCTCCGTTCCGGACCTGCGCGGTCAGCGAAGTTGGGGGCGCGACCCTGCTGGAAAGCGGTCGTGCCTTCGGCGAAGTCGTACGAGACGAGCAGGTGTGACTGCCCGTCGAATTCCCGCTGCAAGGTGGGGTTCAGCTCGGTGAGCGTGGCGGTGTTGATCGCGTGCTTGGTCTTGGCGAACGCCACCGCGGGGCCCGCCAGCAGCCGTGCGATCACCGCGTCCACCTCGGCCTCGAAGTCATCGGCGGGGTACACCGCAGTGACCAAGCCCCAGGACACTGCCTCGGTGGCCGACAGCCGTTCCGGCAGCAGCGCCATCCGCATCGCCCGGATCCGCCCCACCGCGGCCGCGACCAGAGCCGACGCACCCCCGTCGAGCATCAACCCGATCTTGGTGAACGCAAGCATGAAAAATGCCTTCTCCGAAGCCAATACGACGTCACTCGCCAGGGCGATGGAGACGCCTACGCCGGCCGCCGGGCCCTGCACGGCGGCGACCACCGGGCGCGGCAGGGCGACGATCGCCCGTATCAGCCGGTTGATCTCCAGGACTGTGTCGCCGGGTGAGCCGCCTGGCGACACGCCTCCGCCGACCAGGTCGTCGGCGCCGATCCCGGCCCCCGAGCAGAAGCCGCGGCCCGCACCGCCCAGGCGCACCACCCTGACCCCCGGGTCGGTGGCGGCGCGCTCCAACGCGTCGGCGAACCCGGTGATCATCGGCGGGCTCAGCGAGTTGAGGCTGTCGGGGCGCTCGATGGTCACCGACAGAACACCGTCGGCCAACGAGACGCCGAGACCCACGACCGGGGCCAGCGTGTCGATCCGAGAATCTGGCATGTGCTCACCTTAAGTGACCGGGGTGCGCGTCCGGGTGGCGCGGCTGGGAAGATGCACGCGGCCGGTTCTCTCCGATACCGGCCGCGGACGAAAGGTCGATGGATCGTGGCTGGACCGTTGAGTGGATTGCGGGTCGTCGAGCTGGCCGGCATCGGACCCGGCCCGCACGCTGCGATGATCCTGGGGGACCTCGGGGCCGATGTGGTCCGCGTCGATCGCCCGCCGACGCGGCCCGGTGGCTCCGGTGGTGTCGCGAAGGACGCCATGCTGCGCAACCGGCGCGTGGTGACGGCCGACCTCAAGTCCGACGAGGGGCGCAGCAGCGTCCTGCGGCTCGTCGCAGGAGCCGACGTGTTGATCGAGGGCTTCCGCCCCGGCGTCACCGAACGGCTGGGCCTCGGCCCCGACCAGTGCGCCGAGGTCAACGAGCGGCTGATCTACGCCCGCATGACCGGGTGGGGGCAGAGCGGCCCGCGCAGCCAGCAGGCCGGCCACGACATCAACTACATCTCGCTCAACGGGATCCTGCACGCCATCGGCCGGGTCGACGAGCGCCCGGTGCCGCCGCTGAACCTGGCCGGCGACTTCGGCGGCGGTTCCATGTTCCTGCTGCTGGGCATCCTGGCCGCGCTGTGGGAACGGCAGAGCTCCGGAAAGGGACAGGTGATCGACGCCGCGATGGTCGACGGCTCCAGCGTCCTGATCCAGATGATGTGGTCGATGCGGGGCATGGGCATCTGGTCGGACGCGCGCGGCACGAACATGCTCGACGGCGGCGCGCCCTACTACGACACCTACGAGTGCGCCGACGGACGTTACCTCGCCGTCGGCGCCATCGAGCCCCAGTTCTACGCGGCCATGCTCGCCGGGTTGGGCCTGGACGGCGCGGACCTACCTGCCCAGAACGACGTCACCCGCTGGCCCGAGTTGCGTGCGGCGCTCACCGAGAGGATCGCCAGTCGCGACCGCGACCACTGGGCCCGGGTCTTCGCCGACTCCGATGCCTGCGTGACGCCGGTGCTGGCGTTCGGGGAGGTGCACACCGAGCCGCACATCACCGAGCGGCACACCTTCTACAAGGCCGACGGTGGGTTGCAACCGATGCCGGCGCCGCGGTTCTCCCGCACCCCGCCCGACACGCCGCGGCCCCCCGCGCCGCCACTGACCGACATCGACGCCGTCATCAACGACTGGGTATAGATCAGAAGGGATTGTTGCTATGGAGATCAAAGACAGCGTCGCAGTTGTCACCGGGGGCGCGTCGGGCCTGGGCCTGGCCACCACCAAGCGCCTCCTCGACGCCGGGGCGCAGGTGGTGGTTCTGGATCTGCGGGGCGAAGACGCGGTTCGCGAGTTGGGTGCCCGCGCCCACTTCGCGCAGACCGACGTCACCGACGAAGCCGCCGTCACCAGGGCGCTGGACACGGCCGAGTTGCTCGGTCCGCTGCGCATCGTGGTCAACTGCGCCGGCACCGGCAACGCCGTCCGGGTGCTCGGCCGTGACGGGGTGTTCCCGCTCGACGCCTTCCGCAAGATCGTCGAGATCAACCTGATCGGCACCTTCAACGTGCTGCGACTGGCCGCCGAGCGGATCTCCAAGACCGACCCGATCGGCCCGCCGGACTCCCAAGAGCGCGGGGTGATCGTCAACACCGCCTCGGTGGCGGCGTTCGACGGCCAGATCGGGCAGGCCGCCTACTCCGCGTCCAAGGGCGGCGTGGTGGGTATGACCCTGCCGATCGCCCGCGACCTGGCCAGCCACCTGATTCGAGTGGTCACCGTCGCGCCGGGCCTGTTCAACACGCCCCTGCTGGCCGGCCTGCCCGAGCCCGCCCGGGAGTCGTTGGGCAAGCAGGTGCCCCACCCCTCGAGGCTGGGCAAGCCCGACGAGTACGGGGCCTTGGCGGTGCACATCATCGAAAACCCGATGCTCAACGGCGAGGTCATCCGGTTGGACGGCGCCATCCGCATGGCTCCCCGCTGACCCTGGACACCCCGCTGACCCTGGACACCCCGCTGACCCTGGACAAAACGAAGGCCCCCCGCGGCGGGCGGGGGGCCTTCGTGGCAAATGTAGTCAGGTTGGTGTCGTCAGTTTATCTGCGAAACCATCGACTGACGGCGGGTTCCGCCATCAACAAACGTGCAAGAACGCTCATGGGCGGGCGTCAGCTAGCCGTCAGCAGCGAACGGGAATCGTCGCACTGCTCGTCGAACTGCTCGGCCGTCTCGCCTTCCACCAGGACGTCGCCGTGGTAGAGGGCCTCGAAGTCGGCTTTGATGACTTGGGCGTTGGAGTCTTCAATCCACATGGATGTGAGCGTATGGGCCGGTATTAAGGAATCAGTGAGTCACGATTCGGAAAACACTGGCAATTTACCGGCGAGTAGCTTTTCCCGACCCGGCTAGGGTGAACGCCATGGCGCAGGCATTCTCCTCGAACCCCACGAACCCCTCGAGCATCAGCAATCCGTTCTTCGCGCGGATCTGGCCCGTCCTCGCAACCCACGAGCCCAAGGCGCTTCGGGCGCTGCGCAGGGAAAACCTGGCCGGCCTGTCGGGGCGGGTCCTGGAAGTCGGCGCCGGCATCGGGACGAACTTCCCGTACTACCCCAACGCGGTCGACCACGTGGTGGCGCTTGAGCCCGAGGAACAGCTGGCCGCTCAGGCCCGCGCCGCGGCCGACGTGGTGGGAGTCTCCGTCGCCGTGGCGGCCACGACCGTGGAGGCGTTCGGCGGCGACGAGCCTTTCGATGCGGTGGTGTGCTCGGCGGTCCTGTGCTCGGTGCCCGATCCCGGCGGGGTCCTGCGGCACCTGCATTCGCTGCTGCGGCCCGGCGGTGAGCTGCGCTACCTCGAGCATGTGGCGAGCGCCGGTGCGCGCGGCAGGTTGCAGCGGCTGGCCGACGCGACGGTGTGGCCGGCGTTGTTCGGAAACTGCCACACCCATCGCGACGCCGAACGGTCGATCATCGGGGCCGGCTTCGAGGTCGACACCTCCCGGCGCGAGATGATGCTGCCGGCCTGGGCGCCCTCGCCCGTCTCGGAGATCGCGATCGGCCGCGCGCGCCGCCGGTGATCCATCCTGGGCGGCGCGACTACCCCAGCAGCGTGGGCAGCCGCTCCAACAGGCCGGGCAAAGCCTGGCTCGCGGTCTCGCGCACGCTGAGGGTGACGTTGTCCGACAGCGGTGTGGCCTCGGGGTTGACCTCGATGACGGGGATGCCCCGCGACAGCGCGTGATCGGCCAACCCGGCTGCCGGGTAGACGACCGCCGAGGTCCCCACCACCACCATCACGTCGGCGGTCTCGGTCGCTTCGACGGCGCTCTGCCACGGCTCGGTGGGCAGCGCCTCGCCGAACCACACGATGTCGGGCCTGACCAACCCGCCGCAGTGGCAGGTCGGCGGCTCCACCTCCAGCGTCGGCTCCGTCATCGGTGGTAACTCGCCGGTATACGGCGAATCGCAACGGTCGCAACGAAACCCGAAAAGGCTGCCGTGCAGGTGATGTACCCGCGTGCTGCCGGCGCGCTCGTGCAAGTCGTCGACGTTCTGGGTGATGACGCTGACCTCGGCGCGCTGCTGCCACTCGGCGATCGCGCGGTGGCCGTCGTTGGGTGCCACGTCGGCCACCAGGTAGTGACGCCACAGATACCAGCCCCAGATCCGTTCGGGGTTCTCGCGCCACCCCTGAATGCTGGACAGCTGATAGGGATCGAAGCGGGCCCACAGACCGTTCTTGTCGTCACGGAACGTCGGGACACCGCTTTCGGCGGAGATTCCCGCACCGCTGAGCACCGCCACTCGCATGCCATCACGATAGTCGGGCCAGGGCCGCACGAGGCTAGGCTCGTGTCATGGGACGCCAAGTGTTCGACGACAAGCTGTTGGCCGTGATCAGCGGAAATTCCCTCGGTGTGCTGGCCACCCTCAAGCGCGACGGGCGTCCACAGTTGTCGAACGTGCAGTACCACTTCGACCCCCGCACTCTAGTGATCCGGGTCTCGGTGACCGAGCCGCGGGCGAAGACCCGCAACCTGCGCCGCGATCCGCGGGCGTCGATGCTGGTCGACGCCGACGACGGCTGGTCCTACGCCGTCGCCGAGGGCACGGCGGAACTGACTCCGGCCGCGGCGGCGCCGGACGACGACACCGTCGAGGCGTTGGTCGCCCTCTACCGCACGATCGCCGGCGAGCACCCGGACTGGGCTGACTACCGGCAGGCGATGGTCACCGACCGTCGGGTGCTGCTGACGCTGCCGATCTCGCACCTGTACGGCATGCCCCCGGGAGTCCGGTGACCTACTAGGCTCCATGGCATGGCAGCGTCTGAGTCGTCTGAGTCGTCTGAGTCGTCTGAATCGTCTGAGTCGGTTCCGGACGACGAAAACAAGCGCAAGTTCAAAGAAGCCCTGGAACGCAAGAAGGGGAATGCGGCGGGCGGGTCCGATTATCGGGACGTCGGGGGCAAGCAGTCCCGGACACACGGCCCGGTGGAGGGCCGACGGGAATTCCGCCGCAAGAGCGGCTGACACCGCGCGAAACGACGCGGATCTAGATTGTGGGCGCGCCGAGATTGCAACTCGTCGGGGACCTGATCGCCGACGCCCTGCTGGATGAGATACCCGTTCGCGTTGCTCGTGGGCATGCTTCTGGATCAGCAGCTGCCGAATTGAGACGGTTCAGCCCTGGGGTGGTGTGAATAGGCTGATGGAAGGGTCGTCTTGGCCTGGTTTGCCGCGCAGGCTTCCTCGGGTGCTGGGGTGTGCGAAGTTCACTTGGGACGGGTCGTTTTGGTATGCCCAGTCCGCCACGATGGTGCGTTGAGTGAACTTCCAGCGGCCGTCGTGTTTGGTGTACTTGTCCAGGTACCGGCCGCCGATGATGACGTCTATGTCGTGTTTGGGACCGGCGAAGGTGTGAAACACCAGGCAGTAGATCTCACCGCTGCCCGTGTCGCCCTCGATCACGAAGTTCGTTGTGGTGATGTTGTGTTGGGAGACACGCACGTAGGGTTCCGCGGCCTGTAGTTGTTCGATGAACTGTTCGACGCCGCCCGTCGAGAACGAGCCGTGAGAGTCGGTCGCGTCGGGGTGGTACAGGCTCCGAAGCGCTTCATAATCAGCGCGGTCGACGGCCCGGCAATAGGCAGTGACGAGCTGATGCAGTTCGTCCCGGGCCAGCATCAGTGCCAATCTGGCCTCATTCACCACCACGCCACGATAACTCGGTAGTTATGTGCTGGTCGTTAGCGCCGTTCTCGTTGGTAGTGTCTCAATAATCGGCCATCGGCCATCGGTCTTAGCGTGATCAGCGGGAAGAAGGTCGAGGAAAGTCGAGGAAGGTCGTTGACATTGAAGGTTTGGCTCGCTCAAGATCCTGAGGCCGACAAGCTACTGGCCGAGAATCCGTTTGCCCTGCTGGTCGGGATGGTTCTCGACCAGCAGGTGCCGATGGAAACCGCCTTCGCGGGGCCCAGGAAGATCGCCACCCGGATGGGCGGTTTCGACGCCGGGGAGATCGCCGACCACGACCCCGATGCATTCGCGGACCTGTGCTCGGAAAAACCTGCCATCCATCGCTTTCCGGGGTCGATGGCCAAGCGCATCCAGGCTCTCGCGACGATCATCGTCGATCGCTATGACGGCGACGCGACCCGACTGTGGACGGCCGGCGCGCCCAATGGGAACGAACTGTTGGGGCGTCTTAAGGGCCTGCCCGGGTTCGGCGAGCAGAAGGCACGGATCTTCCTGGCGCTGTTGGGCAAGCAGTACGGCGTGACGCCGACGGGTTGGCGCGCGGCGGCGGGGGAGTTCGGCAAGCCGGGCACGCACGTGTCCGTCGCCGACATCGTCGATGCGCACTCGCTGGCGCAGGTGCGTGAGTACAAGAAGCAGATGAAAGCGGCAGCGAAAGGGAAGGCGGCACCGTGAAGACGCACATATCGTGCCCGTGCGGCGAATCCATCGTCGGCAAAGACGAGGACGAGCTGGTCGATCTGACCCAGGCTCATCTCGCCAGCGCGCACCCCGGGCTTGAGTACGACCGCGACGCCATTCTGTTCATGGCGTACTAGCCCCCGCGACCGTGCGCGTCTGTACACAGACACGCCGGTGAAAGCGTGCGTCGGCGCACGCTCGCGGCTGGGTCTTGCGGCTGATGCCCGAACCCCTTAGGGCACTACCGTCGCCCCGATGGTGGGCATGAACTGGCATTGCCGTTCCGTGGTGGTGACCTGTCCGAAGATGGTCGACATGATGCTGCCCGATCCGGTGTCGGCAATCGCGGTCAATGTCGTCGGTCCAGTGGGATTGATGTCGGTGCGCGGGGTCATCGCGACGGTCCCGGACTTGCCCGTGGTCAGGTTCACCCACGTGACGTTCAGCGGAAGTTTCTGCACCTCGGCGGGTCCTGGGGTGCCGATGGCCGTGAACACGTAGGCGGTCTGCTGCGGTCTCGGCCCGGGGGTCGGGATCTTGGCCGGGCCCGCCACCGACAGGGCGGTTGCTATCGCGCTGCTGCCATCGGCGAGGCAATTGGTGCCGATCGAGGGATACATGAAGTCCTGGATGGGCGGCGCGTCAGGGCCCAGACCCCCGGGCGCTGCGGCAGTGGGCTCGGCCGCGGCGGGTACCGCTGTGGCCGCAGCGGGTGCCACGGGCGCTGTTGCCGGGGCGGGCGCCACCGTTGCCGCGGCGGGTGCCGCCGACGAGGACGCCGCCAACGCAGCCGGACCAGCCGCGTGGGTGGGATCGACGCCAGTGGGCAGGTGGGCCTGCTCGCCGGACTCGAGGGCCGTCGACGGTGCGTGCGGCACCGGGCCGGCGTCCGGCTGGGTCAGGACGGCCGGAGCTCCCGGCTCACCGACGAACTTGGTGACCGACGATGCGACGTTCTTCGCCTCGGCCGGTGCAGTCGGGTTGTGGGTGAAAGCCTGTGCGGCGGCCATCAGCAGCTGGGTCGCCTGCGTGGGGTCGGAGGCCGCCTGTTGGATGATGGGGCTCAGCTGTGACAACGCCGGGAGGCCCGGAAGTTGTTGGGCCGGAACTTGTTGGGCGCTGACCGGCTGCGGCGCCGCCGGTTCGGCTGCCGCGCTCGGGGATAGCCCGAACGCGGCAGCCGACGCCGTGATGACAGCGGCCAGACCTTTCGACAGATTCCTGGTGGTTGCCACGATGTCCTCCGGTCTTGGGTTTGCGGCTTCGCTGCGGTGGTGTGCTGAATCAGGCTCTGTCGAATCAGGCCCGGCTTAGTCAGGGAAGCGCGGACAGCAGCGGTGCCACCGGCACAGCGGGGCTGGCGGCTGGTGCGGCAGGTGCCTGACCGGTGGCCAGCGCCGTCAGATCCTGCGGCAGCGTCAACTCCTGGGGCACGTTAAGAGGCGCGGTCGCCGGCAATGCAGGCATATCGACCCTCGCCTGCGGAAGCTGAGGCGCCAGCGCCGTGGCGGGGGCGCCCGGCGTCGACAGCCCGGGGCTATCGACCATCCC
>CAZZHX010000045.1:0-16104 GCA_964653535.1 uncultured Mycobacterium sp. | reverse complement strand
GTTCTAATCACGGCACACGGATAATCACGGCACGCGGGCCGCAGTCACCGCCCGCGCGATTTCAAGACCGCGTCATAGAGTTGTCGCGAGCGCGCACCCGGATGCCCCGCAGCGACCTCGGCGCAGGCATCCTTGACGCGCGCCCCCGCAGCAACCAGGGCCTCGACCTCAATCACCAGGGACGGCACATCGGCCCGCGGAGTCGCGCCGGCCAGGACAACCGTGATCTCGCCGAGTACCCCGTCGGTCGCCCACGCCGCCAGCTGGTCCAGAGTCCCGCGCACCACTTCCTCATGCACCTTGGTGAGCTCGCGGCAGACCGCCGCCCGGCGCCCGCCGCCGAGTTCCTCCACGGCGTCGCGCAGACACGCGGGCAACCGGCGCGGCGATTCGAAGAACACGCAGGTACGCCGCTCGTCGCGCAGCGACGCCAGCCAGGTCCGGCGCGCCACCCCCTTGCGCGGGGCGAACCCTTCGAAACAGAACTTCTCCGACGGCAGGCCGGACACCGCCAGCGCCGTCGTGACGGCCGATGGCCCGGGCAGACACTGCACCGGCAGTCCGGCATCCACGCAGGCCACGACGAGCCGGTAGCCCGGGTCGCTGATCAGGGGCATTCCGGCGTCACTCACCACCAGCACCGTCGCGCCCGTCTTGATCGCCTCGACCAGGGAGTCCACCCGTTCAGCCTCAACGTGGTCGAACAGGCTGATCACCCGCCCCGCAATCCGTACCTGCAGCGCGCTGGCCAGAGTCCGCGCGCGCCGGGTGTCCTCGGCGGCCACCACGTCGGCGCGGCCCAACGCCTCGATAAGCCGTGGCGACGCGTCGGACGAGTGACCCAGCGGCGTCGCCCCCAGCAGTAGACGACCAACGGACATGACCGACAGCCTACGATCGACACCGATGACCGCCCCGCCCCGCGAAACCTCCGTCGCCGCGCAGGAGCGCGCCGTGCCCGTCGTCAGCCCTGGACCGCTGGTCCCGATGCCGGATTTCGGGCCCACCGATCGCCTGCAGGGCTGGGTCGTCACGGGCGCAATCACGCTGCTGGCCGCGGTCACGCGTTTCCTCAACCTGGGATCACCCACCGACTCCGGCACGCCGATCTTCGACGAGAAGCACTACGCGCCCCAGGCCTGGCAGGTGCTGCACAACCACGGAGTCGAGGACAACCCAGGGTTCGGCCTGGTGGTCCACCCGCCGGTCGGCAAACAGGTGATCGCCCTCGGCGAGGCGATTTTCGGGTATAGCGGCGTGGGCTGGCGCGTCACCGGCGCCGTGCTGGGCGTCGTCACGGTGGCGCTGGTCATGCGGATCGTCCGGCGGATCAGCCGCTCGACACTGGTCGGCGCCATCGCCGGTGTGCTGCTGATCTGCGACGGGGTCAGCTTCGTCACCTCCCGGACCGCGTTGCTCGACGGCATCCTCACGTTTTTCGTGGTCGCGGCATTCGGCGCGCTGATCGTCGACCGCGACCAGATTCGACAGCGGATGCACGCCGCGCTGCTGGCCGGCCGCAACAACGCCACGGCGTGGGGGCCCCGGGTGGGTGTGCGCTGGTGGCGCTTCCTGGCGGGGGTTCTCCTCGGATTGGCCTGCGGGACAAAGTGGTCCGGTTTCTACTTCGTCGTGTTCTTCGGCGCGATGTCATTGGCCTTCGACGCGGCGGCGCGGCGCCACTACCAGGTGACCCGGCCCTGGGCAGGGATGCTGCGGCGCGACCTCGCCCCCACGGCCTACGCGCTGGGGTTCATCCCGATAGCGGTGTACCTGGCCTGTTACGCGCCGTGGTTCGCCTCCGAAACCGCCATCGACCGCCATCAGGTGGGCCAGACGATCGGTCCCCATTCGCTGCTGCCGATACCCGATGCCCTTCGCTCCCTGTGGGACTACAGCGCCAAGGCGCTGCACTTCCACGCGAGCCTGACGAATGCGGCCGGCAACCACCACCCGTGGGAATCCAAGCCGTGGAGCTGGCCGATGTCGCTGCGGCCCGTCTTGTATGCGATCGACCAGCAGAGTGTGTCCGGCTGCGGCGCGCAGCCGTGCGTCAAGGCGGAGATGCTCGTCGGCACCCCCGCGATGTGGTGGCTGGCGATAGTCGTCCTCGCGTATGCCACCTGGCGGACGGTGGTGCGAAAGGACTGGCGATACGCCGTCGTCATGGTGGGCTATTGCGCAGGGTGGCTGCCCTGGTTCGCCGACGTTGACCGGCAGATGTACTTCTTCTATGCGGCGACGATGGCGCCGTTCCTCGTGATGGCCATCGCGTTGATCTGCGGCGACGTCGTGTACCCCACCCACGGCACACGGCAGGGCACAACACCCAGCTCCGAGCGACGCACGCTAGGACTGATGGCCGTCAGCGCCTACGTCGCGCTCGTGGTGACGAACTTCGTCTGGCTGTTCCCGGTGCTCACCGGGCTGCCCATCTCCCAGCAGACCTGGGATATGGAGATCTGGCTGCCCAGCTGGCGATAATGTTTGCGCCGAGATTGCGTGGGTGTTCGTGGTTCGGGGGTTATCCACAACCATGGCGGCAATGTGAGTGACGCTGTGGTCGCGGCGGCCATCATGTGCGTGTGGCGCGGGTATTTCTCGGAAGCGAGGCGGCGTCGCGCGGCGCCCTGACGCGCGGCCAATTACGCTGGAACTACACGCGAATCCATCAGGACGTGTACCTGCACAAGTCCGCTCAACGGGGCCTGTTAGACAATCTTGACGCGGCGTGGTTGTGGTCGGGACGGCGAGGGATCATCGCCGGCCGTGCCGCCGCCGCGCTCCACGGAGCCAAGTGGATTGACAGTGGCACCCCGATCGAGATCGTCGGGCCGTTCCACCATCCGCCACCCGGGATCATCGTTCGCCGCGAACGGATCGACGCGTCGGATCTCGTCGAACACTGCGGCGTGAGGCTGACGACTCCGGCGCGCACCGCGTTCGACCTGGCGAGACATCTGCCCCGTGGCGTCGCCGTCGCGCACCTTGACGCACTCTCCGCGGCGACCGGCCTGACCGCGGCCGCGGTGACGCCGTTGTATGACCGATATAAGGGCGTCCGCGGCGTACGGCGATGCCAACCGATCGTGGACCTGATGGACGGCGGCGCGCAGTCACCCAAGGAAACCTGGTTGCGGCTGGTGTTCATCGACGCGGGCCTGCCGAGGCCGGTGACGCAAATCCGCGTGACCGACGGTCGCCTGGTCGCATATGTGGATATGGGATGGGAGGAACCGCTGGTCGCTGCCGAATACGACGGCGAGCAGCATCGCACTGATCGCGCCCAGTATGTGAAAGACATTCGCCGCGCCGAGCTGTTAGATCGACAGGGTTGGCGCGTGATCACAGTGATCAAGGAGGATCGAGCGAACACCATCGTCGCGCGAGCGCGCGAGGCGCTGGCCCGTCGTTCCGCGCCGAGATTGCGCTAGCGGCTGCGAATCAGGGCGTCAGCGCAACCACTGCGGCAATGTCGGCGAATCAGGGACGGTCGCGGGCCACCGGACACGACATGCAGCGCGGGCCGCCGCGACCGGTCCCCAGTTCCGAGCCCGCTATCGTCAGCACCTCGACGCCGGCGTCCTGCAGGCGCGCGTTGGTCTGCGCGTTGCGCTCGTAGGCGACCACCACGCCGGGCGCCAGTGCGAGCGTGTTGTTCCCGTCGTCCCACTGCTCACGTTCGGCGACGATCGGATCCAAGCCTGTGTCGATGACCCGCAGCGTGTCGATCCCCATCGCCCTGGCAGCGGCCTGCGTGAAAGGAGCCTCGTCGCTGATGGCCACACCATCAGGTGTGGCCTCGATCGTGAACGCCGAGAGGGTGTTGACGATGTTGGCGTACATCAGGACCGTGCCGGTGTCGACCATCGTGCACACGGTGTCGAGGTGCATCTGTGCGCGCCGCTGCGCGATCGGCACCGCGAGCACCGTGCGGGCCAGACCGTCGCTGAACAAGCTGCGCGCCAACGCTTCCGCGCCGGCCGGGGTGGTGCGCTCCCCGACCCCGACCGCGAGCACCCCGGAGGCGAGCAGCAGGACGTCCCCACCCTCGATGGGGGCGGTGCGTGATTCGTAAGCCCGCCGCACACCGGTGAACCGCGGGTGATGGGCGTAGATGAGATCGGTCAGCGAGCTTTCCCGAACCCGGGCGCGCAGCGCCAGCGTCGGGATCACCACTCGCGGCCCTATCCATATCGAGGAATCTCGGGTGAACACCAGGTTCGGCAGGGGTTCGATGACGAAATCCGCCCCGTGGTGCATGCGCAGCACCAGCGATACCTCGCTGCGGGCCTCCGCCGGTAGCTCGTTGAACGTCATGCCGCTCATCAGCACCTGAGCCAGCCTGCCCGGCTCAAGGCCCCGCAGGTAGGCCGACAGCTGCTGGGCCAGCGGCACCCCGAGCCGGCGCGCATCGACCGCGGCGGCCACACCCTGCATCCGGGCGGCGCCGCTGTGCTGCAGCGCCTCGGTCAGCAGGTCCGACAGCAGCAGCACCTCCACGCCCCGCGACCGCAGCAGCGCGGTGAACCGGTCGTGTTCCTCCTGCGCGCGGGCCACCCAGGGCAGCCCGTCGAACAGCAGCTGGTCGAGGTTGCGCGGGTTGAGTCGGTGTAACTCGGCACCGGGGCGGTGCGCAATCACAACCCGCAGCGTGCCCACCTCGGAATCGGTGCCCAACTCGACTGCGCCCACACCGAAAACCGTATCCGCTCGGCCCGTGGCACTCCCGCTATCGAACGGGTGTGCGATAAACTCCACTGGTGGAGACCGCGGTGCAGAACTCGCTGTTCCAGCACACTGAGCGCAGAAACCTCGGCGACGGCGCGTTCGTCGAGGTCCGCGCCGGGTGGCTGGCGGACGGGGACGGGCTTCTCGACGACCTGCTGTCGGCGATCCCGTGGCGGGCCGAACGCCGCCAGATGTACGACCGCGTGGTCGATGTGCCGCGGCTCGTCAGCTTTCACGACCTGACAGCGCAAGACCCTCCGCACCCGATGCTGGCCCGGCTGCGCGGCCGGCTCAACGACATCTATGCGAGCGAGCTCGGCGAGCCGTTCACCACGGTCGGGTTGTGCTACTACCGCGACGGCGCCGACAGCGTCGCCTGGCACGGTGACACCATCGGCCGTAGCCGCACCGAGGACACCATGGTCGCGGTGGTCAGCCTGGGCGCCACCCGCACCTTCGCGTTGCGGCGGCGCGGCGGCGGGCGAACGTTGCGTCTGCCACAGGCGCACGGCGATCTGCTGGTGATGGGTGGATCGTGCCAACGTAGCTGGGAACACGCGGTTCCCAAGACGTCCGCACCGACGGGCCCGCGCGTGAGTATCCAGTTCCGCCCGCGCGGCGTGCGGTAGGCCCGATCAGCTCCGGATCGCGGCCACAGCCGCGACCAGCAAGTCGCGGGCGCGGTGCATATCGACCTTGGCCACCGGCTGATTCGGTACGACGAGCGGATTGGCGATCACGATCACCTGGTAGTCACCGAACTGCGCGGAGTAGTCGTAGAGCTCGCCGGTGTGGGCCCCGCCGCCGTAGATCGCCTGCAGGACGCGGTGGATGCCCTGCGTGTGCGCCCCGTCGATGTGCGGGGGCTCGATCACCTCGATGGCCCCCCGCAGCTGGGGTCCGGAGAACCCCACTTTGCTGCAGTCTTTGCTTGGGTCGTTGATCGGCACCTCTTTGGAGGTCTCCACGGCAATGACGACATATCGGATGCCGCCGCCTTCGGCGGACTCCGCGGCCATATTGCCCTTCAGGTCCGGCGGCATATCCGGCCCGAGAGCCGCTTTCGCGCACTGGGCGGGATCGAAAGTCAGGCCGTCGGGCAGCTTGCGGGCGGCCAGAAACTTGGGATCGATGGCTCTTTCGCTGACGTCGGTGACGGTGAAATCCGGGCCGAAGCTCGACTTGACGGCCGCGACACGGGAGATGTCGACCTTCGACGACGAGGTCTTCGTCTCCGATGAGCAGCCGGCAAGCAGGCACACGGATGCGATCGCGAGCACTGTCTTCACCATTGTGGCCAATCTACCCAACGCAGACGTTCAACTGCGCAAGATGGACACCGTTTTGACCAGCAGATCGGCGGCGAACTGCGGCGGCAGCGACGGGTGCGCCGAACCGGGATCGATGGTGAGCGTGGTGAACGCGTAGCAGTCACCCAGATAGGCGGTGAATGTGTAGGCTCGCGAATCGATTTCGGTGCCGGATTCAACCGATGTCCTGATGTCGGCCACCATGCCGAGGGTGTCGGCGTCGTCGATGTGCGGGGCGTCGGTGAGGCGAACGCTGACGGTGGTTCGATCGGCCGTCATCGTCCATTGCTCGCAGGCGGCGACGACGTCGCGGTCCAGAGCGAGCGGCGACGGCGAACCGGACAGCGACACCGCCACCGCGTCGACGATCCCGCCCGCGCCCGACCCGGAGACGCCCTGCGCCGATTGGTCGCGGCCGTTGCCGGGGTCGGCGAGCGTCGCGCATTGTGGCGGCGTGGCCCCGACACCCCCCGAGTTGAGTCTCCACGCCAGTCGCGGCGCGCCGGGGATGCCGCTGGTCACCTCGTAGTCGGGCGGCAGCTCACGACCGACCCTCCTGATGTTAGCGGGGTTGACGGCGGTGCCGTGCGCCGACGGTGATGGGGACCCCTGATGCACGAGCGCACCCGACCCGGCGCAGGCGGCCGACACCAGCATCACCGCGAGAACGGCCGACGGGCCAATCCGGAACGGCCGCATGACCGTTCCTATCACGACAGCCGGTTAGCCGGACGGCGTGACGCGCGTGTGTCGCGGGGTGACCGCTCCCCTATCATCGGAGGGAATGCCGCGGCGACCGGCCGCGGCCGGATAGCCGGGACCGGACAGAAGTGCAATGACCGACGCCAGCGACCGCCCGGCTGGCACCACACGCGAGCGACTCATCGCGGCGGCATCGCGCCAGTTCGCTCATCGCTCCTACAGCGCGGTCAACCTCGATGACATCCTGGCCGAGGCCGAGCTGACTAAAGGCGCGATGTACTTTCACTTCTCCTCCAAGCAGGCACTGGCCACGGCGATCGTCGACGACATGATCGGGATGAGCCGTTCCGCGCTGGCAGAGTTGGTCGCTCGCAAGATGTCGGGACTGGAAACTCTGGTGGAAATCGTCTGCCTACTCGCCGTTCACGATGCCCAACACGACGCGGCCCGAGCAGGACTGCGGCTGTTGGAGAGCTTGGAGACCACGAGCACGGCACCAACCACGGTGTGGCAATCATGGATCGAGATCTTCACCGCCCTCATCCGCGACGCGATAACCGAGGGCGACATCGCCGACCACCACAATCCCAAACACATCGCCACCATGATCGCGGCGTTGTGGTTGGGTGCCCGCGGGATCAGCGATCCTGACCAACCCGAGCAATTCCTCGATAACCTCCGAATAACGTGGATACTGGCGCTGCCGAGCTTCACCAATCCCGACCGGGTTGACTATTTCACCCAATTCGTGAACCGGCGTCACGCACTGGCCGTGAAACATGTTTCCGTCGACGCCCGCTGACCGGCACCAGCGCTCGTCAACCCACAGACGATCCGTCAGATTCTCGAACGTCACCAACGCCACTGGGTCCTCGCGACGCATCATCGACTTACTCATCCTGGCCCGCACCGTCCAACCCTCACGATGGCGCAGTTCCACAACCAGATTCGCCAGTGCGTCCGTCCCAACAAGCGCTGCCACCTCAGCCGGCATGCTGTGGAAGATCTCGGGGAAGGCCGACCCCGCCAAGCTGTCGTGCTCATGACCCACCATCTCCGCGAACGCCGTGTTGGCGAACACGATGGTTCCGTCCCTCGTCATGGCGAGCACCGGAACCGGGATCCGCTCCAACAGGAGTGCAGCCGGCAACTGCTCCAGGATCTCCTTCGGCGAATGGCCGGAACTTCCCTGGTGCCGCCGCTCGCCGGGCTGACTCCCGGAGCCGGCTTGAGGTGACCGCGCATCCGCCGTGAACGGCACGGTAGCACCGGGCGAGACCGGCCCGGTGGTCTCCCACCGAGATCAGAGCCAGCCGGTGCGGGCGGCAGCAACCGGCTGGGCCGGGGTCGGGGCCAATTCTCCGTCGCGCACCTGCTCGAGCATCCGCTTGACGGCGGCAACGATCTCCGGGGCCGCCGCCGCGAGTCCGGTCTCGTCGGCCGCGGTGAACTCGTCCGCACCAACACCCGCCCGGGCCAGCACGGCTGCCGGGTCGGACAGCTGATCGGCCAGCCACGACAGCGGGTCGGCGGACAACTCGGCGACGAAGTTGCGCCGTCCGGGTTCCCACCCGTCGAAGCGGGGGTGGTGATGGGCCCTGTCCAGCGTCCCGGGTGGACTCTGAGTGGACCCGAAAAGGTCCACCCGCCACACCGGACGGGTGAACGCGATCGGGACTCCGGCATAGATCGACCCCCGGGGCTCGCCCCTGTTGACCAGACGCAGTTCCAGCCTCACTCCCCGCTCCGGGGTGTCCTGACCGGGTTGCGGGGCCGGGTCGACGAAGTACATGTCGCCGACGACCACACCCAGGGCCTCGAATCCGAATGCCGCAATCATCTCGCACCTTCCCCTACGCCCCATCGGCTCCATTGAGCATAAACCCCGTTCAGGGGCGCGGCGAACCCCCCAACGCGTCAGCACGTCAGTCAATTAACTGGTAATTAACGACGTTAAACGCCCAATTTTCGAACCGGATGCGGCGTAGTTTCGTAACAACCTGAGAAAGCCCGGCTAACAGGGGCGTCGGGCCAAAATGAGGCGGGGGAACACCAGGTGCGAACTCGTGTGATCGACATGCCGCGCGCAGAGGCGGCGCCGTCCGTGGACGAAATCCGATCGGTGCCCGCAGCGCCCAGCTACCGGGCGCCGGCCGCCGCCGACGCCGCTTGGCGGACGGACTTCCGGTCGGCCGTGCTCGACGAGGTCGCCGAGTTCATCGCCGCACGCGCCGGCGAATTGGACGGGGCGGGCCTCGGGGTGGCCGGCGACATGGTGGCGGAGTTCGTCTCGGGCGGCAAGTGCGTGCGGTCGACGTTCATGTACCTGGGCTGGCTGTGCGGGGCGGCGCCGAGCGCGGCGGCGTTGCGGGCCGCGGCCAGTGTGGAGTTGCTGCACGGCTTCGCCCTCATCCAGGACGACGTGATGGACGATTCCGCCGAACGGCGGGGCCTTCCCGCGGTACACGTTCAACTGGCGCAGTGGCATCGCGAGCGCGGGTTGCCGGGGTCGGCGCGGCGGTTCGGAGAATCGGGAGCCACCCTGCTGGGCGACCTGTGCATGATCTGGGCCGAGCAGATGCTGCGGGACAGCGGCGTCGAGCAGCGCCGCCTGCAGAGGGTATGGCCGCGCTACGACGCGATGCGCGCCGAGTTGGCGATCGGCCAGTTCGCCGACCTGATGAACGACGTCCGCGGAATGCCGTCGCTGGAGTCGGTGCTGGACGTGGCGCGGCGTAAGTCCGGGAACTACACCGTGCGCCGGCCGCTGGAGATCGGCGCGGCGATGGCCGGCTGCGACGAGCGGCTGATGGCCCAGCTCGGTCGCTACGGCAGCGCTATCGGCGAGGCCTTCCAGCTGCGCGACGACATTCTCGGCGTCTTCGGCGCACCGGCGGAGACGGGCAAGCCCACCGGAGGTGACCTGCTGGAACGCAAAGCGACTAGCCTTGTGGTGACCGCCTGCGAGTTGGCGGACGCGCCGACCGCGCGAGAAATCACCGCGTTGATGAACACAGATGAGCTCGACGACACCGCAATAGACCGCTGGCGGACGTTGATCCTCGAATCGGGGGCTCTACGAAGGATTGAAGACTTGATCGACTTTCGACTCACGTCTGCGCTCACGGATTTGGCGGAGATGGCCATCAGCGACCCGGTGCGCGCCGAGCTAGCCGACCTGGCGGCCGCGTGCGGGGAACGTTCGCAGTGACAAGCCCCATAACGGACACCGAGCCCGAACCCGGGAAAACGCGCGCGGGCGGCCCTCACCGCCCCAGATCAGACCTACTGGCGACCTTGGCCCGCTTCGCCCTGGTGTCGCCGCGAAAGATCATCGCGGTCGCCGTCCTTGTCATGGCCGCCGCGGCCGTCTTCGGCCTGCCAGCCGCGTCCAGCCTCTCCGGCGGCGGCTTAGTGGACCCGAAATCCGAATCCGCCCGCGGCGCAGTGGTATTAGCCCAGAAGTTCCACCGGGGCGACTTGCAGATGCTGCTGCTGGTCAGTTCGGACGGCGGGGTCACCGACGGTCCCGCCCGCGCAGTGGGCACCGACATCACCGATAAACTCGCCCGGTCCCCGTTCGTCACCGGAGTGTCCTCACCCTGGGATGCGCCGGCCCCGCCCCCGGGAACGGTCAGCGCCGACGGCAAGTCGGCGCTGATCGTGGCCTCGCTCACCGGCGACGAGAACACCGCACCCAAACACGCCCAGGCACTGGCCGCAGAGCTCGCGCACGACCGCGACGGGGTGTCGGTCCGCGCGGGCGGCCCGGCGTTGCTCTACGCACAGCTCATTCAGCGGACCGAGAAAGACCTGGTGCGCATGGAATCTGTCGCGGTGCCGGTCAGCTTCGCTGCGCTGATCTGGGTCTTCGGCGGCCTGCTGGCAGCGGCGATCCCGCTGGCCGTCGGTGGGTTTGCGATTGTGGGCTCACTCGCGGCGCTGCGGGGCGTGGCGCTGTTCACAAACGTGTCGATCTTCGCCCTGAACGTGGCGGCCGCGTTGGGTCTGGCCCTGGCTGTCGACTACACGCTGCTGATCATCAGCCGCTATCGCGACGAGCTGGATGCCGGCCGCCCCCGCGACGAGGCGCTGGTGCGCACGATGGCGACGGCGGGCCGCACGGTGCTGTTTTCGGCGATGACGGTGGGCCTGGCGATGGTGCCGATGGCGATTTTCCCGGTGTACTTCCTGAGGTCGTTCGCCTACTCCGGCATAGTGGTGGTCGCGCTGGCCGCCCTGGCGGCGGTGGTGATCGCACCCGCCCTGATCGTGTTGCTGGGCGAACGGATCGACTCGTACGACCTCCGCCGCCTGGGCCGCCGATTGTTTCGCAGCCCCGAACCGACGCCGCAGCCGATCACCCGCAACTTCTGGTATCGGACCGCGACGGCGGCCATGCGCCGGCCCCTCGCGACAGGCCTGGCGATTATCGGCCTGCTGCTCCTGCTGGGTGCGCCGTTCCTGCACGTCCGGTGGGGGAACCCCGATGATCGGGTGTTGCGGACCACGGCGACGTCGCGGCAAGTGGGCGACGTGGTCCGCAGCCAGTTCAATGGGGCTGCGCAGACCGCGGTGACGATCGTCGTCCCCGACATCCACGAGCCGGTCACCCAACAACTCGATGCGTACGCCGAGCAGCTGTCCCGGGTCGCCGACGTCGCGGGGGTTTCCACCCCGACCGCCACGTTCGTCGCCGGAGTGCGCACGGGACCGCCGTCGGCGCCCGCCGGTGTGGCGCAGGGCAGTGCCTTTGTGACGGTGTCCAGCACCGCGCCGCTGTACTCCACGGCCTCCGACGCCCAGCTGGACAGCTTGCATCGGGTGGCGACGCCGGGTGGTCAGACAGTGCTGATGACCGGCAACGCGCAGACCAACCGCGACGGCGTCACCGCGATCATGTCCCGCTTGCCGCTGGTCTTAGGTTTCATCGCCGTCGTCATGCTGGTGTTGCTCTTCATGCTCACCGGCAGCGTGGTGTTACCGATCAAAGCGGTGGTGCTCAACGTTTTATCGCTCACCGCGGCGTTCGGCGCGTTGGTGTGGATCTTCCAGGAAGGTCACCTCCGGGCACTGGGCACCACACCGAGCGGCACGCTGGTCGCCACCATTCCGGCCATGATGTTCTGCATCGCGTTCGGAATCTCCATGGACTACGAGGTTTTCCTGATCGCCCGCATCCGTGAATACTGGCTCGACTCGGCCCGGACACGCGCCGACAACGACGAGAGCGTCGCCCTGGGGATCGCCCACACGGGCCGCGTCATCACCGCGGCGGCGCTGTTGATGTCCGTCTCGTTCGCCGCGATGACGACCGCCGATGTCTCGTTCATGCGGATGTTCGGCGTCGGGCTGACACTGGCGGTGTTGGTGGACGCCACCTTGGTGCGGATGTTGCTGGTACCGGCCTTCATGCGGGTGTTCGGCGGAGCGAACTGGTGGGCCCCCCGCGGGCTGCGCCGCCTGCGCCAGCGAGTGGTCCGCGACGATGCGGATCGGGTCGCGCCGGCGTGAGCGCCATCCGCACAGAAATCCGGACGGACGCCGTCGCCGCCGCCGTCAGCACGTGATCCTCGCCGTCATTGGCGAGGAGCGCACCCTGTGAGTCGATCGCTCGTGACCTACGTCCCGCCATGGTTGCTGCTGTTCGGTCTGATCGTGGTCATCGCGGGCGGAGCGATCCTCATCCAGCGGTATGTCCGGGGTCGATATCCCGCACTGAGCGCGGACGACAATAACGACGTCATCAAGTTCGCGCACGGCTTCATCGGGTTCGTCTACGCATTCTTCGTCGGCTTCGTTGTTTCCGCGATGTGGGGCCAGATCAACACCGCCGACGCCAACGCCCACGCCGAAGGCGCGGCAGCAGTGCAACTGGCCCGAGATTCAGTCGTGTTCGAGGCGACCGACACTGACCGCCTCAAGCACGCCCTGTCGGCCTACGCCCACGCCGCCGTCACCGAGTGGTCCCAAGCCGGCGACGCCCATTGCGCGGAGGCCGACCGTGCCCTCGCAACCCCGTACACCGCCTACCAGGGGGTCCAGCCGAAGACCGACATGCAGAAGGGTTTCCTGGCGACGTCGCTGTCCAACCTCGACAAGACCGGTCAGGCCCGTACCGCGCGAATACTCACGGCCCGCGCCGACACGGGACCGCCGTGGGAGCTGTGGGCGGTCATCTTCCTGACCAGTGGATCGGTTCTCGGGACCGCCATCATTTACGGCGTCGACAAACCCGTCCTGCACTACCCGATGGTGGCCGTCGTCGGCGTCATCGTCGCCACTAACCTCTTCCTCATTCTGGAGCTGGCGCACCCTTACGTGGGAGAGATCTCGACATCCTCCGATTCCCCGCAGGAAGCGATTGCGGCGCTGTCGCAGCCTGCTCCGCAATAAGGACACCCGCGCCCGTGCTGACAGAGTCCGGATACCAGTTCTCACCGGTCGATGGTCGAACTATCCTGGGGCAGCGAGCATGGCGTCGCAGCGATGGCAGCGCACTCTGGACCTGAGACTGGCGGGAGGAGCAAATCATGTTTATTCCCAGTGCGTTTCGGTGGCCGGAGGCGCGCGACGCGGGCCCGCATGCCCGAAATCGTTCTCGGATCAAGCGCCTCACCGGCTTCGACCTGTTTCCCAGCGAGCAGGTGGCCCAGGGCTACGCCCGGCTGCTGAACGCGGGAGACCCGGTGGCCGAGTGCTTCGTCGACGAGACGTTCCACGGGCCGCTGGGCCCGCAACGGTCCTCCGAATTGCTTAATCGGGCGCTGGCGACCTCCGTTGGCGATGTACCCGAAGCGCCAGAGTCGATGAGGGCGCTGTTCGCCGAGTTCGAGCAGATCCCGAACTGGGTGGACGCCCGGCTGGTCGAGGAGGGTGCCGCGGTGTGGCGGCGGTGGGGTTACGCCCTGGGGTCGATGGGCAATGCCAGCACTCTGGACGCTTACACCGAGGCTTCGTTGGCGGTGCCGCTGTCCCTGTCAGGCGGTTACGCCGGGGACTCCGCGCTCAACCGCTATCTGGAAACGAGTCGCTGGTGGATCGAGGTGTGTCGTCCCGGCGCCGCACTGACGCCCGGTTCGCTCGGACGGCGCATGTCGATGCAGGTGCGGGTCATGCATGTCAGCGTCCGCCGCCGGGTGGCCGGCCACCCGGAGTGGGATGCTCAACGGTGGGGGCTGCCGATCAGTCAGGCCGAGATGATGTTGACCCTGATCGGGGGGAGCATCGGTCCGGGGATCGGTCTGTACCTGCTGGGCTACCTGACCTCCCCGGCCGAGATCAGAGCCGCATTGCATTTCAACCGCTACCTGGGTCACCTGGTTGGTATGCAATCCGACATCTTCCCGCAGAGCATCGCCGACGGAGTCCGGATGCTCTACCTGTTCGACGCCACCCGTTCCCATGACTCGGGCGCAGTCGGGTCAGAGCTCGTCGAGTCGTTCGTCCCCGCCTTTGCGCCGCTGCCCGACCACCGCGGCGTGCAACGCCTGCGGGCCCGGATGCATCTGCACATCCAGGCCGCCTACGCCCGGTTGTTCATGCAGTCCCGGAACCGCAAGCGGTACCGGCTACCGTCGCCGTGGCTCGGACTGGCCGTCCTACTCGCTCGCGTACCGCTGATCTGGCTCCTGGAGATTGCGCGCCGAGTCAGCCCGGCAATAGACAGGGCATGGCAACGTACGTCGGTGCATGCCTGGGAACGCTGGCTGCGTTGGTCCTCTCAACGTAAACCCGCACAGTTCAGGGCGGCCGCACCCCTGCGCCGCTGATTTTCCTAGGGGCCCAGGCAACCGTGCATGGATGGGGCGACACAACAGCGCCCCCGGCATAGCTTCTGCCCCAATGCATCATGATGTTGTGATGATGTTGTGATGATGATGTGATGATGATGTGCGGACAACCGTCGATCGCCCTGACGATGTGCACCGCAAACTGATGGCTATCGCCCATGACACCCGGCGCACGCTCAGCCAGACGGTCACCGACCTGATGCGCCGCGCAATGGGCCACGACACCTGTGCCGCGGTATCGCCGAGTCCACGGACAGGCCTGCCGGTCCTGAGCTTCGGCACGGTAATCACCACCGAGGATGTGCGCGCCCTGGACGACGAATGACGATTCTGCTTGACAGCAACGTTTTGGTGTCGTTGGTGGTCGCCGATCACATCTATCACGATCCAGCAGAGACCTGGCTCGCCGCGGCGCAGGAAGCCTTCGCGACCTGCCCTATCACTCAGGGCAGCCTGGTTCGGCGGTCGGCCAGGCACGGTCAGCCGGCGGCGACCGCCGGGGTGATCGTCGACTCGATCATGGGTGATCCGCGTCATGAATTCTGTCCTGACAGTGTCTCGTTCGCCAGTGTTCAACTCGCCGGCGTCGTCAGCCACCGGCAGGTGACCGCTACCTACCTTGTGCAGTTGGCCCGCGCCCACCACGGTCGGCTGGCGACCTTTGATCGGGGACTCGCTCAACTGCACAGCGATGTCGCGGAACTGGTAGCCGCGCCTTAAAAAAGCCACCCAGGCGGTGCCGCTGGCGACTTCGCTCACAGTGGGACAATTGCTCCTCGTGTCACGCGAACATCGGATTGTGTCGTTGTTCACTCAGCGGCGATCTGATGAACCTTTGAGCCTGCTGGACGTTGTCAGGGTATGGCCGTATCAACACAGTTCACACCGGCGACCTTATTTGCCCCCCAAAGGTTCTCGTCCCCACGTATCGCCAGCGTCGCAGTGGCGCTCACACCACACCGATACGACCAGGACGACGTGTCACGGGAGTTGACCGACTTCGCCGAGCCAGGGTTTATGCGCTTCGCCCAGACGGCCGGTGTCGACCACCGCAGCCTGGCGCTTCCGCTGTCGCGTTACCCTCACATCACGGGCTTCACCGAAGCGAATGACGCTTACCTCGAGGTTGCCGTTGACCTCGGTGAGCAGGCCATACGTTCCGCGTTGGCAGAGGCCAACATCGAACCATGCGAGGTGGACACCATCGTCATGGTCTCCAGCACCGGTGTCGCGGTTCCTACCATCGACGCCCGGCTGATCTCCCGAATCGGACTGCGGCAAGACATCAAGCGTGTGCCGCTCTTCGGACTGGGCTGCATGGCCGGTGCTGCGGGGATGGCGCGGGTCTACGACTACCTGCACGGGTATCCGGAGCACGTGGCGGTGCTGCTGTCCGTCGAACTGTGCTCACTGACACTGCAACGCGATGACACCTCGATACCCGCCCTCATCGGTGTCAGCCTGTTCGGAGACGG
This sequence comes from uncultured Mycobacterium sp., assembly GCA_964653535.1. Classification (GTDB taxonomy): domain Bacteria; phylum Actinomycetota; class Actinomycetes; order Mycobacteriales; family Mycobacteriaceae; genus Mycobacterium. The sequence continues at coordinate 93 of CAZZHX010000045.1, read as the reverse complement.
CGCGGTCGCAGCTGTCGTCACCGGAGCCGACCGGGTTTCATTGAACCCCGACGCACATCGCGGTCCGTCGATTTTAGCGACCCGAAGCCGGGT
>CAZZHX010000044.1:0-16203 GCA_964653535.1 uncultured Mycobacterium sp. | reverse complement strand
CTGGACTACCCGCTGGGCGACACCGCCGCCATCGCGCCCGTGACCGTGATGGCCAACGTGCTGGGCGCGCCGCAGCCGCCGGCGATGAGCGCCGACGAGCGGCTGCACCACCTGTTCGCGCGGATGCCGGAAGCGCGGGTCCACCTGTACGGCAAGGCTGAGCGGCCCGGCCGCAAGGTCGGGCACGTCAATTTTCTCGGCCACGGCGACTGCGTCGACCCGGCCGGGCTGGCGGTGTTGCGTGAACGCGCGGAGTTGGCGGCACACTGGATGTCGCACGCGCTCTGGACCGACGGATGGGATCCGCATGGCTAGAGCGACGCGACGATGCAGAGCGCAGTGATGATGAGGAGGAGCGGCGCAGATGAGTAAGCGCGCAAGGGTCGCGGTGATTATGGGCAGCGACAGCGACTGGTCGGTGATGTCAGACGCCGCCGCCGCGCTGGCCGAGTTCGAGATCCCGGCCGAGGTGCGCGTGGTGTCGGCGCACCGCACGCCGCAGGCGATGCTCGACTACGCCCGCGGCGCGGCCGACCGCGGCATCGAGGTCATCATCGCCGGAGCCGGCGGCGCCGCCCACCTGCCCGGCATGGTCGCCTCGGTGACGCCGTTGCCGGTGATCGGGGTGCCGGTGCCCCTGGCCCGGCTGGACGGCCTGGACTCGCTGTTGTCGATCGTGCAGATGCCCGCGGGTGTCCCGGTGGCCACGGTGTCGATCGGCGGTGGCCGCAACGCCGGCCTGCTCGCCGTGCGGATCCTCGCGTCGTCCGACCCGCAGTTGCGGGCGCGCGTCGCGGCGTTCCAGGACGAGCTGGCCGAGAGTGTGCGGGCCAGGGATGCGGCGGTGCAGCAGTTGCACGGTAAAGTTACCGATCAGTAGCGAGGAGGCGGACATGGCGTCGAACACGGCGGGTTGGACCGGAGACCCCGGCTTTGATCTGTTCCAGTTACCGGAGGAGCACGAGCTGTTGCGGGAGGCGATCCGGGCGCTGGCGGAGAAGGAGATCGCCCCGTACGCCGCGGACGTCGACGAGAAGTCGCGGTTCCCGCAGGAGGCGCTCGACGCGCTCAACGCGTCGGGCTTCAACGCCGTGCACGTGCCCGAGGCGTACGGCGGGCAGGGTGCGGACTCGGTGGCGGCGTGCATCGTCATCGAGGAGGTCGCCCGCGTCGACGCATCGGCGTCGCTGATCCCCGCGGTGAACAAGCTCGGCACCATGGGCCTGATCCTGCGTGGCTCCGACGAACTCAAGAAGCAGGTGCTGCCGCAGCTCGCCGACGGCACCGCCATGGCGTCCTACGCGCTGAGCGAGCGTGAGGCCGGCAGCGACGCGGCGGCGATGCGGACCCGGGCCAAGGCCGACGGGGACGGCTGGATCATCAACGGCGCCAAGTGCTGGATCACCAACGGCGGCGCGTCGGCCTGGTACACGGTGATGGCCGTGACCGACCCGGACAAGGGCGCCAACGGAATCTCGGCGTTTATGGTGCACGAGGACGACGAGGGGTTCACCGTCGGCCCCAAGGAGCGCAAGCTCGGCATCAAGGGCTCGCCCACCACCGAGCTGTACTTCGAGAACTGCCGCGTCCCAGGCGACCGGATCATCGGCGAGCCGGGGACGGGCTTCAAGACCGCCCTGGCGACCCTGGACCACACCCGGCCCACCATCGGGGCGCAGGCGGTCGGTATCGCACAAGGCGCGCTGGACGCCGCGATCGACTACACCAAGGAACGCAAGCAGTTCGGGCGGTCGATCAGTGACAACCAGGGTGTGCAGTTCATGCTGGCCGACATGGCGATGAAGGTGCAGGCCGCGCGCCTGATGGTCTACCAGGCGGCCGCACGCGCGGAGCGCGGGGAGGGCGACCTGGGCTTTATCTCCGCCGCGTCGAAGTGCTTCGCGTCCGACGTCGCGATGGAGGTCACCACCGACGCGGTGCAGCTGTTCGGCGGGTACGGATACACGCAGGATTTTCCCGTCGAGCGGATGATGCGCGACGCCAAGATCACCCAGATCTACGAGGGCACCAACCAGATTCAGCGCGTCGTGATGTCGCGGGCGCTGTTGCGCTGAGGCGCGGTCACGTCAGGTACTGCTCGTTGTGTTGTCCCGGCGCGGGCGGGGGATCGGTTGCCGTGGCGTCGAAGCTGGAGTAGCGCGCTGGCATCCGCACCACCGTGACGGCCCCATCCTTGTCGTCGCTGCCGCTTCCGCCGACTCGCAGGGCGAGGTCATTTTCGGCGAACAGCGGGGTGTCGACGACCTGCTTCCAGGTGTAGGGCAGGCAGGCCATGAGGCCGGCTTTCTGCAGCAGCTCAACCCATTCGGCGGCGGTCTTAGCGGCCAGCGCCTTCTCCAATTCCTCGGCCAAGTCGTGATAATTGATTGCGCGCGAACGCTGGTCGATGAACCGCTCGTCGTCGCGCAGGTCGGGCCGGTCGATGACCTGGCAGAGTTTCGCCCAGTGCTTGGGCACGTAGGCGCTGATCACCAGGTAGCCGTCGGCGGCCTTGAACGCGTCCGAAGGCTGGGTCGCGAAGCCGACGCCCTTGCGCGGCTTCGTTTTCGGTGCCGCGTCGGCTCTCGGCGCGGGACCGGCTGCGGGCTTGTTCAGGTGGATGGTGAGCTGGCCGGCCTGCAACGACACCGCGACGTCGTACATGGCGACCCGGATGACGTCGGCCACCCCATGGCGTTCGCGGTTGAGCAACGCGGCCAGCACCGCCTGGGCGAGCACGTGGCCGCTGGCGGCGTCGACGAGCTGGAACGGGATGATCTGGGGTTTGCCGCTCGGCGTGGGCATTCCGGTGGTCATGCCCGATTCGGCGGCGACCATCAAGTCGACTCCAGGCCTGCTGCCGTGGGGCCCGTTTCCGCCGTAGGCCGACAGCTGCGCATAGACCAGTGTGGGGTTGCGGGCGCGCAGGTCGTCGGGACCCAGGCCCAGGCGCTCCATCACGCCGGGCCGAAACCCTTCCAGCACAACGTCGGCCGTGTCGGTGAGCAGCAGAATGTGTTGGCGGCCCTCATCGGTGGTGAGGTCGACGGTCACCGATTTCTTGCCCCGGTTGTGCGCCAGGAACAGCGTGGGTAGCGGTGCGCGTCCGGGCAGCACCGTGCTGATGTGGCGTGCCGCGTCACCGGCGGGTGCCTCGACTTTGATCACCTCGGCGCCCAGGTCGGCGAGCACCTGTCCGGCCAGTGGGCCGGCGATATTCTGGGTGAAGTCGATAACCCGAAACCCGTCCAGTGGCTTGGGGGGCGTGTCGTTCGCCATCCGCGATGGACCCTTTCGATCTGCCGGTTCGCCAGAATAGCCGTCGGCGCTCACAGCACCCGGGTGACCTTCTCGGTGTCGATCCTGCGTTGCCGCGCACCAGGATCGGGGTTGGCGTCGGCATGGGCCACCTGAACCAGCGACGCGCCAACGGCCATGATCGACAAAAGGCCGTCCACCAGATCGTCGGCGCGGGTCCATGAGGCGCTCGACAGCACCCGGTCACTCGCTGTCACACCTCGCACCTCGGCGGAGTGTCGGCACTGTTCGAGGATCTCGCTGACCGACCGGCCGTCGAGCGCCACACCCGGGTGGGGTTCGGGCACGATCTGGTCGCCGTGTACCCGCACCGCGGTGGCGTAGTCGGTGACGCCGAGCGGCAAGCCGTCAGCCGGGCGGCCGAACGCGTCCAGCGACAAGACGGCCACCTCGCCGGCGGATCCGCTCACGACGCTGTCGGCCTGCTCCAGCAGGTCGGCGGTGCACAGGGCTATTTCCGTGGGATCGGCCCCGCCTAGCTCGAGCACCGCCTCGGCACCGATCCACCACACGCCGAACAGGACCGCCGCCGTCTGCCAGTGCGCGGGCAGCAGGATGGCGACGCGGCTCGCGGGCCCGGCGCCCATGTCGCGAAGGAGGTTACCGGTCTTGGCGGCCCAGTTCGCCAGCGTCACCGCGGACAGTTCGATGCGCTCTCCCGTAGCGTCGTCGTAATAGGTGATGCGCGGCCCGACCGAGTCGGCCCGCAGCAGCGGATCCAGGATCGCGGCGCTGAGCGTAGTCAGTCGATGCAATCCGGTTTGGCGGAGCCCGCAGTGAGGATCGGCGACGGTGCGGGCACATTCGGATCGACCACCGCGGCGGCATCGGACACGTGTGCGGCCGTCGACGAGACATCGCCCCCGAGTCCCGAACCCGGGCCGGTGTAGTCGTTGGCGAGCACCACCCGCACCGTCCCGACGGCGATCGACGAGTCGGCTACCACCGGCAACCCGCCCAGTTCCTTGGCCACCTGCGTGGCGCCCAGGTCGTCGGCGGCGGCGGCCCGGACCTGACTGGTCTTGATGTGGCCGCCCTGGTTGTTACCGACGGGGCCGGTGGTGAACCCCTTGGCGCTCAACACTTCTGACACCGCGGCGGCCAGGCCGTTGATGTCAGTGTCGTTGACGACGATGGCGGTGGTCTTGGCCGGGGTGTAGGCGAGGACGTCGGTCTTACCCTGCGCCTGCTCGTGCAGCAGCCCCGCGACCCAGTCGGCGACCCGGTGCGGGTCGAGGCGCACGACGCTCTGCATGCCGTCGTCGCTCCAGCCGGCGCCGTCGAGCACGGGGATGGTGGCGAAGGCAACCTTGCCTCCGGCCAGCGAGGACAGCTGTTGGACGAAATCCAGGACGTTCCAGCCCGTGGAGATCACCACCGAACGTTGGACGGCGGCCTCGAGCCGCTGCACCGTGGTCGGGCTGGAGAGCGTCTTGCTCGAGATGATCCGGTGGGCCAGCGAGGCCATCACCACCTGCTGGCGGACCACCCGGTCCAAGTCGCCGCGCGGCAGGTCGTGGCGCTGGCGCACGAAGCTCAGCGCATCCGGGCCGTCGAGCCGCTGCTGGCCAGCCGGAAAGTCCGCACCCGAGAGCGGTTCGAAGACAGGCGCTTTGAGGCATACATCGACCCCGCCGAGCGCGTCGGTGATCAGTGAGAAGCCGAGCAGACCGATCTCCGCGTAGTGGTCGACGGTGACCCCGGTGAGGTCGGCGACCGTCTTGATCAGCGCCTCGCGGCCCGCCTGCGTGCCCTGCGCGGCGGCTTCCTCGGCGGAATGACCCGCCTTGACCAGGCTGGTCCGCTTCGCCTCCCGGGTCTGGCCGTAGACGCCGTTGATCTTGGTCTTGCCCAGACCGGGGGCCGCGACGTAAGAGTCCCGGGGAATGGAGATGGCGGTGGCCGACTTTCCGTTGTTCGGTATCCGGACCAGGATGATGGTGTCGGTGTTGGTGCCGTCGTCGTCGCCGGCGTGCAGCGTGTCCAGTTCTTCCTGGGTGAGCGGGTTGCCGTGCGCGTCGGTGCGGCTGTCCATGCCGACCAGCAGGATGTCGATTGCGCCGTCGTCGCCGCCCTGGCCCAGGGACGCCGCGAACATGTGGAAGATGCCGCCCTCGAACGAGCGGATGTTGCTCCAGGCGATCCCGGTGCCCATCACGACCGCGACGGCCACCGCCATCGCAACCACACGAGCCACACGTTGCACAAACACCCCAATAGTTTACTTAAGCAACAGGGGTGTGGCGGTAGGCGCAGCTCCGGCGTGGCCCGGGTTGCTCGGGCCGTGCCACACTCGACACCGTGACAGGCAGGTCGCAACGGCCAGAACGGATCGTGATCGCGGGTGCGGGCGGTCAGTTGGGCGTCACTCTGTCCGCGCTGACGGCCGCCAGGGGCCGCGCCACGGTCTCCTTCACGTCGACGCAGTGGGACATCACCGACCCGGCGGCCGCGGAGCGGATCATCGAGGCCGGCGACGTGGTGGTCAACTGCGCGGCGTACACCGACGTCGACGGCGCCGAGAGCGACGAGGCCGCCGCCTACGCAGTCAATGCGACCGGGCCCGCGCACCTCGCGCGGACGTGCGCGCGGGTCGGCGCCCGGCTCGTCCACGTCTCCACCGACTACGTGTTCTGCGGCTCCTACCAGGGGGATCCGGGCGGTTCGCGGCCGCGCCCCTACGAACCCAGCGACGCAGGGGATCCGCGCGGGGTCTACGCGCTGAGCAAGTTCGCCGGCGAGCAGGCCGTGCTCGCGGCGCTGCCGGATGCCGTCGTGGTGCGCACCGCCTGGCTCTACACCGGCGGCACCGGCAAGGACTTCGTCGCCGTCATGCGGCGGCTGGCCGACGGCGAGGGGCCGGTGGACGTGGTCGCCGACCAGGTCGGATCGCCCACCTACGTCGGCGACTTGGCGGTTGCGCTGCTGCAGATCGTCGACGACCGCGTGCCCGGGCCCGTCCTGCACGCCGCCAACGAGGGCGCGGTGTCCCGGTGTGAGCAGGCCCAGGCTGTTTTCGAGGAATGCGGCGCCGACCCGGCGCGCGTGCGGCCCGTCAGCACCGGCCAATTTCCGCGGCCGGCGCCGCGGCCGATCTACTCCGCGCTGGGTGCCCGGGAGTCCGTGGCGGCCGGACTCACGCCGCTGAGGGCGTGGCGTGACGCACTTATCGCGGCGATGGCGGCGGCGGACGGCCCTGGCGCGGCCGATCGACCGATACGCTCGAAGAGTGACTGATGTCCTGCCCGTCTTGACGGTGACCTACTCCCCGGGTCCCCATCTGGAGCGGTTCCTGGCGTCGCTGTCGCTCGCCACCGAGCGTCCCGTCAGCGTGCTGCTGGCCGACAACGGCTCCACTGACGGCACCCCGCAGGAGGCAGTGGAGCGCTACCCCAACGTGCGCCTCTTCGCCACCGGCGCCAACCTCGGGTACGGCACCGCGATGAACCGCGCGTTCGCTCAGCTCGCCGCGAGCGGGGACGACGGCGCCGACTGGGTGATCGTCGCGAACCCCGACGTGCAGTGGGGCCCCGGCAGCATCGACGCCCTGCTGGACGCCGCCGGCCGCTGGCCGCGGGCCGGGGCGCTGGGCCCGCTGATCCGCGACCCCGACGGGTCGCTGTACCCGTCGGCGCGCCACCTGCCCAGCCTGATCCGCGGCAGCATGCACGCGCTCATCGGACCGTTCTGGAAAAGTAATCCGTGGACGCTGGCGTACCGCCAGGAGCGGCTCGAGCCCAGCGAGCGGCCGGTGGGCTGGCTGTCGGGATCGTGCCTGCTGGTGCGCCGCTCGGCCTTCAGTCAAGTCGGCGGCTTCGATGAGCGCTACTTCATGTACATGGAGGACGTCGACCTCGGAGACCGGCTTGGCCGGGCCGGCTGGCAGAGCGTCTACGTGCCGTCGTCGGAGGTCCTGCATCACCGCGGCCACGCCACCGGATACGACCCGGAGAGTCACCTGGCCGCCCACCACAAGAGCACCTACCTCTTCCTGGCCGACCGTCACCGCGGGTGGCGGCGGGCACCGCTGCGATTGACGCTGCGCGGATCCCTGGCGCTGCGGTCGCGCCTGATGGTGCGCAACGCTCGACGCCGCAGATTCCAGGAAGGGGGGCACTGACGTTGACACGCCCCGGGTTGGCACACCACGACGTCGATGCGGTGGTCCTGGTCGGCGGCAAAGGCACCCGGCTGCGGCCGTTGACGCTGTCGGCGCCCAAGCCCATGCTGCCGACCGCCGGCTTGCCATTTCTCACCCACCTGCTGTCGCGGATCGCCGCGGCGGGTATCGAGCACGTGGTGCTGAGTACGTCCTACCAGGCGGACGTCTTCGAGGCCGAGTTCGGTGACGGCTCCAAGCTCGGCCTGCGGCTCGAGTACGTCACCGAGGAGCAGCCCCTGGGCACCGGCGGCGGGATCGCCAACGTTGTCGACCATCTGCGCCACCACACCGTCATGGTGTTCAACGGCGACGTGCTCTCCGGTGCCGACCTGGGCGAGCTGCTGGATTTTCACCGCGACCACCATGCCGACGTCACCATGCACCTGGTGCGGGTGGCCGACCCGCGGGCGTTCGGCTGCGTGCCCACTGATGACGACGGCCGGGTCACCGCCTTCCTGGAGAAGACGCAGGACCCGCCGACCGACCAGATCAACGCCGGCTGCTACGTGTTTCGGCGCGCGATCATCGACCGCATCCCGCGGGGGCGCGCGGTGTCGGTCGAACGCGAGGTATTCCCCGCGCTATTGTCTGATCCCGACGTCAAAGTCTGCGGCTACGTCGACTCCAGTTACTGGCGGGATATGGGCACCCCCGACGACTTCGTTCGCGGATCCGCCGACCTGGTGCGGGGGATCGCCCCGTCACCCGCGTTGCAGGGCCACCGCGGCGAGCAGTTGGTGCACGACGGCGCGGCGGTGGCCCCGGGCGCAGTGTTGATCGGCGGCACCGTCGTCGGGCGGGGCGCCGAGATCGGGCCGGGTGTCCGGCTGGACGGGGCGGTGATCTTCGACGGGGCCAAGGTCGAGGCGGGCAGCGTCATCGAGCGTTCGATCATCGGCTTCGGCGTCCGCATCGGCCCGCGGGCGTTGATCCGCGACGGGGTGATCGGCGACGGCGCCGACATCGGCGCGCGCTGTGAGCTGCTGCGCGGCGCCCGGGTGTGGCCCGGCGTCACCATCCCCGACGGTGGAATCCGCTACTCCTCCGACGTCTGACGGGCGTCTCGCGCCGCGAGCGCCTGAATTCGAGTGCCGGCGGTCATGCTGGCGTGACGCTCGGCGCCGAGCGCGAAGCCAGCTTCACGTTCGGCGCCGAGCGCGAAGCCAGCTTCACGTTCGGCGGAGCGCGCGGGCCACCAGATACTCCAGCGCATGGTCGGACCCCGGCGGCAACCCGTCGGTCGGCCACCAACGCAGGTCATCGGATTCGTCGCTGATGGCGATCTGCGCCCCGGCGGGGGCGTGTGCCACGAACTGCAGATCCAGGTGCCGGGTCGGCACGCCCAGCGAGCAGGTGACCGGGTGGACGTGCACGGCGGCCAGCGCGGGGTCGATGCGCAGCCCGGCGACTCCCGATTCCTCGGTGGCCTCGCGCAGTGCCGCGGAGACGATATCGGGGTCGTCGTCATCGCAGTGCCCGCCGAGCTGCACCCAGCGGCCCACCCGGGGATGCAGGGTCAGCAGCACCCGGCTGCCGGTGTGGTCGAGCACCAGCGCCGACGCGGTGACGTGGCCCGCTACGCAGTCGCGGCGGCAGGCGTCGGGGCGGGCGTGCACGAAGGCGAGGACGGCGTTGCGCAGCGACTCCTGGGGGTCGTCGGGCGCCTGCCATTGCGTCAGGATCGAGATCGCCGAGTTCCGGACACTCTCCGGGGCGCTCACCGGCGGATCAGCAGATCGGCGATGTCGGCCGGATCGCGGGCCCCGGCCGGCTCCCGGGGGTAGCCGATGGCGACGGCGCCCAACGGTTCCCAGTCGGCGGGTAGCTCCAACTCCGCACGAACCAGGTCGGCGGCGAAGATCGTCGAGCCGATCCAGCAGCTGCCCAGCCCGCGCACGGCCACCGCGACCAACAGGGCCTGGACGGCGGCCCCGGCCGCGACCGTGAACATGGTGTGCTCGGCGTCGTTTCGGGCCTGGTCGGGGTAGGTGTGGGCGCCGTCGAGGACCAGGAACGGGATGACGACTTCGGGGGCGTCGTAGAGGATCCGGCCGCGCGCCACCCGCTGCTCGATGGCGTCGGCCGGCCGACCGTCACCGGCGAGGTCGGCGCGCCACCGGTCCTGCATGCGGTCGAGCAGCCGGGTGCGGGTCGCCGGGTTCTGCAGCCAGACGAACCGGACCGGCCGGGTGTGATGGGGCGCCGGCGCGGTAAGCGCCTCGGCGACCGCCGCCGTCACGAAGTCCGGCGGCACCGGCTCCGCGTCGAACAGACGCACCGACCTGCGCAACAGCTGGGCCTGCCGACGGCCCATCTCGAGGGCTTCGGCGGTGCCGAGCCAGAACAGGTCCTCGTCGCCGGACCGCACCAACCGCCGGGCGGTGACGCTATCGTCGGCCGTGATCAGGTGCGCGAGTCCGCGCACCACGGCCACCGGCATCCCGATCAGCTTGCCCTTGACCAGGTCGGCGGCCGCCGCGACCTCGTCGGCGATCGCGACCTCGGTGACCAGCAGCTCGTTGCCCTGCCGGTCGACGGAGCCGGCGTAGCCATGCAGGACGGACAGGCCGGCAGCGCCGACGGCCGCATCGGTCTGCCCGTTGCGCCAGGCCCGCCCCATCGTGTCGGTGACGACCACCGCGACGTCGACGCTCAAGCGCTCCCGCAGCAGGGCGCGCAGCCCTGCGGCGCTGGCGTCGGGATCCACTGGCAGCAGGGCCAATTCGCCGCGATCGACGTTGGATCCGTCCACGCCCGCCGCGGCCTGAACGATGCCGAGTCGGTTCTCCGTGATCAGGGTTCGGCCCTTGCGTGCGAGCACCCGCACCGCTTCGTCGCAGACCAGCGTGCGCCGCAGCTGGTCTCGCTCTTCGGGATCCTGCGGCGCCGGCACCAGCCGGCCCTCGCATTTGGACACCGCCTTGCTGGTCACCACCACGACGTCGCCGTCGCGCAGCCAGGGGGCGGCCGCAGCGATCGCCGCGGCCAGGTCGTCGCCCGGACGGAACTCGGGCAGTCCGGCGACGGGCAGGATCTCGATGGCCCCGCCCGTGCCGTGCTCGCCGCCCGGCGGATGACCCGCACCTGAGGAGGCCACTTCAGAGGTGCTCACGCCGTCACGCCCGCCAGATCCAGACCGGCGCCGACCATCGCGGCCGTCACCGTGGGGTCGCTCATCAACAGCGGCACTGCGCGCACCGCGACGCCCTCGACGTCGGCCTCGTCGCCGGCGTGCACCAGCCAGCAATCCAGGATCCCGGTGCCGCGGCGCGACCCGTAGTGACGGCCGACGGCCTGCGCGGTGGAGTCGACCCCGATCACCGACAGACACTCATCGGCCATGCCGCGCAACGGCTTTCCGCCGACGATCGGCGAGTAGCCGACGACGGGGGCCGGTGCCGCCCGCAACGCGGCGCGGATACCAGGAACGGCCAGGATCGCCCCGACGCTGACCACGGGGTTGGACGGCGCCAGGAAGATGACGTCGGCCTCGGCGATGGCCGTCACCGTTTCGGTTGTGGCACTGGCCTTCTCGGCACCAACGAACGCGAAGCTGTGGGTGGGCACCTCTGCCCGGTAGCGCACCCACCACTCCTGGAAGTGAATCGCCCGGCGTTGGCCGTCGGCCGGGTCGGTGATCACCACATTCGTCTCGCAGCGGTCGTCGCTGGCCGGCAGCAGCCGTGCGCCGGGTTGCCAGCGGTCGCACAGCGCCGCGGTGATCGCAGACAGCGGGTAGCCGGCATTGAGCATCTGCGTGCGCACCAGGTGGGTCCCCAGATCGCGGTCGCCCAGGCCGAACCAGTCCGGCTGCACGCCGTAGCGGGCTAATTCCTCTTTGGCATGCCATGTTTCGTCGCGGTGCCCCCACCCCCGCTGCGGGTCGACCCCGCCGCCCAGGGTGTACATGCAGGTGTCCAGGTCCGGACAGATACGCACCCCATGGATCCACGCGTCGTCACCGATATTGACTATCGCGGTCAGTTCGTGCTCTCCCGCTCGAGTATCGCCGCCCTGGGCGGCGAACTGACCGAGCCCGAGCAACCGCTGCACGCCCAGCAGGAAACGGGCGCCGCCGACGCCGCCGACCAGGACGGTGACCTTCACAGGGCCTGACAGTACCGCCCGGCGCTCGCGTGGCGGTCCACGCCGTGACCGACTGTGATCAGCGAGGATCGGCGCCAGGATCGACACGCCGAAGGCCCAAGACAACAGAAACGCCGAAAAACGGTCACGAGATGGTATGGAATTTGGCCCTGGGGCTTGACCCGGCATGTCAACACGTGTCTAATCACACCAGTGTCATTTCCCGGTTGGCCAGCCGATTTCGCTGGGGCAGGCCGAGATTCGATCACTTGTTCGAATTGAACGTCACTGAGAACACGGCTTGTACAGAAGAACACCGAGAAGTACCCCTCTTTCCAACCGATCTCCACCGATCTGCGAAGGCGGACAACCTATGTCCTACGAACATCTTCGGGGCGTCATGGCAAACGCCCCCCTTGCCACCATGAACCCCGTCGCGGTCGCGCCTCCCCGGCCCCGCCTGACCGTGGTTCCCGACATCCACGCCGAGTTCGAACCCGAATCGCTGTCGCTTCCGTTGACCCCGGATCAGTGGCAGGACCGCGCGTTGTGCGCTCAAACGGATCCGGAGGCCTTCTTCCCGGAGAAGGGTGGTTCCACGCGGGAGGCGAAGAAGATCTGCCTGGGCTGCGAGGTACGCCACGAGTGCCTCGATTACGCGCTCGAGCACGACGAGCGGTTCGGAATCTGGGGCGGGCTGTCCGAACGCGAGCGCCGGCGCCTCAAGCGCGGCATCATCTGACGCGCGGGATAGCGCTCGGAGGAATTATTCGTCGTCGATCGTCGGATCGATGACCGCGGGGTCGACATTCAGGTAGATCGCGACCTGCGCCACCAGAATCTCGTGCAACAGATCACCGAGTTCCAGGGTGTCCTTGGCTCGTCGCTCGATCGGCTTGCGGAACAGCACCATTCGCGCCCGTGTGGCGTTGCCCCTGACATCCACCCCGGCAGGGATCAGCCGCGCGAGGGCTATCGGTCCGTCGGCGACGACTTCGGGCGGCCATTGCACGCTGTCAGGGTCTTTGGCCGCGATCCGTGGAATTTCGTCAACAGCGACGTCGAGTTCGGACAAGCGATCGTGTAGTCGCCGTTCGATCGGTTCGTAGGCCTCGAGCACGGCCATGTCGAATCGCTCGGCCCGCGTCCGCCACCCCGGCACTGTCGGCGGCAACAGTGGGCCGCGCATGTCGCGTCTGTGTCGCGACGAGCGGTATGCGGCTGAGCGGTGTACCGGGGGCCCGTCCGGGGACCGACCGCTGCGCGGGAAGCTGGGGGGATCGCCCACACCCGATGGTAACGGTTGGACATCGGGGGCTTACCGGATGCGCGTGTCCGGCGCTTCGGTGGCGTTTCCGCACGATAGCCTGTCGATCGTGAACGTTCCCCGTCGCTGTTGCCGGCCCGGGTGTCCGCACTATGCCGTAGCGACCTTGACGTTTGTGTACTCGGACTCGACGGCTGTCGTGGGCCCCCTCGCCACCGCGCGCGAGCCCCACTCCTGGGACCTGTGCGTCGGCCACGCCGGCGGGATCACCGCGCCCCGCGGGTGGGAGCTCGTGCGGCATTCCGGACCTTTGCCGCTGCCCGGTAATCCCGACGAGGACGACTTGGTCGCTCTGGCGGATGCTGTTCGCGAGGGCGGTCCGGCCGACCATGGCCGCGGCGTGTCCTCGACGCCGGCGAACGGCTACCAGAGCTTTGACGCCTTCGCCGATTCGCGTCTGCATCAGAACGGGGCGCACCTGAGCGCGCCCAGTGGTGGCGTGCTCGCGCCGCCTGAGCCCCGTTCGGGACGCCGCCGCGGGCATTTGCGGGTGTTGCCCGACCCTTCGGAATAGTCGGCGACCAACAGCGCGTCTCGTCGCAAACCGATGCGGTCGATGTCGCCGTGGGCCGATAGTGTTGGCGCCAAGAGCTCACGTCGTCAGGAGTCCCGCATGTCTCGGTCCGCCGCGGCAGTCCATCGCGTTGTCAAAGCGTATGACGTGCGCGGGCTGGTCGGTGAGGAACTCGACGAGCCACTGGTCACCGATCTGGGTGCCGCGTTCGCGAGGCTGATGCGCACCGAGGGGGCGCGGCAAGTGGTGATCGGCTACGACATGCGCGATAGTTCGCCGGCGCTGGCTGCCGCGTTCGCCGCAGGGGTGACCGGCCAGGGCCTGGACGTGGTGCGGGTCGGGTTGGCGTCCACCGACCAGCTGTACTTCGCCTCGGGGCGGCTGGACTGCCCCGGCGCCATGTTCACCGCCAGTCACAACCCGGCCGCCTACAACGGGATCAAGCTGTGCCGAGCCGGCGCCAAACCGGTTGGCGCCGAGACCGGGTTGGGCGTCATCGCCGACGACGTGATCGCCGGCATCGAGCGCCGCTACGACGGTCCGCCGGGAACCGTGTCCAATCGCGACGTGCTGGACGACTACGGCACCTTCCTGCGCTCGCTGGTGGACCCCACCGGGTGGCGCCCGCTGCGGGTGGCCGTCGACGCGGGCAACGGCATGGCCGGCCACACCGCGCCCGCGGTGCTCGGCCCGATCGATGCGATCACCCTGGTGCCGCTGTACTTCGAGCTCGACGGCTCGTTTCCGCACCACGAAGCCAACCCGCTGGACCCGGCCAACCTGGTGGACCTGCAGAAGTTCGTCGGCGCCGTCGGGGCCGACATCGGGCTGGCGTTCGACGGTGACGCCGACCGTTGCTTCGTCGTCGACGAACGCGGGCGGCCCGTGTCGCCGTCGACGGTGACCAGCCTGGTCGCGGCCCGGGAGCTGGGCCGCGAGACCGGCGCGACGATCATCCACAACGTGATCACCTCCCGCGCGGTGCCCGAACTGGTCATCGAGCGCGGCGGGACGCCGCTGCGGTCCCGGGTCGGGCACTCCTATATCAAGGCCCTCATGGCCGAGTCCGGCGCGATCTTCGGGGGCGAACACTCGGCGCACTACTACTTTCGGGACTTCTGGGGCGCCGACTCCGGGATGCTGGCGGCGCTGCACGTGCTGGCCGCCCTCAGCGAGAAGCAACGGCCGCTGTCGGAGTTGGCCGCCGACTACCAGCGCTACGAGGCCTCCGGTGAGATCAATTTCCGTGTCGCCAACGCCCCGCGGTGCGTGGACGCGGTGTTGACCTCGCTCGGCGATCGGATCCACGCAATCGACCACCTGGACGGGGTGACGGTCGACCTCGGCGACGGCAGCTGGTTCAACTTGCGCAGCTCCAATACCGAGCCACTCCTGCGGCTTAACGTCGAGGCCCGCACCGCCGCGGACGTCGCTTTGGTGGTCGCGCGGGTCAGCTCTGGAATCGCGCAGCAGGCGGCGTCGTGAACGCCGCCTCGAAGGTCGATCTCGAAGACACCGACGGCCTGCTCGCCGCCGACCGCGACGGCCTGCTGCGGGCCGCGTCATCGGCCGGCGCGCAGGTGCGCGCGATCGCCGCGGCGGCCGACGAGGGCGCGCTGGACTTACTTTCCGGCGACGAGCGTCCGCGCAGCGTTGTGTGGGTGTCCGGACGGGGCACCGCCGAGACGGCCGGATCCATCCTGGCGGCGACCCTGGGCGGTTCGGCGTCCGCGCCGATCGTTCTCACCGGCGAGACGCCGCCGTGGGTCGGCCCGCTCGACGTGCTGATCGTGGCCGGCGACGACCCGGGTGACCCGGCGCTGGTGAGTGCGGCGGCCACCGGTGTCCGGCGCGGCGCGCGGGTGCTGGTGGTGGCCCCCTACGAGGGACCGCTGCGGGATTCCACCGCCGGCCGGGTCGCCGTGCTGGCGCCGCGGCTGTGGATTCCCGGTGAGTTCGGATTGTGCCGGTACCTGGGCGCCGGCCTGGCGGCGCTGCGCGTCGTCGACCCGAGTGCGACATTCGAACTCGCGGCGCTCGCCGACGAACTGGACGCCGAAACGCTGCGCAACAGCGCAAGTCGTGAGTTGTTCACCAACCCCGCTAAGACGATCGCGGCACGCATGGCCGGCCGTCGGGTGGCGCTGGCCGGTGACTGCGCCGCGACGCTGGCGCTGGCCCGGCACGGCAGCTCGATGCTGCTGCGGATTGCCCACGAGGCGGTCGCCGCGACCGGCCTGGCCGACGCGGTGACCGCCTTGCGCGGCGCGGCCGCCGGCTCGCCGGTGGACTCCCTGTTCCACGACGAGGAGCTCGACGGGCCGCTGCCGGACCGGCTGCGGGTACTGGCGCTCACGCTGGCCGACGAGCGGACTGTGGTGGCCGCGCGTGTCGCCGGGCTCGACGACGTGACCCTGCTCGCCGCCCACGACGTCCCGGACATGCCCGGCGAACCGGCCGGGCCCACCGGCGCGGCACCCGCCGACCAGCAGCTGGCCGTCCTCGCCGTGCGTCTGGAGATGGCCGCGGTGTACCTGCGGTTGGTGCGCGGTTAGGTTCCGCGGGGTTAGATAACTCTGGTGGATCTGCTTCGCGGGGCCTTACGGACGTACGCGTGGGGATCGCGCACCGTGATCGCCGAGTTCACGGGCCGCCCGGTCCCGGCGGCGCACCCGGAGGCCGAGTTGTGGTTCGGCGCCCATCCCGCCGACCCGGCCCGGCTGGAGACCGCCCACGGCGAGGTCTCGCTGCTCGACGCGCTCCTCGCCGATCCGGCGGGCCAGCTCGGCCCCGGGT
>CAZZHX010000043.1:0-16461 GCA_964653535.1 uncultured Mycobacterium sp. | reverse complement strand
TGCGCTAGCGCGCAGCCACCTCACATGTCCATGACGTTATCAATTTCTCGGACCACCTCCTTTCCTGTGTACGGCCGACCGTACCGGTAACCGTCCGCGCCGACAACAGCAACGCGCCGTCAGCGGTCGCTGACGATCGCCGAGTCGACCAGGTCGGCGAACTCCCTGGCGATCGGGGATGGCGCGAGGGGCCGGCCGTTGAGCGTGTGTACACGGCAGGCCAGGGTGACACTCGAGATCAACCAAATCCCCTGGGCGGCCAGCAAGTCCGTGATTCGCAGCGCCCGGTAGTCACAGTCGTAGCCGGCTGCGCGGGCCACGTCGAACAGGGCATGCTGCGTGGTCCCCCGCAGGATCGGGTACCACGTGGGCGGCGTCAGCAGGTGGGGATTTCCCCCCGGGGTTGTCGATTCGACCGCGATCACCACCGTCGACCGCGGGCCCTCCAAGACGTAGCCGTCGGAGCTGACGAAGATCACATCCCCGGCGCCGTGGCGGTCGGCGTGCCGCAGGGCGGCCATGTTGATGGCATACGACAGGGTTTTCGCGCCGGCGAGCAGCCACGGCATCGCGTCGACGCCGGCGGCGGGCAGCCCCCGGTCCAACGTGATCGCCGCGGTCCCGTCGCGGCGGGCCGCGGTCGCACGTTCGGGGACGGCGGTGACCATCACGTAGGCCGTCGGCGCCGAACCGCCCTCACGGCCGCGGCTGTAGATCAGGCGCATCGCGGCATCCCCGGCGGTGGGTCCGGCCGACTGCCGGGTGGCCACATCGATCGCTCGTCGCCAGCCGGGGAGGTCCGGGTCGGGTAGGTCCAACAGCCGGGCCGACTCGGTCAACCGCTGAAGGTGCGGCTCGAGCAGGCAAGGTGAGCCGTCGCGGACCAGGAGCGTTTCGAAGACGCCGTCGCCGCGGACGACCCCGAGATCGTCGGCGTGCAGCAGTGGCGCCTCCGACGGGTGTACCTCTCCGTCCAACGTGACGATCACAGATAATGAGCCTAGCCGCGAGCGTGAAACCGGCTTCACGCTCGTCGACCACCGTGAAACTGGCTGCACGCTCGGCGGAGGCCAACGGATCGGCGGAGGCGAGCGGATCGGCGGCACCCGCGCCCTGTCCGTAGAGTTGACGTGTGAACCGTCGGAACGCAGTCCTCGCACCAGATCCCGGACCCGACGCGGGCGCCGTCTGGCATCACGGTGACCCGCTGGGCGAGCAGCGCGCGGCCGAGACCGATGCGGTGGTGGTGGACCGCTCGCACCGAGCCGTGCTCACCCTCACCGGCGGCGACCGGCAGAAGTGGCTGCACGACATCTCCACCCAGCACGTCCGCGAACTTCCCGAGGGCGCCTGCACCCACAATCTCAGCCTCGACGGCCAGGGTCGGGTCGAAGACCACTGGATTCAGACAGAGCTGGCGAGCACCACCTACCTCGACACAGAACCGTGGCGGGGTGAGCCGCTGGCGGACTACCTGCGCAAGATGGTGTTCTGGTCGGACGTGACGCCCGCCGCCGCCGACATGGCGGTGCTGTCGCTGCTGGGCCCGCACCTGGCCGACCGACCGGTGCTCGACGCGCTCGGGCTGGACGCGCTGCCGGCAGAATGCACCGCGGTTGCCTGCGCCGGCGGCGGTTTCGTGCGGCGCCACCCCTCGGGTCAGGTTGCCGGTCAGGTCGAACTGGATCTGCTGGTTCCGCGCGCCGAATCCGCGGCCTGGCAGGACCGCGTGATCCGGGCGGGCCTGCGCCCAGCCGGGGTGTGGGCCTTCGAAGCGCACCGGGTGGCGGCCCTGCGCCCCCGCCTGGGGGTCGACACCGACGAGCGCACCATCCCCCACGAGGTGGGCTGGATCGGCGGCCCCGGCGAGGGAGCCGTCCACCTCGACAAGGGCTGCTACCGCGGACAGGAGACAGTCGCCCGAGTGCATAACCTTGGTCGGCCGCCCCGGATGCTGGTGCTGCTGCACCTCGACGGGTCGGCGGAGCGGCCGTCGACCGGCGACGCGGTGCTGGCCGGGGGGCGTTCCGTCGGGCGCCTCGGCACGGTTGTCGAGCACATCGACCTCGGGCCGGTGGCGCTGGCGCTGCTCAAGCGGGGAGTGCCCGCCGAAACCGAGTTGGCGACCGGTCCGGAGGGTTCCGTCGCCGCGGCCATCGACGCCGATTCCCTGCCGCCCGCCGAACAGATCGGCGCGGGGCGGCGGGCCGTTGAACGGTTGCGAGGCGGTTCGGAATAATTGGCATCCTCGGCGACGACACTCCGCCACGGCGGGCGGGGCCACCGACGCGCGGCCATGAGGCACGCTAAACTAACGCCAGGACACAACGACACCAGGAAATCGGAGCCGCCCGCTCGCGGGGCCGCTCCGTCATTGCGCGAGGGGGTCCCCTCATGGGACGCGGCCGGGCTAAGGCGAAGCAGACCAAGGTTGCGAGAGAACTCAAGTACAGCTCTCCGCAGACCGACTTCGAGCGGCTTCGGGAGGAGCTGTCGGGCACCGGTGCCGACGCTCCCGGCGAACGCGACGCGGAGCACCCCGACGGGTCCGGGGTGGACCGGGACTAGAAGCGCGGGTGCTGCCCGACCAGTTTCGCCCTGGGGCCTTCTTTTCCGCCTTTGCCCATGGTGCCCAGCACCCAGCAGTCCAGGTGCCGCGCGGTGAGGATGGCCAGCGCGCGGTCGGTGTCTTCGGGAGCGACGACGGCGATCATGCCGACGCCCATGTTGAACGTCTTTTCCATCTCCTCCCGCGGCACCCTGCCGCGCTGGGCGATCATCGCGAACACCGGCGCCGGCGTCCAGGTGCCGCGGTCCACCTCGGCCACCAAGCCCTGGGGGATGACGCGCGCCAGGTTCCCGGCCAGCCCGCCGCCCGTGACGTGGCAGAACGTCCGGACCTGCGTTTCGGCCGTCAGCGCCAGGCAGTCCTTGGCGTAGATCCGGGTCGGTTCCAGCAATTCCTCGCCCAACGTGCGCCCGAACTCCTCCACATAGCCGGCCAGGTCCATCCGGTCGATGTCCAGGAGAACCGCGCGGGCCAGCGAGTACCCGTTGGAGTGCAGGCCAGAGGAGCCCATCGCGATGACGACGTCGCCCGGTTTGACGCGGTCGGGGCCCAACAGGTCGTCGGCCTCGACGACGCCGACACCGGTGGCAGAGATGTCGTAGTGGTCCGGTTCCATCAGACCCGGGTGTTCCGCGGTTTCGCCGCCCAGTAACGCGCAGCCGGCGCGGACGCAACCCTCCGCGATACCCGCCACGATCGCGCTCACCCGCTCGGGCACTGTCCGGCCCACTGCGATGTAGTCCTGCAGGAACAGGGGCTCGGCGCCGCACACGACGAGGTCGTCGACCACCATGGCGACCAGGTCCAGGCCGACGGTGTCGTGCTTGTCCATCGCCTGCGCGACCGCCAACTTGGTGCCCACACCATCGGTGGAGGCCGCCAGCACGGGTTCGCGGTAGCCGCCGCGCAGGGCGAACAAGCCGGCGAACCCCCCGAGGCCGCCCCTGACCTCGGGTCTGGTCGCCCTCGTCGCCAGCGGCTTGAACATTTCGACCGCGCGATCACCGGCTTCGATGTCCACGCCTGCCGACGCGTAGGTGATGCCCCGCGTGCCCGGTTTGCGTCCTGGGTCTTTTCCGGGATCCGTCATCGCGGTACAGGCTACCGCTCGGCGCCCACCGCCGGTATCAGGACTGTGTGAGCGCCCGGGACGGGCTGTCGTCGGCCGCGCGATCGTCGAGCACGGCGAAATCCTCGCCGCGCGCCGCGTTGGCCAACATGTGCTCGATGACGTTCTTGCCCAACGCGGTCTCGTCGGGCAGCGCGATGGGGTACCTGCCGTCGAAGCAGGCGGTGCACAGCCGCGACGCGGGCTGCTCAGTGGCCGCAACCAGGCCCCGCAGCGAGATGTAGCCCAAGGTATCGGCCCCGATAGCATGGCGCACCGCCTCAAGCATCTCCTCTTTGTCTTCGACGGCGTTGGCGATCAGCTCGGCCGGCGACGGAAAGTCGATGCCGTAGAAGCACGGCCATTTCACCGGTGGTGAGGCGATGCGCACGTGCACCTCGACGGCACCGGCCTCGCGCAGCATCCGCAGCAGGGCGCGCTGGGTGTTGCCCCGCACGATCGAATCGTCGACCACGATGAGCCTCTTACCGCGGATCACCTCGCGCAGCGGGTTGAGTTTGAGCCGGATGCCGAGTTGGCGGATGGTCTGCGACGGCTGGATGAACGTACGCCCGACGTAGGCGTTCTTCATCAGACCCTGCCCGTAGGGAATGCCCGACTCCTGCGCGTATCCGACTGCAGCGGGGGTGCCAGATTCGGGGACGCCGATCACCAGGTCGGCCTCCGCCGGGCATTCGCGGGCCAGCCGACGACCGATATCCACCCGCGCGCCGTGCACGGAACGGCCGGCGATGGTGCTGTCGGGCCGCGCCAGGTAGACGAACTCGAAGACGCAACCCTTCGGGGTGGGGTTGGCGAAACGCGACGACCGCACGCCGTCGGCGTCGATCGCCAGCAGTTCGCCGGGCTCGATGTCGCGGACGAACGAGGCGCCGACGATGTCCAGTGCGGCCGTCTCGGAGGCGACCACCCAGCCGCGGTCGAGACGTCCGAGCGACAGCGGCCGAACACCATGCGGATCGCGGCATGCGTAGAGGGTGTTTTCGTCCATGAAGGTCAGGCAGAACGCCCCCCGAACGGTTGGGAGCAGTTCCAGCGCAGCCTGTTCCAGCGTGGAGTCGGCGGCACCGTGTGCCAACAGCGCGCCCAGGATGTCGGAGTCCGTCGTCGCCGGAGCCGGGCTGCGTCGGGCGATCAGGCCCGCGTCACGCGCTCGCGAGGCAAGCTCGGCGGTGTTGACGAGATTTCCGTTGTGCCCCAGGGCCACACCGGTGCCGGCGGCGGTGTTGCGGAACACCGGCTGGGCGTTCTCCCACGTCGTGTCGCCCGTGGTGGAGTACCGGCAGTGCCCGATCGCGACGTGGCCGGGCATGGCCGCCAGGGTCTGCTCGTCGAACACCTGGCTGACAAGGCCGAGGTCTTTGAAGACCACCACCTGCGAACCGTCGGCGACGGCGATTCCCGCAGCCTCCTGGCCCCGATGCTGCAAGGCGTACAGGCCGTAATACGTGAGCTTGGCGACGTCCTCGCCCGGGGCCCATACCCCGAACACGCCGCACTCTTCACGCGGGGAGTTCAAGTCCTGCTCGGGCTCTGAGACGGTCACGATTGGGCAGCTCCCCGGGTAAGGGTTGGTGACAGGCCCGAGTCTACGGTCCTGGCGCCCCCGCCGCCGAATCCGCCGTGCGTGTCGCGGGTGGAAAAAAACCAACCCGCGAGGCTAAACCTCCAGTTCAGAGTCAGATTTCAGCTGGGTCGACCAGGGGTCGAACAGCGGTAGCCAGTGGTCGATCTCACCGGCCCGGGCGCCCGAGAGGCTCAGCGTGCCGGCGTTCTTCGCCTCGGTGAGCGAGCCCAAACCGGTGACCAGCAGCAGCCAGGTCCGAGGGTCGGTCTCGACGACATTGGGCGGTGTGCCGCGGGTGTGCCGGGGCCCGGCGATGCACTGCACCGCGACGAACGGCGGAACCCTCACTTCGACGCTCGCACCGGGGGCCGCAGTGGCCAGGGTGCGCGCGGTGAGCCGGACCGCGGCCGCCAGGGTGTCCCGATCGGGTGCCGGGCGAGACGAGTCACGCAGCCAGTCCGCGACGTCCAGCACGGCTTGGCGGGTCGTCGCCGGGTCGGCTCGGTCGCGGGCGGGCACACCCTATGGTGCCCCACCGCCGTCGCTATCCGAAAAATCGCGGCAGCACCGCTTCCGAAGTCTCGCGCAACTCCGATAGCGACACCGTGAACAGGCCCTGCACCTCTACCGCGTCTGAGCCCTGGTCGGCGACGCCGATACGGACGGCGGGCAGTCCCCGCGCCTCGCACATGGCACGGAATCGGCTCTCCTCGGTGCGCGGCACGGCCACCAGCACCCGGCCTGCCGACTCCGAGAACAACATGACGAAGGGATCGGCGCCCTCGGGAAGCACGATGCGGCAACCGGTTTCGCCCGCCAGCGCCGCTTCGACGACGGCCTGCACCAGACCACCCTCGGACAGATCGTGCGCAGCGGACACCAGCCCGTCGCGGGAGGCCGCAGTCAGCACCTCGGCCAGCAGCTTCTCGCGCGCCAGGTCGACCCGGGGCGGCAGCCCACCCAGATGGTCGGCGGTCACCTGCGCCCAGACGGAACCATCGAACTCGTCGAACGTGTCGCCGAGCAGGATCAGGGTCTCGCCCGGTTCGGCGCCCAGCCCGGTGGGGATGCGCCGGGTCACGTCGTCGATCACGCCCAGCACGCCCACCACGGGCGTCGGCAGGATCGCCACGGAGCCCGTCTGGTTGTAGAAGCTGACGTTGCCGCCCGTCACCGGAATGCCCAGGGCCACACAGCCGTCGCCCAGCCCCCGCACCGCCTGCTCAAACTGCCACATCACCCCCGGGTCTTCGGGAGAGCCGAAGTTGAGGCAGTTGGTGACCGCGACCGGGACGGCGCCGGTGACGGCGACGTTGCGATAGGCCTCGGCGAGCGCGAGTTGGGCGCCGGCGTAGGGGTCCAGGGCGGTGTAGCGGCCGGAGGCGTCGGTCGAGATCGCGATGCCGCGGCCGGTGGTCTCGTCGATGCGCAGCACGCCACCGTCGGCGTGCTCGGCCAGCACGGTGTTGCCGCGGACGTAACGGTCGTACTGTTCGGTGATGAACGCACGACTGCACAGGTGCGGGCTGCCCAGCAGCGCAAGCAATGTCGCGCGCAGTTCGTCGCCGGTCGCCGGCCGGGCCAGTGACGTCGAACGGTCCGCGTTCAGCGCGTCCTGCGACTCTGGGCGGGCCACCGGCCGCCGGTAGACCGGTCCCTCGTGGGCGACCGTGCGCGGCGGGACGTCAACGACCGTCTCGCCGTGCCACGTGATGCGCAACCGGTCGCCGTCGGTCACCTCGCCGATCACCGTGGCCAGCGCCTCCCATTTGCGGCACACCGCAAGGAAAGCGTCCACGTTCTCGGGCGCGACCACCGCGCACATGCGCTCCTGGGACTCGCTGCAGAGCGCCTCGGTGGGCGTCATCTGCGTGGCCCGCAGCGGGACGGCATCGAGCTGGATAGACATGCCACCATCCCCCGCCGATGCCAACTCTGATGTGGCGCAGGCTAATCCGGCTCCCCCAAGATCCTGGATGCCGATCACGAGTCCGGCTGCGTACAGCTCGAGGCAGCATTCGATGAGGACCTTCTCCATGAAGGGGTCGCCCACCTGGACCGACGGCAGCTTCTTGCGGGATCCGGCGGCGTCGAAGGAGTCCGACGCCAACACTGACACCCCGCCGATACCGTCGCGGCCGGTCCTCGCGCCGAACAGGATGATCTTGTTGCCGGAACCCGAGGCAAACGCCAGGTGCAGGTCCTCCTGGCGCAGTACCCCGACGCACAACGCGTTCACCAACGGGTTGCCGGCATAGCTCGCGTCGAAGACGGTCTCGCCGCCGATGTTGGGCAGCCCCAGCGAATTTCCGTACCCGCTGATGCCGCGGACCACACCGTCGACCACTCTGCGGGTGTCCGGCGCGTCGGCGGCGCCGAACCGGAGCTGGTCCATCACCGCGACCGGCCGCGCCCCCATGGCCATGATGTCGCGGACGATGCCGCCGACGCCGGTGGCGGCTCCCTGATACGGCTCGACGTAGGAGGGATGGTTGTGCGACTCCACCTTGAAGGTGACGGCCCAGCCGTCGCCGATGTCGACGACTCCGGCGTTCTCGCCGATGCCGGCCAGCATGCCGGCGCGCATCTCGTCGGTCGTGGTCTCACCGAAGTAGCGCAGATGAACCTTGGACGACTTGTACGAGCAGTGCTCGCTCCACATCACCGAGTACATCGCCAACTCGGTGTCGGTGGGCCGTCGGCCCAGGATCTCCCGGATCCGCTGGTACTCGTCGTCTTTGAGGCCCAGCTCGCCGAAGGGTTGCGGCTGTTCGGGGGTGGCCGTCGCGTGCTCGACGGTGTCGACCGCCGCACTTCGCGCACTCGTCCCGGCGGCAGTCACGCCGATCAGTGTAGGGCGCTGGCGGGGCCCCGGTGGGCCCAGCCGGGCGCTGGCGGGGCCCCGGGTCGGCCCAGCCGGGCTCAGCCGGGCTCGGCCGAGAGAAACGCCTGCAGCGCCGCCGCGTAGGCGGCCACATCGTGAGCGCCCATCACTTCGCGTGCCGAGTGCATCGCGAGCTGCGGGGCGCCCACGTCGACGGTCGGGATCCCCGTGCGGGCCGACACGAACGGTCCGATCGTCGACCCGCACGGAAGATCCGCCCGGTGCTCGTAGCGCTGCAGCCCGACCCCGGCCTGCCGACAGGCCAGGGCGAACGCCGCCGCGGTGCGTGAGTCGGTGGCGTAGCGCAGGTTCGGGTGCACCTTGAGCACCGGTCCGGCATTGACCTCGATCGGGTGGCCGGGCTCGTGGCGCTCCGGGTAGTTGGGATGGGTGGCATGCGCCATATCCGCCGACGCCAGCATCGACGCAGGCAGCCGGCGCAGAACGTCTTCCCGGGCGCCGCCGGCCGCGAGCACGATGCGCTCCAGCACGGTCGCCAACAGGTCGGACTGCGCGCCATGATCGGACGTCGATCCGACCTCCTCGTGATCGAACAGTGCCAACACCGGCACGTGGCCGCGCGGCTCGGCGGCCAGCAGCGCCTCCAGTCCCGCGTAGCAACTCGCCTGGTTGTCCAGCCTGGGGGCGCTCACCAGGTCGGCGCCGGCGCCCACCAGCCGCGACGGCGTCAGATCGTGGGTCATCAGGTCTGCCGCAAGCACGTCGGCCGCCGCCACCCCGGCCCGCTTGGCCACATAGCCGACGAACGACACCACGCCGGGGCCGGCACCCCAGACAGCGTTGACGTGACGCTGCGGGTCCAACGTCAGCGCGTTCCGGTCCTCGGCCAGGTGGATGGCCAGCTGCGGCACCCGCAGGATCGGATCGTCGATCCGGACCAGGCGGTGGGTGATGCCGGCGCCGTCGCGCAACGACAGCCGACCGCTGATACCGAGGTCGCGGTCCAGCCAGGAGTTGAGCCACGCGCCGCCGTAGGGCTCGAGTGCGACCACCCGCCAGCCGGCGACCTGCCGATCCGGATGCTGCTTGACCCGCAGGTTAGGGCTGTCGGTGTGGGCGCCGACGATGCGGAACGGGCCCGCCGGCGCGGTGGAATTCCAGGCGACCAGCGATCCGGCGCGGATGATGAAGTAGCGGCCGGGTTCCGCCGGCCAGCGGTCGGCTTCCCGCAGCTCGGTGTAGCCGGCGGCGACCAGTCGGGCGCCCACTGTGACGCAGACGTGAAACGGCGACGGGGACGCGTCGATGAACTCGCAGAGGCCTGCGGCGCTGGCCGGCATGGGGACCATCATCTCCTGTGGGCATCCGCTGCTGATCTTCTCCCCCACGGCCGACTTACTCGACGACCCGGGTTACTCGTCGAGCGTCCAGTCGTAGCCACTCAGGGGCACGACGCCGAAGTGAGCCCGCACTTCGGCCAGCGGCCATTCGGCCATGGCCATGTGGTCAATCCGGGCGAAGTCACTGGTGCAGCGGTTGCCTCGGTCAAAGGCTTCCCCGACCAGGTCCGCCGCACCCGGGCGAGTCAGGGTGGCTTCCTTGGCCTCGAAAGTTGGAAGGCGGGACATTCCGGCCTCATGGATCGCGAGGCTCGAGAGAAAGCGTGCCCACGTGCCTTCGGAATCGTTCATGGCGAACTCCATCGCTCCGAGTGCAATCTCACCTTGGCCGGTCGGGGCGTAGCCGGAGATGGCGTGGGTGAAGTCATGCGAAACAAAGATGGCGTCAACGAAGCTCGGGCTGAACTGCGTTCCGGGGATGGCGAGGCCGAACCGCTCGTAATAGGTCATGAGGGTTCGCCCGAGGGTCCCCTTCGGTAGGTCAGCCAGTTTCACGAGCCGTTCGGCAAGTTCGGGGTCCAGATTGTCGGGCTTCCGAGTCCGGTTCAGAAAGGCGGGCTCCTCTAGTTCCGCGGAATTTTCCTGCTGAAATCTATGGTGGTCAGCGTTGGCCTGCTCGGCGCCGTCGCGCATCCAGGTGCGGATGACGCCCAGTGGTTCACCGGCGATGCCCATGGCGCCCGCATATTCCTCAATACGGGCTACCTGCGTCTGGGTTTCGGGATGACGACACACTTCCAGCGTCATCAACATCCCGGTGAGAAACCGGCGGATTCGCGGATCTTCCACGGTGGCGGCCAGAGCATCGGGACCGATCGGCGTGAGTTGTCCTACCTCGATGTCTGGCCGTTTCCACAGGTGGGCGACCACCGCCTGGAGCACGGCAAGTTGTTCATCGGTGGGTCCAGCGTCCACGGTGATGCCACCGAGTAGGCCGCCTGCGACTGGTTCCACTAGTTGCGGGGTGAGAAAGATACTCATGACGACACCGCCTTTCGTTGTCGTTCACCCAAGGGGCGCTTCCTTCTGCAGCGATGGGGTCGGCGGGAGAGAGTCAGACCGCGAGCACGGCGTCCAGCGCCGAGTAGAACAAGCCGAGCCCGTCCTCGGAGGGGCCCGTGAGCGCGTCGATGGCGTGCTCCGGATGCGGCATCAGCCCCACGACCCGACCGTTGGCGGAGCCCACTCCGGCGATGTCGTGCAGGGAGCCGTTCACGTTCTCGTTGTAGCGGAACACGATCCGGCCCTCACCCTCGAGTTCGTTGAGGACATCGGCCGGAGCCACGTAGCGACCCTCGCCCGACTTCAGCGGCACCAGCAGGTCGGCGCCCGCCTCGAAGCGCGATGTCCACGCCGTCGAGGTGGCGCTCACCCGCAGCCACACATCGCGGCAGACGAAGTGCAGACCCGCGTTGCGGGTCAGGGCACCCGGCAGCAGTCCGGCTTCGCACAACACCTGGAAGCCGTTGCAGATGCCCAGCACCGGCATTCCCCGCCCCGCGGCGTCGATCACCGCGGCCATCACCGGTGCGAACTTGGCGATCGCCCCGGTCCGCAGGTAGTCGCCATAGGAGAAACCCCCCGGCACCACGACGGCGTCGACGCCCTTGAGGTCGGCGTCGGCGTGCCACAGGCTGATCGCCTCCGCCCCCACGCGCCGCACGGCGCGGGCAGCGTCGACGTCGTCGAGGGTGCCGGGAAACGTGATGACCCCGATCTGCGCCGTCACCGGGGTTCCCGGCTTATCGTCCAATCCTCGATCACGGTGTTGGCCAGCAGCGATTCGGCGATCTCGGCGAGCGCGGAATCGTCGAACGTGTCGTCGACCTCCAGCTCAAACCGCTTGCCCTGCCGGACTTCTGATATCCCGGAGTGCCCCAGACGGCCCAGGGCTCCGACAATCGCCTGACCTTGTGGGTCGAGGATCTCCGTTTTGGGCATCACATGTACGACCACACGGGCCACCGGCGCTCCTCCTCAGATCCGACTCCGATTCAACTCTACCGGCGGCGGGCGCTCGGGACCGCCAGGCCCGGTCGAGGCACAATCGTCGATATGCAGCTCACGCATTTCGGCCATTCCTGCCTACTTGCCGAATTCGGCAACACCCGCCTGCTGTTCGACCCCGGCACGTTCGCCCACGGTTTCGAGGGGATCACCGGCCTCAGCGCCATCGTGGTCACCCACCAGCATGCCGACCACGTCGACGTCGCGCGACTCCCGTCGCTGCTCGAGGGCAATCCGGATGCCGTCCTGTACGCCGATCCGCAGACCGCGGCCCAACTGGGCCAGCCCTGCCGGGCGGTGCGCGTCGGCGACGAGTTGACCATCGGTGACGTCACCGTCCGGGCTCTCGGCGGCCGACATGCGGTCATCCACCCCGACATCCCCGTGATCGAG
This sequence comes from uncultured Mycobacterium sp., assembly GCA_964653535.1. Taxonomy (GTDB): domain Bacteria; phylum Actinomycetota; class Actinomycetes; order Mycobacteriales; family Mycobacteriaceae; genus Mycobacterium. Next base: position 4,551 of record CAZZHX010000043.1, on the reverse strand, counting down.
AATATTTCGTATCTGGTCGGCGACGACGAGCATCCTGCCCGGCTCATGCATCCCGGTGACGCGCTGTTCGTTCCCGACGAACCCGTGGACGTCCTCGCTACCCCGGCGGCGGCCCCGTGGATGAAGATCTCCGAAGCCGTCGACTATCTACGTGCCGTCGCGCCGCGGCGCGCGGTGCCCATCCACCAGGGGATCATCGCCCCGAACGCCCGCGGAATCTATTACAGCCGCCTGCGCGAGATGACGAGCACCGACTTTCAAGTGCTGCCCGAGGAGGACGCGGTCACCTTCTAGCGCGCCGGTCAGGCGGCATCGGGAACGGCGCTGTCGGCCCTCCACCGGTACACCGTCGGTGTGCAACCGTGCATCAGCGCGAGGTCGACGGCGTCGAGGATCGCCTGACGTGGTCCAGGCTTGCACAGTTGACGGGCGGCCACCGCGATGCGGACGACGCCGCCGCGGCGTGCGACGCGCTCGCTGGCGAGCACGACCATACGACACCACCACGGCTCGGTCAGGAATCCCTCCCCGATCCCGAGCACCCTGCCGCGGACGGTCGTGTTGTCGACCAGATCGATGATCCCGTGTAGGTCGGCGAGGAGCCGAAAACCGTTCTGTGGCAGCGCTGTCACGACGCCCGGTGACACCTCCCAGCCCGGCGCCGCGAACAGCCGGGTGCGCAATCCGAGGTACTCGAGTACACGATCGGCACCCTTGAGTCGCAGGTTCGCCTCGTGCGCTCGCAACGCCGCGAATTCGCCACGCCGCTTCTTGGTGGCCGGGTCATCGTAACCGTGCAACACGATGGCATCGCCGCCGGCGCGACGGGAGGTCAGCCACTCGACGGTGTGCGGATCGTCGTCGAGTCGGTAGTCCGCCTTAAGCCTCGGAGCAACCAGCAACGAGGTCGGCGTCCGGCGGGTGTCCATCTGCCCGCAGAACTCCTCGACGTCGGCCAGGGTCCGTCCGCAAATCCCCGATACGGACACGATCAGTTGTCCAGACACATTCTCAGTGTGACGATCTCAGGTTTACAGATGGTGAAGGACATGCGGACGGCAGGCGTACGACCCGTGCGAAACCTTACCGGCAGAACCTTGTCAGCCGTCTGCTCCACGGCCTTCTTTTCCACGGCCTTCTTTTCCGCGGCCTTCTTTTCCACCGCCGTAGTGCTCGGGATCGGCAGTCGCGAGCAGCCAGGAGTATTGGAACGCCGTCTCCCGCCACGCCTTGTACCGGCCGCTAACGCCGCCGTGGCCGGCGTTCATCTGGGTCTTCAACAGGACCGGATTTCCATCGCCGTTGGCGTGCCGCAGTGCCGCAACCCATTTGGCGGGCTCCACGTAGTAGACCCTGGTGTCGTTCAAGGACGTCATCGCCAAGATCGCGGGGTAGGGGTTGGCGGCGACGTTCTCGTAGGGCGAATACGACTTCATGTAGGCGTAGACGTCGTCGTCGCTCAGCGGGTTTCCCCACTCGTCCCATTCGGTGACGGTCAGCGGCAGGGAGGGATCCAGAATGGTGGTCAGCGGATCGACGAATGGGACCTGGGCGAGAATTCCGGCGAACTTCTCCGGCGCCAGGTTCGCCACCGCGCCCATCAGAAGACCGCCCGCGCTGCCGCCGAGCGCCACCAGGTGTTGCGGCCGGGTGACTCCTGAGTCCACTAAATGCTGTGCTGCCGCGATGAAGTCGGTGAAGGTGTTCTTCTTCTCCAGGAGCTTGCCCTGCTCGTACCACAGTCGGCCCATTTCGCCGCCACCACGAACATGGGCGATGGCGAACACCATGCCGCGGTCGAGTAGGGACAATCGCGCGATGGAGAAACTGGGATCCGTGCAGATCTCGTAGGCGCCGTAGCCGTAGAGCAGGGCGGGGGCTGGAAGGTCGATACCGGCGCGGTGCACGATCGAGACCGGAACCCGGGTTCCGTCCTCGGCGACCGCCCAGTCTCGTCGTTCCACGTAGTCCTCCGCCCGATAACCGCCGAGCACGGGTTGCTCACGCAGCAGCGCGCGTTCGCCTGTGTCGAAATCGATGTCGTAGACCCGCGCCGGTGTCGCCAGAGACCCCGACATGATCCGCAGCTTCGGCGCATTCCAGACCGGGTTCCCACCGAGCCCCGCCGCCATCAGTTCGGACTCGAACGAGATCTCCTCCGGTTCCCCGTAATTCCCGTCCGCATCGATGGGCCACAGCTGGATCCGTGGCAGCGCAGCGCGCCGGTAGCCGACGACGAGATGACCGGCGAACGCGTCCACCCCGTCGAGTCGAACGTCGTCGCGGTGCGGGATGAGCGTGCGCTGCCGGGTCGGATCGCCGACCGGGGCCTCGGTGAGCGTGAAGTTCACCGCGCCGTCGTTGTGCAGGATCAACCACCGGTCCTGATCGCCGACTACCGCGTGCTCCACCCCGTACTCCACCCCGTCACGCCGCGGCAGCAGGACGGTGAAGTGTGCCGCAGGGTCGGCGGCGTCGGCGTAGCGGACCTCCGAGGTCACGGCGGAGCCCGCGGAAATGAGGATGTATGCCTGACTCCGCGTGAGTCCGACTCCGAGCCAGAAACGTTCGTCGGTCTCTCGGTACACCACGTCGGCCGGCTCGCCGGAGCCGAGACGGTAGCGCCACACCGTGTCGGGGCGGTGGGCGGCATCCAGTGTGAGGTAGTACACGGTGCGATTGTCGGTGGCCCAGGTTCCACCAGCGGCGATGTCGGTGATTTCGTCGGGGTAACGCTCGCCGGTGCGTAAGTCCCTGAATCGCAGGGTGTAGCGCTCGTCGCCGATGGTGTCCACGGAGTAGGCCAGCAGGTTCTGGTCGGGGCTTACCCTGGCCAGGCCGAGCGCGAAGAATTCATGGCCGTCGGCTTCGGTGTTCGAGTCGAGTAACACTTGCTCGCCGGGTAATTCCGCGGATTCGTCAAGGATCGGTGGGGTCCAGTCGTCGGGATCAGCTACCGGACAACGGCACTGGACGCCGTACTGCTTTCCCTCGAACGTGCGAGAGTAGTACCACCACTGGTCACGCCGCACCGGAACCGACAGGTCGGTCTCCTTGGTGCGCGCCTTGATCTCGTCGAAGATTTTCTGTTGCAGCGGTTGCAAATGCGCGGTCATCTGATCGACGTAGTCGTTTTCGGCGTCGAGGTGGGCGACGACGTCGGGGTTGTCCTTATCGCGCAACCACTCGTACGGGTCGATGACAATGTCGCCGTGGTGTTCGCGGCGGGTCTCGACCCGTTTAGCGGTCGGTGGCAGCGGCACGCCGGCGAGGGGGTCCGTCATGCACCCGGGCCGATCCAGCCGTCGAAGCTCAAGTCGGAGATTCTTTCGTAGGCCTTGATGTAGCGATCCCGCGTCGCCGCGATGATGTCGGCCGGCAGCGACGGCGGTGGTTGCGTGCCATGGCGGTCCCAGCCGGACTCACCGCTGGTGAGCCAGTTGCGGACGAACTGCTTATCGAAGCTGGCCTGGACGACACCCTCCCGGTAGTCCTCGGCAGGCCAGTACCGCGACGAATCCGGGGTGAAGATCTCGTCGGCCAGCAGCAGGTTGCCGTCGCGGTCGGTGCCGAACTCGAACTTGGTGTCGGCGATGATGATTCCCTTTGTGATGGCATGGCCGGCGGCGTGGGCGTAGATTGCCAGCGTCCGGTCGCGCAGCTCCTCGGCGCGCGCCGCACCCACCAGCTCGATCACCCGCGTAAACGAGATGTTTTCGTCGTGGTCGCCGAGCGCGGCCTTCGTCGCCGGCGTGAAGAGCGGCTGGGCGAACCTGCTGGCCTCAACCAGCCCGGGCGGCAACGTGATACCGCATACTCCCCCGGTGGCCTGGTAGTCGAGTATGCCCGAACCCGTCAGGTAGCCACGCGCGACACATTCCACCGGCAGCATCTCCAGCCGTCGCACCACCAGCGCCCGGCCGAGGACCTCGTCGGGGATGCGCGGATCGTCCGGCGGGCCGGCCAGGTGGTTCGGGGCATCAGTCAGGCCGGAGACGAGTCCGAAAAAGAAGACGCTCATCGCGGTCAGGATGCGGCCCTTGTCGGGAATCATGCTGTCCAGCACGAAGTCGTAGGCGGAGATGCGGTCGCTGGCGACCAGCAGCAGGTGTTCATCGTCCACGCGGTAGATCTCACGGACCTTGCCGCTGGCTAGGTGCCGGTAGTCGGACAACGCGGGGCGCATTGCGCCAGCCTATCGGGGCGCGCCGAGGCGGTCCCTGGCCGGGACTGTGCTGGGATCGAGTGCATGACACCGCGGTTTCTGCCCTACGCCACCACTCCCGGCCGACTGGCCGCGCAGCTGTTCAGCGACGTCGCGGTCTTCGTGTGGACGGGTGCCTGGCTGATCGTCGGCATGGCCGTGAACGACGCCGTCGCGGCGATCGCCGACGCTGGGCGCAAGGTGAAGAACGGCGCGACCGGGATCGCGAGCAACCTGGCCGCGGCCGGGGAGGGCGCGCAGAACATCCCGATGGTGGGAGATGCGGTCGGCAAGCCGCTGGCGATGGCCAGCGAGAGTTTGCTGGCACCGGATTTGGCGGCGGCGAT
>CAZZHX010000042.1:0-16623 GCA_964653535.1 uncultured Mycobacterium sp. | reverse complement strand
GGCGGGTCATCGGACTGTCGTCGATGGCCGGGATCGCGGGCAACCGCGGCCAGACCAACTACGCCACCAGCAAAGCGGGAATGATCGGCCTCACCCAGGCGCTGGCACCCGGGCTGTACGCGAAGGGCATCACGATCAATGCCGTGGCACCGGGATTCATCGAGACGCAGATGACGGCCGCCATCCCGCTGGCCACCCGCGAAGTAGGGCGGCGACTGAACTCGCTGCTGCAGGGCGGGCACCCGGTTGACGTCGCCGAGGCCATCGCCTACTTCGCCAGCCCGGCGTCGAATGCGCTGACGGGCAACGTCATTCGTGTCTGTGGCCAGGCGTTCCTGGGCGCATGAGATGAGCCAGCGCAGTGGACTGCGGAACCTGATCCGCGGGGCGGCGGGCGCCCTGCCGCTGGTGCCGCGCAGCGGGACAGTGCCCCACCGGACCGTCACCGTGCCGGACCTGGCCATCGACCGGGTGAATGTGGCCGAATACGCGGCCGTCACCGGCCTGCGTTACGGCAACACCGTGCCGCTGACCTACCCGTTCGTGTTGACGTTCCCGGCGGTGATGTCACTGGTGACGGGGTTCGATTTCCCCTTCTCGGCACTGGGTTCGGTGCACATCGAGAACCACATCACGCAGTACCGCCCGATCGCGGTGACCGATACGGTGGGCGCTCGGGTGCACGCCGAGAACCTACGCGAGCATCGCAGAGGCCTGATGGTGGACCTGGTGACCGACGTCAGCGTCGGCAACGACACCGCGTGGCACCAGGTGACGACGTTCCTGCACCAGCAGCGCACCAGCTTGTCCGGCGAGCCGAAGCCGCCGCAGAGCAAGCGGCCCACACCGCCGCCACCCGGTGCCGTGTTGCGTATCACCGCCCCGATGATCCGGCGCTACGCGGCCATCGGCGGTGACCACAACCCGATCCACACCAACCGGGTCGCCGCCAGGCTGTTCGGCTTCCCGACCATCATTGCGCACGGGATGTTCAGCGCCGCTGCGGTGTTGGCCAATATCGAAGCGCGCCTGCCGGATGCGGTTCGGTATTCGGTGCGGTTCGGCAAGCCGGCCCTGCTGCCCGCAACCGCGGGGCTCTCCATCGACCAGTGCGCAGACGGCTGGGACATTCTGCTGCGCAACGTCGCCCAGGGATACCCGTACCTGACCGGCACGGTCCGGGCGCTGTGAGTTGCGGCCAGGGAGCGGATCAGCCCCGGCCCGGCAACACGACCGCGCTGCCGTCGGGCCGGTGCTCGACGATCTGACCGGCGTTGTTGAGCGCCACGGTGACGATCCCGCGAGCGGCCAGTTCGGCACCGTAGTCGCTGTGCGCCAAGTTTTCCCCGATCGCGGCGGATATCTCGCCATCGAACATCACACACGTTCTATCCCCCAGTGGCGGCTCGCCGCTCCTCCGGCCCGCCCCGCAGGCCGTACCAGAACAGGTCCATCATCACCTCGGCCGCCTCATCCACACCGATGTCGCCGGTGCTGAGCCGATTGGCAACCGCCTCGCCCGCGCCCACCAACGCCACCGCCCTCATCTCGTGCTCGTGGTCGGGCTGCGGGGCGCTGCTACCGGCTCGCACCAGCGAGGCGACCAGGTCGATGATCTGTTCGCGGGCCTCGCGCAGCGTGTGGGCGAACGTCTGCGAACTGGTGGCCTGGGTGTACATCACGATCCACGACGCCCGGTTGGTGTCGATGTAGCGCAGGAATGATCCGATTGTGGTGCGCAGCAGTTCTCGTGGATTCCGCGTGAGGTCGATGTCGGCGCGGACAGCATCGATGAAGCGGCCCAGCTCGCGGTCCAGGCAGGCGCCGAACAGGTCCTCCTTGGAGCCGTAGTACAGGTACAGCATCGGCTTGGAGATCGCGGCTTGCGCGGCGATGGTGTCCATCGAGGTCTCGTGATAGCCGTTGACCGAGAACATCTGGACCGCGGCGTCGAGCATCTGTTGCTCGCGCACAGCCCGCGGTATTCGCTTGGTACCACCCGCCATGGCTCTTCCTCTGCTGCTCCCGCTGGGGCCGCTAGGACCCGCACTTGGGGTTGTGGCCCTTCATCGCTGCCACCCGCGCCAGGGAGGCGTCGATGGCCGGCATCGTCAACTCGCCCGCGGCCAAGGCCTTTTCCAGGCTGTCCAGCACCGCGGGCACCTGGTCGGTGGTGATCCACAGGGCGATGTCCACACCGGCCTGCAGGGTGCGCAGCACCGCCTCGGAAACACCGAACCGGTCCGAGATGGCCGCCATGCTGGACAGGTCGTCGCTGAAGATCGGTCCGTTGAAGGGTTCGGCGCCATACCCGGTGCCGGTGCGCAGCAGTTGCACCGCTGCGGGGCTCAGGCTCGCCGGGTCGGTGCCGGTCAAATCGGGAACCTGCAGGTGGCCGATCATCACCGCGACCGGTGTGGCCTTGGTCAGCGTCCGGTACGGCACCAGGTCGAGACCCACCAGGTCGGCCAGCGGCGGGGTGGTCACCCCGCCTTTGTGCGAGTCGCCCGAGCCGTGACCGTGGCCGGGGAAGTGCTTGAGCACCGGCAGCAGGCCTGCCTCGCGCAGACCGTCGGCGTACGCCCCGGCGAAGAGGGTGACCTTTTCCGGATCCGCACCGAACGACCGGTCCCCGATCACGGTCTCGTCAGGGGCGTCGGTGACGTCGACCACCGGCGCGAAATCCACGGTGATGCCGAGCTTTTTCATGGCCTGACCGCGGCTGAGCGCAAGGTCGTGGACCTGCTGGGCGGTTGCGGTCTGCCCCAGCTCGCGTGCCGAGGGTGAAGGACCGATCAACTTCTTCAACCGCGATACCCGGCCCCCTTCTTCGTCGACGCTGACGGCCAGCGGCAGCGGGCCGGCGTTGCCAGCGATGTCGGCCAGCGGGCCGTCGAAGATCGTCAGGTCGGTCCAACTGCCGATGAAGATCCCTCCGACGTGGTGGTTGTAGACCACGGCCCGGGCATCGTCGGCGTTCTTCACTCCCACCATCAACAGCTGGGCCAGTTTGTCGCGCGGCGGCAGCGCGGCGATATCACCGCACACGGCCGGGGCCGGGGCGGCCGTCGGCGTGGCGGCCCCAGCAGGGGGACTCGACAAGGGACTCGGCGAGGCGCCCTGGTGGCGCCCGGCGTGGTGGCCACAACCCGTCATCAACGCTGATACGGCGGCGAGCGCGGCCAGGGTCCGCGTAAGGAACATCCGGACATGCTTTCAGGCCGGAGTCGCGGACCGGCATCGGGGCAGGAAACTGCCGCCGCTGCCGCCGTGGGCCGTTCTGCTACGTTGGCGCGAGCCGTTCGAAAAAGGAGCCTCCGATGAACCGGATCATTGCCTCCATCGTCGCGAGCGTGTTGATGGGTCTGTTGCTCGGCGCGGCCGCGATCGTCGAGATCACCTCGACGGTGCAGCAAGACACCAAGCCCCCCCTCGCCGGGGGCGACCCGCCGGCGTCCGTGCTCACCCCGGTCATCTACGGCAACCGTCACCGGTGGTAACCGGCAGGAAACTGCTGGCGCTGCCGCCGTGGACCGTTCTGCTAAGTTGGCGCTAGTCGTTCGGAAAAGGAGGCTCCGATGAACCGAATCGTTGCGCCAGTCGCCGCGAGCGTGTTGGTGGGCCTTCTGCTCGGCGCGGCCGCGATCTTCGGGGTCACGCTGATGGTGCAGCAAGACACCAAGCCCCCCCTCGCCGGGGGCGATCCGCAATCGTCCGTGCTCAACCGGGTCGAATACGGCAACCGCAGCTAGCCCGGCGGGGACCCAGCGCGCAGTACCGGCTGACACAGCCGAGTGCCCGTCGGCCCCGCCGCTCCCCAGCCGATGGTTCCTCCTAGTCGGCGCCCTCGCGCTGGCATGTACGTTGGCGCAGTCGCCGGGGCGCATCTCGCCCGACACCAAGCTCGACCTCACCGCCAACCCCCTGCGGTTCCTGGCGCGTGCGACGAACCTGTGGAACAGCGAGCTCCCCTTCGGCCAAGCGCAGAACCAGGCGTACGGCTATCTGTTCCCGCACGGCGCCTTCTTCCTCGCGGGCCATCTGCTGGGCCTGCCCGGCTGGGTGACCCAGCGCCTGTGGTGGGCGCTACTGCTGACCGTCGGGTTCGCCGGCCTGCTGCGGGTCGCCGAGGCACTCGGCATCGGCAGTACACCGTCGCGAATCGTCGCCGCGGTCGCGTTCGCGCTGTCGCCACGGGTGCTGACCACGCTGGGCTCGATCTCCTCGGAGACCTGGCCGATGATGTTGGCGCCGTGGGTGTTGCTACCGACGATCCTGGCCCTGCGCGGGTCGCGGCCGTCGGCGGGGTCGCACCCGTCGGTGCGGGCGATGGCCGGGCGGGCCGGCCTGGCCGTCGCATTGATGGGCGCGGTCAACGCGATCGCGACACTGGCCGGTTGCCTGCCCGCGGTGATCTGGTGGGCGTGTCACCGCCCGAACCGAGTGTGGTGGCGCTTCACCGGGTGGTGCGGGTTGGCGCTGTGCCTGGCGACGCTGTGGTGGGTGGTGCCGCTCGGTCTGCTGCGGTCGATCAGCCCGCCGTTCCTGGACTTCATCGAGTCCTCCGGGGTGACGACGCAGTGGTCGTCGTTGACGGAGATCCTGCGCGGCACCGACAGCTGGACCCCGTTCGTGGCGCCGACCGCCACCGCGGGAGCGCCGTTGGTGACCGGCTCGGCGGCCATCCTGGCCACCTGCCTGGTCGCGGCCGCCGGCCTGGCCGGGCTCGCCAGCCCCGGGATGCCGGCCCGGGGACGACTGGTAGCGATGCTGATGACCGGCGTGGTGTTGATGGCCGCCGGCTACAGCGGCGGGCTGGGATCCCCACTGGCGCAGCAGGTGCAGGCGTTCCTGGATTCCAGCGGCGCGCCGTTGCGCAACGTGCACAAGGTCGGGTCGGTGATCCGGATCCCCGTGGTGCTGGGGATCGCGCACGTACTGGGCCGGCTACCGCTGCCGGGCTCGGTGCCGGACTCAGTGGCGAGAACCGGGGCGGCCACGGCGTGGCTGCGGGCATTCGCCCGCCCCGAGCGCGACAAGCGGGTCGCGGTGGGCATCGTGATCCTGACGGCGCTGGCGGTCAGCACCTCCCTGGCGTGGACCGGCCGGCTGACACCGCCGGGTGCGTTCAGCGCGATTCCCCGATACTGGCAGGACGCCGCGGACTGGCTCAGCGCGCACAATTCACCCGAGTCTCGACCTGGGGCGGGAACGCCGGCCGCGGGTCGGGTGCTGGTGGTACCGGGGGCGCCCTTCGCCACCCAGGTGTGGGGCACCAGCCACGACGAGCCACTGCAGGTGCTCGGCAGCGGCCCCTGGGGAGTGCGTGACTCGATCCCGCTGACACCCCCGCAGACCATCCGCGCGCTGGATTCGGTGCAACGCCTCTTCGCCGCTGGCCGACCGTCGCCGGGGCTGGCCGACACCCTTGCCCGCCAGGGTATTTCGTATGTGGTGGTGCGCAACGATCTGGATCCGGACACCTCCCGCTCGGCGCGCCCGATCCTGGTGCACCGCGCCGTGAACGGCTCACCGGGACTGCAGAGAGTGGCGCAGTTCGGCGCGCCCGTGGGGCCCGGCGCAGTGCCGGGTTTCGTCGCCGACAGCGGGCTGCGGCCGCAGTATCCGGCGCTGGAGATATACCGGGTCGACGTCCCCGGCGTCCTCGGGGCGCCGTATTTCGTCGACGCAGACACCGCGGAACGCATCGACGGGGGACCCGAAGTCCTGCTGCGCCTCGACGAGCGGCGGCGGCTGCTGGGCCGGCCGCCGCTGGGCCCGGTGCTGATGACGGCGGACGCCCTCGCGGCAGGACTACCGGTACCCGCGGTGACGGTCACCGACACCCCCCTGGCCCGCGAGACGGACTACGGCCGGGTCGACCAGCACTCGTCGGCGATCCGGGCGCCCGGCGACGCGCGGCGCACCTACAACCGGGTGCCCGACTACCCGGTGCCCGGCGCCGCCGGGGTCTACGGCGCCTGGAGTGGCGGGCGCGTCACGGTCTCGAGTTCGTCGTCAGATTCCACCGCCATGCCCGACGTCGCTCCGTCGAACTCGGCCGCCGGGGCGTTCGACGGCGACCCGGCCACGTCCTGGGTGTCCAACTCGCTGCAGGCCGCTGTCGGGCAGTGGCTGCGGGTGGACTTCGACCACCCGCTGACCAACGCCACAATCACGCTGACCCCCAGTGCGTCCGCCGTCGGCGCCCAGGTCCGCCGCATCCTCGTCGACACCGCCAACGGCAGCACCACGCTGCGGTTCGACGAACCCGGCAAGCCACTGGCCACCGTACTGCCCTACGGCGAGACGCCGTGGGTCCGGATCACCGCCGGGGGCACCGACGACGGATCCGCCGGCGCACAGTTCGGCATCACCGACCTGTCGATCACCCAGTACGACGCGTCCGGGTTCGCCCACCCGGTCGATCTGCGGCATACGGTGCTCGTCCCCGGTCCACCCCCTGGCGCGGCCGTCACCGGGTGGGACCTGGGTTCGGACCTGCCGGGCCGTCCCGGCTGCGCCCCGGCGCCCGACTCCGTGCGCTGCGCGGCGTCCATGGCCTTGGCGCCCGAGGAGCCGGTCACCTTCAGCCGGACGCTGACCGTTCCGGCGCCGGTCTCGGTCACCCCGGCGGTGTGGGTGCGGCCGCGGCAGGGCCCCAACCTCACCGACCTGATCGCGGAGCCGAACACCATCCGCGCCCGAGGCGACTCGGATCCGGTGGACGTCCTCGGCTCGGCCTACGCCGCCGCCGACGGCGATCCGGCCACCGCCTGGACGGCACCGCAACGGGTGGTACGGCACAAGACGCCGCCGACGGTGACCCTCACCCTGCCGCGACCCACCGAGGTTGCCGGGCTGCGCCTGCTGCCCAGCCGCACGGACCTGCCCGCCCACCCGACGATGATCGCCGTCAACCTCGGTGACGGACCCCAGCTGCGGACCATGCAGACCGACGGACCGCAGACCGTGCCGTTGCGGCCGCGGGTGACGGATACCGTCACCGTCAGCCTGCTGGGCTGGCAGGACATCATCGACCGCAACGCGTTGGGCTTCGACCAACTCAAGGCGCCCGGTCTGGCTGAAGTGGTGGCGCTCGGCGCCGACGGCACCCCGATCGCGCCCGCCGACGCCGACCGCAATCGTTCCCGCGAGGTCACGGTCGGCTGCACTGGTGTCCCCTCGGGCCCCATCATCGCGGTGGCGGGCCGGTTCGTGCACACCCACCTCCACACCACCGTCGGCGCGCTGCTGGATGGCGATCCGGTGGCGGCGCTGCCGTGCGACGATGACTCGATCGCGCTGCCGGTGGGCCAACAGGAGCTGTTGATCAGTCCGGGCGAGGCGTTCGTCGTGGACGGGGCTCAGTTGCCGGTCCGGGGTTCCGCCGAATCATTCACTGCGACAAGCTCGTTGGCGGCCACCACAGCATGGAGCTCGACGCGTCGGCACGTACGGGCCCCAGCGTCGGCCGCCACTCGACTACTCGTCGTCCCCGAGAGCATCAACCCCGGCTGGGTCGCCCACACCGCGACCGGAGCCCGACTGACGCCGGTGGCCGTCAACGGCTGGCAGCAGGGTTGGGTGGTGCCCGCGGGCGAGCAGGGCGTCATCACGCTCACCTTCGCCTCCAACGACCTCTACCGTGCGGGCCTGGTGGTGGGGCTGGCCCTACTGCCTTTGCTGGCCGCGCTGGCCTTGTGGCGCACGCGGCGCCGCCAAGACGACGACCCGCCCGCGCGGCCGTGGGGGTCGGGGATCCCGGCCGCGGTCGCGTTGCTGGGCTCGTCCGCCGTCATTGCCGGCGCGGGGGGTGTGGCGGTGGTCGGCGCGGCGCTGGGTCTGCGCTATGCGCTGCGCCGCCGGCAGCGCTTGCGCGACGCCGCGACGGTCGCGCTGAGCGCGGGTGGACTGATCCTGGCCGGTGCCGCGTTGTCGCGCCATCCCTGGCGATCGGTCGACGGGTACGCCGGGCATTCCCCCGGTGTGCAACTGCTGGCGCTGATATCGCTCGCCGCGGTCGGCGCCTCCGCGGTGACGATCCGCGCCGGGAGCCGGCGGCGCAACCTGAGGGGTCACCGTAATGGGATGGTTTAGCGCACCCGGGTACTGGCTGGGGAGGCTCGTGCTCGAACGCGGCGTCGCGGTCGTCTATCTGATCGCGTTCGTCGCGGCCGCGGCACAGTTCCGGGCCCTCATCGGTGAGCGCGGAATACTTCCGGTACCAAGGTTTCTCGACGGTCGATCGTTCTGGCAGGCACCGAGTCTGTTTCAGCTGCGCTACTCCGACCGGTTGTTCGCAGGCGTCTCCTGGTTCGGGGCTGCATGGGCGGGGGCGATCGCCGCTGGCGTCGCGGACCTCGCGCCGCTATGGGCGTCGATGCTGATGTGGCTGACGCTATGGGCGTTGTACCTGTCGATCGTCAATGTCGGGCAGGTCTGGTACGGGTTCGGCTGGGAATCGTTACTGCTGGAGACCGGGTTTGTGATGATTTTCCTCGGCAACGACCGCGTCGCGCCGCCGGTGCTGACGCTGTGGATGGCGCGCCTGTTGCTATTCCGGGTCGAGTTCGGTGCCGGGCTGATCAAGATGCGCGGCGACCCGTGTTGGCGCAACCTGACGTGCCTGGACTACCACCACGAGACCCAGCCCATGCCGGGGCCGTTGAGCTGGGTGTTCCATCACCTGCCCGCACGCCTGCACCGGATCGAGGCGGCGGGCAACCACGTCGCCCAGCTGGTCGTTCCGTTCGGGTTGTTCGCGCCCCAGCCGGTGGCCTCCGTAGCCGCGGCGGTCGTCGTGGTCACCCAGCTGTGGCTGGTGGCCTCGGGCAACTTCGCCTGGCTCAACTGGCTGACGATCCTGCTGGCGTTCGCCGCGATCGACGACTCGTCGGCGCGGGCACTGGTTGCGGCGCTGCCGCACCCGGCCGCCTCGACGCCGCCGCCCTGGTTCGCCGTATCGGTAATCGGGTTCACCGTTGCGGTGCTGATTCTCAGTTACTGGCCGGTGCGCAATATGCTGTCGCGGACTCAGCGGATGAACATGTCGTTCAATCCGTTTCATCTGGTGAATACCTACGGGGCTTTCGGTGTCGTCGGCCGCATCCGTCGCGAGATCGTGGTCGAGGGCACCGCCGACGAGCGGGTGACGCCCCAGACCGTCTGGAAGGAATATGGATTCAAGGGCAAGCCGGGCGACGTGCGCCGGCTGCCGCGCCAATGGGCGCCCTATCATCTCCGCCTGGACTGGCTGATGTGGTTCGCCGCGATCTCCCCCGGTTATGCCGAACCGTGGTTGGGGATCCTGATCGAGCGTCTGCTGCGCAACGACCGGCCGACGCTGCGGCTGCTGCGGCACAATCCGTTTCCGGATTCGCCACCCGCGTTAGTGCGCGCGCTCCTGTACCGGTATCGATTCACCACGTGGCAGGAACTGCGCCGTGACCGTGCGTGGTGGCATCGCACCCTGGAGGGCAGCTACCTGCCCGGAGCAATAATGCTGGCGGAACGACACGTCGGAAAGAACCCCGGATGAGCGCACCATTGTCCCGGCGCCGTTGATTGGGTCTCGTTGGTGTGGGTGCCGTTGCGGTGCTGCCCGGGTGCGGGAAGACCTCGGCGGGCCGGACGGTCACGGTTCCTCCCGGGCCGACGTTCGACACCGAATCGCCGCGACCCGAGATCCACGACGCGCAGGCGGCGCTGCAAGAACTCCGGGCCGGTAACCAGCGCTTCGTCGACGGGACGATGCGGCATCCCGGACATGACTCCAAGCGCCGCCAACAGGTCGCCCAAGACCAGCGGCCGTTCGCGGTGATCCTGGCGTGTTCGGATTCCCGACTGCCGCCAGAAGTGGTGTTCGACCAGGGCCTCGGCGACCTGTTCGTGATCCGCGTGGCGGGCAACATCGTCGACACCGCGGTGCTCGGCAGCGTCGAATACGCGCTCCAACACCTCGGCACGCCGGTGGTGATGGCGGTCGGCCACCAGAAATGCGGCGCGGTGACCGCGACCCTGGAAGCCATCCGGGACAAAACGGAGGCACCCGGCGACATCGAAGCCCTTGTCGACGCGATCACCCCTGCCGTTGCGCTGGCGGAGCAGCGCCCGGGGGACCTGTTGGACAACACCATCCGCGCCAACGCCGACCGCTCGCGAGACACGATCGCCGGCGCCCCCGGACTTCAGGCGGCGTTGAACAAGCGGGCAGTCAAGGTCGTCTCCGCCTACTACAGCCTCGACTCCGGCGTCGTCACAGTGACCTGAGGTCGTCCACCAACTGCCCCGTAGGATGTCCGCGTGCCCATCGCTTCCGTGAATCCTGCCACCGGCAAGACAGTCAAGACCTTCACCCCGGCAACCGACGCGGAAGTCGAGGCGGCAATCGACCGCGCCCACCGGCGGTTCGCCGACTACCGCCGCACCAGTTTCGCTCAGCGGGCGCAGTGGGCCAACGCCACAGCCGATCTCCTCGAGGCGGAGGCCGACTCCGCCGCCGCGATGATGACCGAGGAGATGGGCAAGACACTGGCCTCGGCCAAGGCGGAGACACTCAAGTGCGCCAAGGGTTTTCGCTACTACGCCACGAACTCCGAAGCGTTGCTCGCCGACGAGCCGGTCGATGCGGGCAAGGTCAACGCCTCGAAGGCCTACTCCCGGTATCAGCCGCTGGGCGTGGTGTTGGCCGTGATGCCGTGGAACTTCCCGCTGTGGCAAGCCGCCCGGTTCGCCGCGCCCGCGCTGATGGCCGGCAACGTCGGCCTGCTCAAGCACGCGTCGAACGTCCCCCAGTGCGCGCTGTACCTGGCCGACGTGATCGCCCGCGGCGGCTTCCCGGACGGCTGCTTCCAGACGCTGCTCATCCCCTCGGGCGGCGTCGAGCGTGTCCTGCGCGATCCACGTGTCGCTGCGGCCACCCTGACCGGCAGTGAACCCGCGGGGCAATCGGTGGGCGCCATCGCCGGCGACGAGATCAAGCCGTCGGTGCTCGAACTCGGCGGCAGCGACCCGTTCATCGTGATGCCGTCAGCAGCCATCGACGCGGCGGTCAAGACCGCCGTGGTCGGCCGGACGCAGAACAACGGCCAATCCTGCATCGCCGCCAAACGTTTCATCGTGCACGCCGACATCTACAACGAGTTCGTCGACAAATTCGTCGCGCAGATGGGGGCTCTGCGCGTCGGCGACCCCACCGACCCGGGCACCGACGTCGGCCCGCTCGCCACCGAGTCGGGGCGCATGGAAGTCGCCCAGCAGGTGCGGGATGCCGCTGCGGCCGGTGCGGTGATTCGCTGCGGCGGCACGATCCCCGAGGGACCGGGATGGTTCTACCCGCCGACGGTGATCACCGACATCACCAAGGACATGGCGCTCTACACCGAGGAGGTGTTCGGCCCTGTCGCCTCGGTGTTCGCAGCGCGGGACATCGACGAGGCCATCGAGATCGCCAACGCCACCAGCTTCGGGCTCGGTTCCAACGCCTGGACTCGGGACGAGTCCGAGCAACAACGGTTCGTCGACGACATCGAGGCCGGCCAGGTCTTCATCAATGGGATGACGGTGTCCTATCCGGAGCTGCCGTTCGGCGGAATCAAGCGCTCCGGCTACGGCCGCGAACTGGCCGGGCACGGCATCCGCGAATTCTGCAACACCAAGACGGTGTGGATCGGCTAGCGGCCCACGCCCACCCGCGCCGATCGTGCTGCCAGCTTCGCACTCGCGCGCGAAAGTGCGGCTGGCTTCACGTTCGCGCCTCAGGGGCGCATCCGGTAGGCGCCATTGAGCGGCTCGACGTGCGCCTTCCACACCTGCTGGTAGCGAGCCAGGTCGTGCACCGGCCGCCGGATCATCCGCAGCGCGAACCGCGCCTGCTCGTCCGTCGCCGCGGGCTTGTCGCTCAGTTCTACTGCATAGCCGTTGAAGTCGCGGACAAGCACGCCGAAGATCTCGTCGATCAAGGCGTCGTCTACGCCGGAGATCCCGGCCTCCTCGAGGATCAGCTGCGCGTAGGGCACCGTCGCGAACAGCTGGCCGACGGCGAACGCGAAGTCGACGTCCTTCTGCTGCGCCGCGTCCGGGGTGGCGGCGGCCAGCATCTCGGCGAGCACTTCGATCTGCTGGCCCAGAAGTGCCACGTTGGGTAGGTGGCTGTAGCTCGCGAACGGCGCGCGCCAGTCGTGGAAGTGCACCTTGCCCAGGCCGCCGGTCGGGCCCTGGGCGAAGAGGAAGGAGTCGTCGGCAGCCTCGTCGCGCCGGCCGAGCAGCGGCAGCGCCGAGTCGGGGGCGAACAGGAAGTTCGGCATGAACTTGCCGAGCAGGCCGATGTTGATGTGGACCGTGCCCTCGAGCCTGGGTAGCAGGCCGATCTCGCGGGTGGCGGCCTCGAAGAAGGTGTCCTTCTCCACGCCCTTGGCCGCGATCACGTCCCACAGCTCGGTGATCACCTTCTCGCCCTCGCCCGTGACCTTCGCCTTGGTGAGCGGGCTGTACAGCAGGTAGCGGCGGTCGTTCGCCGACGCGCTGCGCATGTAGTCGCAGGCGCGGGTGGTCACCAGCCTCATGGCGACCAGCCGCGCGTAGGCGTCGGTGAGCAGGCGTCGCACATGGCCGAAGTCGGTGACGAGGGTCCCGTACAGGATGCGGTTGGACGCGTGGGTGACCGCCTCGTACATGGCGTGGGTGCAGATGCCGACGGCGCCCCAGCCGAGGTTGTACTTGCAGACGTTGACCGTGTTGAGCGCGGCGTGGAAGGCCCCGGGCCCGCGGTGCAGCAGGTCGGCCTCCGAGACGGGGTAGTCGCGCAGCGCGAAGTTGGAGACGTAGTTCTGCGAGTTCACCACGTTCTTCTTCAATTGGTAGCGATCGTGCTGGGAGTCGGCGGCGAAGAACACGTACTCCGGGTTGTCGTCGGCGCCGCCGGCGATCTTGCCGAAGGTGGAGACCGTGCGGGCCACGTTGCCGTTGCCGATGTAGTACTTCTCCCCGTTGGCCCTCCACCCGCCCCCGGGTTCGCCGGTCGGGGTGAGGACCATGTCCGTCTGGTAGACGTCCGCGCCGTGGGTCTGCTCGGAGAGCCCGAAGGCGAACACCTCCCCGGCCTCCAATTGCGCGGCGGCCTTGCGCTTCGCCTCCTCGTTGTCGCTCATCCAGATCGGGCCCAGGCCCAGGGCGGTGACCTGGAACGGGTACCAGTAACTCAGCCCGTAGAAGCCGACGATCTCGGCGAACTCGCTGATCCGATAGGTGTCCCAGCGGCAGGCCATCCCATCCGAGGCGCCGTACTCCGACGGCGTCAGCAGCGACGCGAAGATCCTCTCGCGGCCGAGGTGGTTGAGAAAGTCCGAATACCACACCCGGTCGTGGTCGTCGGCCTTGAGCCGAGCCTTGCCCCGGGACTCGAAGAAGTCGACCGTCGCGGCCATGATCTCCGACGAACGGGGGTCCGGATAGCGGCGCTGCAGGTTAGTGGGGTTGAGCAACATAGAGGTGACGCTACTGGGCGGACCCGGGAAAACGCCACTGTCGGTCGGGCCCGCTCGGCCCTAGCATCAGAGGCGTGTCAGAACTCAATACCGCCCGCGGACCCATCGACACCGCCGACCTCGGTGTCACGCTCATGCACGAGCACGTGTTCATCATGACCACCGAGATCGCGCAGAACTATCCCGAAGCCTGGGGCGACGAAGAACAGCGGGTGGCCGACGCCATCACGCGGCTCAACGAGCTCAAGGCCCGTGGCGTCGACACGATCGTCGACCTGACCGTGATCGGGCTGGGCCGCTACATCCCGCGCATCGCGCGGGTCGCGGCCGCCACCGGCCTCAACATCGTCGTAGCCACGGGGCTGTACACCTACCAGGACGTGCCGTTCTGTTTTCACTACCTCGGCCCGGGCGGTGAACTGGGCGGCCCGGAGATCATGACCGACATGTTCGTCCGCGACATCGAGCAGGGCATCGCCGACACCGGCATCAAGGCAGGAATCCTCAAGTGCGCCACCGACTCGCCCGGCGTCACCCCGGGCGTCGAGCGGGTGTTGCGCGCCGTCGCCCAGGCCCACAAGCGCACCGGGGTGCCGATCTCCACGCACACCCACGCCGGGTCGCGGCGCGGCCTCGATCAGCAGCGCATCTTCGAAGAGGAGGGCGTCGACCTGAGCCGGGTGGTCATCGGTCATTCCGGGGACAGCACCGACGTCGGCTACCTCGAGGAGCTCATTGCTGCCGGGTCGTACCTCGGGATGGACCGGTTCGGCATCGACGTGATCTCGCCGTTCGAGGACCGGGTCGACATCGTGGCGAAGATGTGCGAGCGCGGCCACGCCGACAAGATGGTACTGTCGCACGACGCCAACTGCTACTTCGACGCGCTGCCCGAGGAACTGGTCGCGGTGGCCGCACCCAACTGGCACTACCTGCATATCCACAACGACGTGATCCCGGCACTCAAGGCCCGCGGCGTCACCGACGAGCAGTTGAACACCATGCTGGTTGACAATCCGCGCCGCATCTTCGAGCGCCGGGGCGCGTACTGACGTGGCCCCCGACGCGCCGCCGGTCCCCCCGATCGGCACCCAGATCTCGGCGCTGGCCGCACTCGCCCCCGACGAGCCTGCCGTCACCTGCGACGGGCTGACCATCACCCGCGCCGAGTTGGACGCCTCGACGAACCGGCTGGCGCGGGCCTACGCCGAGCGCGGCGTCGGCGTCGGCGACTACGTGACGATGGTGCTGCCCAACTCCGTGGAGTGGATCCAGGCTGCGGTGGCGTGCTGGAAGCTCGGCGCGGTGCCGCAGCCGCTGTCCGCCCGGCTGCCGGACCCGGAGTTGCAGGGCCTGCTGGAGTTGCGGCCGCCCGCCCTGCTGGTCGGCCGCGAGCACCCCGAGTTGCCCAGCGTCCCCGCCGGTTTCGTTCCCGACCCGGCGCTGTCCGGCGCCGCCCTGCCCGAGGCGGTCTCGCCGGTGTGGAAGGCGATGGGGTCCGGCGGCAGCACCGGCCGGCCCAAGCTCATCGAGTCCGGCGGCGACAGCCGGATCCCGGCCGCCATCGGTTTTCCGCTTGGCGCGCAGGAGGGCGACATCACGCTGGTGCCGATCCCGCTGTCCCACAACACCGGCTTCACCACCGCGACCATCGCGCTGCTGATGCGCCACCACCTGGTGCTGATGAGCCGGTTCGACCCCCACGAGTTCCTGCGGCTGATCGGCGAGCACCGGGCTACGTTCGTGATGACGGTGCCGACGATCATGCAGCGGTCGCTGCCGGCCTACCACGCCGAACACGGCCGCTACGACCTGTCGTCGATCCGGCGAATGTGGCACGTGGGGGCGCCGTGCCCGCCGGCCGTCAAGCAGGCGTGGATCGACCTGGTGGGCCCCGCGCAGCTGTGGGAACTCTACGGCGGCACCGAATTACAGGCGCTGACGTTCATCTCGGGCGACCAGTGGCTGGCCCACCGTGGCTCGGTCGGCGTAGTGGTCGCCGGGGAGATGACGGTGCTCGACGACGACGGCAACCCCTGCCCGCCCGGCGTGGTCGGCGAGATCTACATGCGCCCTAGTCCCGGTAGCGCGCCGACTTACCGCTACATCGGCGCCACGGCGAAATCCCGCGACGGCTGGGACTCGCTGGGCGACCTGGGCTACTTCGACTCCGACGGGTTCCTGTACCTGTCGGACCGCCGTGTCGACATGTTCACCGTCGGCGGCCGCAACGTGTACCCCGCGGAGATCGAGAACGCCCTGTCGGCGCACCCGGAGGTGTTGTCCTGCCTGGTGGTCGGCCTCCCCGACCCGAACGCCGGCGACCTCGGGCAGGTTCCCCACGCCCTGGTGCACACGGCTGACGGGTCGGCACTGGACGCCGCGGGCGTGCAGGAGTTCCTACGGGAACGCATCGCCGGTCACAAGGTTCCGCACACCGTCGAGTTCGTCGACACCCCGCTGCGCGACGACGCCGGCAAGGCGCGCCGCTCGGCGGTGCGGGCCGAGATCATGGCGCGATCGAATCCGCCTCCGCATCAATGACTTCACCAGTTCCGGGGCCAGTTCCGGGGCCGGTTCCGGCCGGCGTTCGGC
Source organism: uncultured Mycobacterium sp. (assembly GCA_964653535.1). Lineage (GTDB taxonomy): Bacteria > Actinomycetota > Actinomycetes > Mycobacteriales > Mycobacteriaceae > Mycobacterium. The sequence continues at coordinate 541 of CAZZHX010000042.1, read as the reverse complement.
GTCTCTCCCAGCGGCGCAGCGCGTCCCGGCACGGCGACTCGACCAACCCGTAGCTCACGGCGGCGATCGCGAAGCCGAAGATCAACGTCAAGGCCAGCACCTGCGGCATCCGACCGGTGAATGGGAAGGTGCCGAGCACCGGGAACACCATCGCCAGCGCGGCCAGGTGCCAGATGAACAGGCCGTAGGACCAACGCCCCAGTGTCACCATGACCGTGCTGCCCAGCACCCGGTGCGGGGTGTCCGGGCGGTCCAGCACCAGTGGGGCCACCAGTGCGAAAGCCACCAGCGCCCCCGCCGCCGTCTTCACGGCGAACTGGGCGGCCGTGCCGGGGACCAGGCCCTCCGGACCGGCCAGCGGCGATGCCGCCACCAGGTAGGCGAGCACCGCGACGCCGGCCATCAGCACCCGGTGGCGCGCGAGCCGATGGGGGACGCCCACGCCGGAGTGGACCCACTCGGCCAACACCATCCCGGCGGCGAACCACGAGAAGAAGGCCGGCGGCCAGTTCAGCGGGCTGGCCCCCGAACCCGCGTGCCC
>CAZZHX010000041.1:0-16886 GCA_964653535.1 uncultured Mycobacterium sp. | reverse complement strand
GCACCAGCACCCCGGCCGCGCTCAGCGCCGCGATCGTGCGCTCCAACACCACGAACCCGGCCGAGCCGTAGGCCTCGAAGAACGCCACCTGGGGTTTGACGACGGCGAACCCCGAGAAGGCCTCGACGCAGATGTCGCAGAACGCGGCCAAGCCGTCGGCGGTGGTCGGCAGGTCCCAGGCCCGCAGCAACTCGGGATGCGGGTCGATGCCCAGGCACAACGGACCGCGCCGCCGCTTCGCCTCGGCGAGCCGGCTGCCGAAACCGCTCACCGGGCGTCCCCCTCGGGCCCCTCGGGTGCGCCGCCCCGCCCTATCAGGCTGTGCAGTTCCTGCAGGCTGCGCACCCCGATGTCACCGCGGATACCCGCCTCGATGCCCTGCACGGCCGCGGAGGCGCCCTGCACGGTGGTCACGCACGGGATGTTTACCGAGACTGCGGCGGAGCGGATTTCGTAGCCGTCGATTCGCGGGCCGGAGTTGCCATAGGGCGTGTTGATCACCATGTCGACCTCGCCGGCCCGGATCGCGTCGACCGCCGACATCGCCGGGCGTCCCGGCTGCGGCGGCTCGAAGTGTTTGCGCACCTCGGCACAGGGAATGCCGTTGCGGCGCAACATCTCCGCTGTGCCCTCGGTGGCGAGCACCCGGAACCCCAAGTCGGCCAGCCGCTTGACCGGGAATACCAGCGACCGCTTGTCCCTGTTGGCGACCGACACGAAGATCGTGCCGCTGGTCGGCAGCGAGCCGTACGCCGCGGTCTGACTCTTGGCGAAAGCGCTGCCGAAGTCATGATCAATGCCCATCACCTCACCGGTGGACTTCATCTCGGGGCCGAGTAGCGAATCGATGGCGGACCCGTCCGCGCGACGGAACCGGTGGAACGGCAGCACGGCCTCCTTGACCGCGATCGGCGCGTTCGGCGGCGCGTGGGCGCCGTCTCCGGAAGCAGCCAGCATGCCCTCGGTGCGAAGTTGGGAAATGCTGGCGCCCAGCATGATCCGGGCGCACGCCTTGGCGAGCGGCACTGCGGTGGCCTTCGAAACGAAGGGCACGGTGCGGCTGGCGCGCGGGTTGGCCTCCAGCACGTAGAGCACGTCGTCCTTGAGTGCGTATTGCACGTTGAGCAGTCCCACCACGCCGATTCCGTGGGCGATGGCTTCCGTGGCGTGGCGCACCTTCTCGATATCGCTGCGGCCCAGCGTCACCGGAGGAAGCGCGCACGCTGAGTCGCCGGAGTGGATGCCGGCTTCCTCGATGTGTTCCATGATGCCGCCGATGTAGACCTCGGCCCCGTCGCACAGCGCGTCAACATCGATCTCCACCGCGTCCTCGAGGAATCGGTCGACGAGCACCGGATGCTCCGGGGACAGTTCGGTGGCGCGGGTGATGTAGCCCTCCAGCGTCGCCTCGTCGTAGACGATCTCCATGCCGCGTCCGCCCAACACGTACGACGGCCGCACCAGCACCGGGTATCCGATCTCCTCGGCGATCCGGCGCGCCTGGGCGAACGTCGTAGCCGTGCCGAAGCGGGGCGCCGGCAGGCCCGCAGCCGCGAGCAGGTCGCCGAACGCGCCCCGATCCTCGGCGAGATCAATGGCCTCCGGGGAGGTGCCCACGATCGGGACGCCGGCGTCGGCGAGCCGCTGCGCCAGGCCGAGCGGCGTCTGGCCGCCCAGTTGCACGATGACGCCGACAACCCCAGGACCGGGGCCCGGGCCGGGCCCGCCGGCTGCCGAGAGCACTTCGGCCCGGAACACCTCGCACACGTCCTCAAACGTCAACGGTTCGAAGTAGAGCCGGTCGGCGGTGTCGTAGTCGGTGGACACCGTCTCGGGGTTGCAGTTGATCATCACGGTCTCAAAACCCGCCTGGCTCAGCGTTGTTGCGGCGTGCACACAGCTGTAGTCGAACTCAATACCCTGTCCGATACGGTTCGGGCCCGACCCGAGGATCAGCACCTTGGGCCTCTCCTGCTGCGGCGCCACCTCGCTCTCGGCGGCTGGGTCGAGTTCGTAGCTGCTGTAGTGATACGGCGTCCTGGCCTCGAACTCAGCGGCGCAGGTGTCCACCGTCTTGTAGACCGGGTGGATGCCGAGGCGTTCGCGCAACGACCGCACGCCGTACTCGCCCGCCAATTCCGGCCGCAGCGCGGCGATCTGGCCATCCGACAGCCCGTTGTGCTTCCCGCGCCGCAGCAGGTCCCCATCGAGGACCGGGGCAGCAACCAACTCGGCCCGCAGGTCCACCAGCTCGCCGATCTGCGCGACGAACCAGGGGTCGACGCCGGAGGCCGCCGCGACCTGCTCCACCGAGGCGCCCAGCCGGAGCGCAAGTTCGATGTCGTAGAGCCGGCCCTCGGTCGGCGTCTGCAACCGGTCCAGAAGCCGGCTCGTGTCGTCTCCAGGGATCGCATCACCTTCCCGAGCGCCTCGACGAAGTTGCGGCCCAGCGACATCGCCTCCCCGACCGACTTCATCGTCGTGGTCAGGGTCTCATCGGCCCCGGGGAATTTCTCGAACGCGAACCGCGGCGCCTTAACCACCACATAGTCCAGGGTGGGTTCAAAGCAGGCCGGCGTCTCCCGGGTGATGTCGTTGACGATCTCGTCGAGGGTGTAGCCGATCGCCAGCTTGGCGGCGATCTTGGCGATCGGGAAGCCGGTGGCTTTGGACGCCAGCGCGCTCGACCGCGACACCCTCGGGTTCATCTCGATCACGATCAGCCGGCCGTCGCGCGGGTTGACCGCGAACTGGATGTTGCAGCCGCCGGTATCCACGCCGACCTCGCGCAGGATCGCAATGCCCAGATCGCGCATCCGCTGGTACTCACGGTCGGTCAGCGTCATGGCGGGCGCGACGGTGACCGAGTCGCCGGTGTGCACACCCATCGGGTCGACATTCTCGATCGAGCACACCACCACGACGTTGTCGTGGCCGTCACGCATCAACTCGAGTTCGAACTCCTTCCAGCCGTAGATCGACTCCTCGATGAGCACGTTGGCGCTCGGCGATGCGGCCAGGCCGTCGCCGGCAATCCGGTCGACCTCATCGAGGCTGCGAGCCATGCCTGAACCCAGGCCGCCCATGGTGAAGCTGGGCCGAACCACGACGGGAAGGCCGAGCTCCGCGACCGTCTCGCGCACCTCATCCATGGTGAAACAGACTCTGCTGTTGGCGGATTCGCCGCCGACCTTGGCGACGATGTCCTTGAAACGCTGCCGGTCTTCGCCGCGCTGAATCGCCTCGAAATCGGCGCCGATCAGTTCGACGCCGTAGCGCTCCAGCGCACCGTTCTCGTGGAGCGCGACCGCGGTGTTGAGCGCGGTCTGGCCGCCCAGCGTGGCCAGCAACGCGTCGATTTTGTTGCCCCGCTCGGCCTGCTGGGCGATCACCCGCTCGACGAACGCCGCCGTGATGGGCTCCACGTAGGTGTGGTCGGCGTACTCCGGGTCGGTCATGATGGTGGCGGGGTTGGAGTTGACCAGGCTGACCTGAAGCCCCTCGGCGCGCAATACGCGGCAGGCCTGGGTGCCTGAGTAGTCGAACTCGCAGGCCTGCCCGATCACGATCGGCCCGGAGCCGATCACCAGCACGTGATGCAGGTCGGTGCGACGCGGCACTAGCGGTCCCCTTTCCCGGCGTGAGCGTGCGCAGATGCACGCGGTTGACGGCGTGTCGCTGTACAGACACGCACGCTCGCGGGTGAAAACATGAGAATCATCAGCGGCTTGCCATCAGGTCGACAAACTGGTCGAACAGGTACTCCGCATCGTGGGGGCCGGCTGCCGCCTCAGGGTGGTATTGAACCGAAAACGCCCGACCGTCGCGCAGTGTGACACCCTCGACCACCCCGTCGTTGGCGCAGGTGTGGCTGACGATTCCCGGGCCGAACGGCGTGTCAAAGGACTGGCCGGCCTCCCCTTCCAGTGCGAAGCCGTGGTTCTGCGCGGTGACCGCGACCCGGCCGGTGGCGTGGTCGATGACCGGGATGTTGATTCCGCGGTGACCGAAGACCATTTTGTAGGTCGACAGGCCCAGAGCCCGGCCCAGGATCTGGTTGCCGAAGCAGATGCCGAACAGCGGGATTCCCGCACCGAGCACCTCGCGGGTGAGGGCGACGACGTGGTCGGCCGTCGCGGGGTCGCCGGGGCCGTTGGACAAGAACACGCCGTCGGGCTTGATCTCGGCGATCTGCCCGAACGTCACCGACGCCGGCAGCACATGGCTGCGGATGCCACGCCGGGAGAAATTGCGGGGCGTGTTGGTCTTGATCCCCAAGTCCAGTGCGGCCACCGTGAACCTCGGGGATCCCTGAAAGCCGTCGGGTTCCACGATGTAAGCCTCGGGAGTGCTGACCTCGCCGGCCAGATCGGCGCCGAGCATCGACCGCTGCCCCCGCACCCGCGCGATCAGGGCGTCCACATCCGGGGGCCAGGCCAACGCGGCACCGGAGAACACCCCCGCCTTCATCGACCCGCGGGAGCGCAGGTGGCGCACCAGAGCGCGGGTGTCGATACCGGCGATCCCGACGATGTGCTGGCGCACCAACTCGTCCTGCAACGTGCCGGTGGCGCGCCAGTTCGAGGCGCGCGGCGACGGGTCGCGCACCGCGTATCCAGCAACCCAGATCTTGTCGCCGCGGCTCTCGGCATCCTCGTGGTTCCAGCCGGTGTTGCCGATCTGCGGCGCGGTGGCCACCACGATTTGTCGGTGGTAACTGGGATCGGTCAGCGTCTCCTGGTACCCGGACATCGCGGTGCTGAACACGGCCTCCCCGAGCGCCTCGCCGACATCACCGAACGGCGTCCCGGTGAAGATCCGGCCGTCCTCTAGTACCAGCAACGCCTTACTCACGCCGTTCCCTCCTGCCGGGATGCGAGCCATGCGTCATACTCTCTGCGGTCGTTTGCGCGGAATCCGGTGTCGATCCCCACACCGGATGGCAGCTGCCAGCGGATGGCCAGGATCGAGTCGCGGCCGGCGACCTTACCGACCATGCCCCGTTCGGTCCGGACGGCGGCGATCGCCTCCCGGGGAATCCAGATCGGGTGGGCGTGACTGCGCTCCAACAGAATTCCCTGCGGATAGCTGGTCAGCGTCGCGGTGTTGCGATACCCGAGATCACCGGCCGTAATCCGGTTGTTCCAGGCCGGCGACACCGTACAGCCGACGTAGACGCCGTGCAGCGTGCCGGTCGCCGCGCCGAGTTCGTCAGGCACGGCCGGCAGGTCGCCGATCATCTGCTCCTGCCGCTGCGCGCGGCGCCGCCAGCTGCGCATCATCAGGTGGATCAGTACCCCGATCGTCACCACCAGCACGGCCGCGAAGATCAGCGATCCGATCAGCGTGCCCGAGTTCATGCCGGGTCCTGCCTCTCGACAGTTCCCGACCGGCTTGTGATCCGGCCGCGCAGGATGGTCGCCGTCACGGCGGCGGGCAGGGTCAGCGACTCATAGGGCGTGTTGGCCGACCTGCTCGCGAGATCCGCCCCGGCGACCGTCCACGTCGCGTCGGGGTCCACCAAGGTGAGGTTCGCCGGTTCGCCCACCTCCAGTGGCCGGCCGTGGTCGGGCAGGCGCGCGATGCGCGCCGGGTTCTCGCTCATCACTCGGGCGACGTCGCGCCAGTTCAGCAACCCGGGCAGCACCATCGTCCGCACCACTACCGACAGCGCCGTCTGCAGACCCAGCATGCCCGGCCTGGCCGCGGAGAACTCGACGCATTTCTCGTGCGCGGCGTGCGGGGCGTGGTCGGTGGCCACACAGTCGATGATCCCCTCGGCGAGCGCCTGACGGAGCGCCGCGGTATCGGAGGCCTCGCGCAGCGGTGGGTTCACCCGATTCACCCCGTCGTAGCCGGACAGCACGTCATCGTCGAGCATCAGGTGATGCGGGGTCACCTCGGCCGTGATCGAGATCCCCTGTTGCTTAGCCCATTTCACGATCTCCACGGTGCCCGCGGTGGAGGCATGGCAGATGTGCAGGCGGGCGCGCGCGTCGCGCGCCAGCAGCGCGTCACGGGCGACAATGGATTCCTCGGCCGCTCTGGGCCATCCCGGCAGCCCCAGCCGGGCAGCCGTCGGCCCCTCGTGCGCGACGGCGCCGGCGGTGAGCCGGGGCTCCTCGGCGTGCTGGGCGATCAGCACACCGAGCCCGGTCGCGTACTCGAGCGCGCGGCGCATCACCAGCGGGTCGTGCACGCACACGCCGTCATCGGAGAACATCCGCACCTGCGCGGCTCCGGCGGCCATCATGCCCATCTCGGTGAGCTCGGTTCCGGCCAACCCGACGGTGACGGCGCCGACGGGATGCACGTCGACCAGGCCCACCTGTCGTCCTCGCTGCCACACGTAATCGGTGACCACCGGTGTGTCGGCGACCGGGTTGGTGTTGGCCATCGCGAACACCGCGGTGTAGCCGCCCAACGCCGCTGCCGCCGAACCGGTCTCGATATCCTCGGCGTATTCGCGGCCGGGCTCGCGCAGGTGGGTGTGCAGGTCGACGAACCCGGGCAGCAGGATCTGCCCGGCGGCGTCGATCACGTCGAGGTCCTTGTCGGGCTTCTTCGTCCCGCCGAGCGTCGGCCCGATGGCGGCGATCTGGCCGTCATCGATCAGCACGTCGACGCGCTCACCCTCGCCGTACAACCGCACCCCGCGGATCAGGACGCTCACGCGGCGACCTCCGCAGCCCCGACCAGCACATGGAACAGCACCGCCATCCGCACATGCACACCGTTGGACACCTGCTGCAACACCGCAGACTGCGGCGAGTCTGCCACCGATGACGCGATCTCCATGCCGCGCAGCATGGGCCCGGGGTGTAACACCACGGCGTGGCCGGGCAGCAACGCCTGGCGGCGGCCGGAAAGCCCGTAGAGCGAGGAGTACTCACGAACTGACGGGAAGAAGCCGCCGTTCATCCGCTCGGCCTGCACCCGCAGCATCAGCACCGCGTCGGCGGCGGGCAGCTCGGCGTCGAAGTCGTGCGACACGGTGACGGGCCAGCCGTCGACCCCGACCGGCAGCAGCGTCGGCGGTGCGACGAGGACCACCTCGGCGCCCAGCGTGTGCAGCAGCGCGACATTGGATCGGGCGACCCGGCTGTGCAGGATGTCGCCGACGATCACCACGCGCCGGCCTTCGACGGCGCCCAGCCGCTGGCGGATGGTCAGCGCGTCCAGTAATGCCTGCGTCGGGTGCTCGTGCGTGCCGTCGCCGGCGTTGATCACCGACGGGCCCGTACCGTCCGGGCACGTCCACTCGGCGAGCAGTTGCGCGGCGCCCGACGCCGGATGCCGGATGATCAGCGCGTCGGCACCAGCCGCGCGCAGGGTCAGCGCAGTGTCGCGCAGCGACTCGCCCTTGCTCACCGACGATCCGGACGCGCTGACGTTGACGACGTCGGCACTCATCCACTTACCGGCCACCTCGAACGACACCCGGGTGCGGGTGGAGTTCTCGTAGAACATCGTGATCACGGTGCGGCCGCGCAGCGTCGGCAGTTTCTTGATCTCCCGGCCCACCAGGGCTTCGGCGAACCGGTCCGCGTCATCCAGGATCGCGATGGCGTCGTCCCGGCTCAGGTCGCCGGCGGCCAGCAGGTGGCGCGTCATCGGGAGATCACCACCCCGTCGCGGCCGTCGCTCTCGCTGAGCAACACGTGCACGCTCTCGCCGCGCGCGGTGGGCACGTTCTTGCCCACGTAGTCCGCGCGCACGGGAAGTTCGCGATGGCCGCGGTCGACGAGCACCGCCAGCTGCACTACCCGCGGGCGGCCCACATCGCGCAGCGCGTCCAGGGCGCAGCGCACCGAGCGCCCGGAGTAGAGCACGTCGTCGACCAGGATCACCAGCGCGTCGTCGATGCCGCCGGCCGGGATCGTGGTGGCCTCCAGCGGCCGCGGCGGCTTCTGCATGAGGTCGTCGCGGTAGAGCGTGATGTCCAGGGCTCCGCGGCGGACGTTCACGCCGCTGTACTCGGCGATATTGACGGCCAGCCTCTCGGCCAGAATCACGCCGCGTGTCGGGATACCCAGCAGGACCACCGCAGGCGCGTCGGTCCCATTGTCGAGAGCGGTCTTTTCGATGATCTGATGCGCGATGCGGGAAATCGTGCGTCCCACATCGGCGGACGACATCAATTCCCGGGGAGCACCCATGGGAGCTTTGACCTCCTTCTCCGCCTCTCTGGACGGCTCGTTAAAGGATGTCGATTCGATCGGCAGCGTAACACCCGCAGCCGTCGACTGGGGTATTGACTCGGCTGGGGTATTGACTCTGCGGCGACGGCGACGAAGTGCGAGTGATCCTCGCCCTGGACGCAGAGTCGAATCCGCGGGCTGTGCCGACGCGAGCGGGCGGCTACCCTGAACCGGATGAATCGCCCGACCCTCGGCGCCAATGCGGCCGCCATCCGTGACGTGTGCGACGCCGGCCTGCTCGCCGGGGCGGTGACCATGGTCTGGCATCGCGGGGACGTGCTGCAGGTCAACGAGATCGGCTACCGCGACGTCGACGCCCGCCTGCCGATGCAGCGGGACACGTTGTTCCGCATCGCGTCCATGACCAAGCCCGTCACGGTCGCGGCCGTGATGAGCCAGGTCGACGAGGGCAAGCTGTCGCTGAAGGACCCGGTCGCGCGCTGGGCGCCGGAGTTGGCCCAGCTACGGGTTCTCGACGACCCGACCGGCCCCCTCGACAAGACGCATCCGGTGAACCGCAGCATCCTCATCGAGGATCTGCTGACGCACACCAGCGGGCTGGCCTACGGGTTCTCGGTGTCCGGGCCCATTGCGAAGGCCTACATGCGGCTGCCGTTCCAGCAGGGCCCGGACGCCTGGCTGCAGGGACTGGCCGCGCTGCCACTGGTGCACCAACCCGGCGACAAGGTGACCTACAGCCACGCCATCGACCTGCTGGGCGTCATCGCATCCCGCGTGGATGGGGGTACGCCGTTCCATCAGGTGCTCGACGAGCGGGTCCTGGGCCCGGCGGGCATGACCGACACCGGGTTCTTCGTCACCGAGGACGCCCGGCGCCGGGCGGCGACCATGTACCGCCTCACCGAGGACCGCACGTTGCAGCACGGGGTGATGGGGCCGCCGCACATCACACCCCCGTCCTTCTGCAATGCCGGCGGCGGCCTGTGGTCGACCGCGGACGACTACCTGCGGTTCGTGCGGATGCTGCTGGGCGACGGAACCGTCGACGGCATTCGGGTGTTGTCGCCGGAGTCGGCCCGTCTCATGCGGACCGACCAGCTCACCACCGAGCAGAAGCGGCACGACTTCCTCGGCGCGCCCTACTGGGTGGGCCGCGGGTTCGGCTTGAACCTCTCGGTGGTCACCGACCCGGCAAAGTCGACGCCCCTGTTCGGGCCGGGCGGGGTCGGAACCTTCAGCTGGCCCGGGGCTTACGGGACGTGGTGGCAGGCCGATCCGGGCGCCGACCTCATCCTGTTGTATCTGATCCAGAATCTGCCGGACCTGACAGCCGATGCCGCAACTGCCGTCGCGGGTAACACCTCGCTCGCCACACTCCGCACGGCGCAACCGAAGTTCGTCCGTCGCACCTATCAAGCGCTCGACCTCTGACACCGTGGGCGCCTACCCACCGGATCGCCTCACCGGGCCGCGGCTGGTGCTGCGCCCGCCCGTCGTCGACGACGCCGGCGCGCTCTTCCAGAGGGTAGCCGGCGACCCCGAGGTGACCAGATACCTCCTGTGGGCGCCGCATCCCGACGTCGCAGCCACGCGGCGGGTGATCACCGAGAAGCTCAACGCCCGCGACGACGAACGCACATGGGCGATCGAGCTGCGACACAGCGGCCAAGTCATCGGCCTGGCCAGTTGCCGGCGACCGGTGCCGCATTCGGTCGAGATCGGCTACTGCCTGGGTCGACGGTGGTGGGGCACGGGACTGATGTCAGAGACCCTCGAGATGATGCTGTCCGCCCTCGCCGCCGACCGGCGGGTATTTCGGGTCTGGGCGACCTGCAGCGTCGACAACGACCGCTCAGCACGACTCCTCGAGCGCTCAGGCTTCGCATGCGAGGGCCGGCTGGCGCGCCACGCCGTCTACCCCTGTCTGGGACCCGGGCCCCGGGACAGCCTGCTCTATGCCAAGGTGATGCGTTGATATCACGTCGACATGCGTTCGAGGACGCTGCTCAATTTCGTCAAGCACACCGCTTCGGTGTCGATGCGCATGGCTTCGGCGTGACGCTCCATATCGAAGTAGCTGACTCGTGAAATGTCCTCGAGTGTCGCAAACGACGGGGCGAACGACTCCCGCGGTTCCCGCCACACGATCGTCTGCGGATTGCCCTGATCGATTATCGTCACGTAATTCAGGTTCGGGCAGAAGTCATGGATGGCGTAGACGACCTTGTAGACGTCACCATGCCAGGAACCATTCGACTGGGGGCCTAGCCTGGACCGCTCCCGCAAGCATTGCTCCTGGTCGCGGAGGGCGGAGTAGACATCGCAGGGCACCGTGTCATCGATCAACCACACGGTCTTTTCGTGCGACAGAACCAGCGTCGCCAGGAAGTCCCGAAACGTCTGCTCGACGGTGTGCAGGCCGTCGAGGAACACGATGTCATAGCGCGCCCTGGGCAGGTGGGATCCGAAGAACCGGTCGCTGGGCATCTGGAAAAAACGCACGCGGTCGGTGCTCATCGCTTCGTGCTCGAACCGGAACTCCGGGTCCACGGCATCCTTGTACGGGAGGTCGATGTCGAAGAACGTCGCCCCATCGTTGACGCCGATTTCGAGATAGGTTTCGGCGTGCGTGAGTTTCTGGATCTCGTGGATCCGTCTGACCGACCATGCGCCCACTAAGCCGGCCCCTCCTCGACCGGCTGGGCCCCTGCGACGGCGCGCGCGGCCGCCCGGATCTGCGGGGTCACCAGCATGACCTGACCCAGCACCCCGTTGACGAAGGCCGGCGACTCGTCGGTGGACAGCTCCTTGGCCAGCCGGACCGCCTCGTCCACCGCGACCGGCTCCGGCACATCGTCGGCGTAGAGCAACTCCCACACCGCCACCCGCAGGATGGCCCGGTCCACGGCGGGCAGGCGGTCCAGGGTCCAGCCCTGCAGGTGCGAGCTGATCAGATCGTCGATGTGCGCGGCGTGCTCCCCCGCCCCGCGAGCCGCCTCGGCGGTGTAGGGCTGCGGGGCCTGGACACCCGATGTCCCCTCTGCAAGCGCGACGCGCAGATCGACGACCTCGGTCGGGCTCAGCCCGCGCGCCTCGGCCTCGAACAACAGGTCGACGGCGCGCTTGCGTGCCTGATGCCGGCCCTTGGTGGGTCGGCCGTGTTTGCCGTCGGACATAGTCAGTTGCCGTCAGACATGGTCAAGCGTTGACCCGCCCCAGGTAATTGCCGTCGCGCGAATCCACCTTCAGCTTGTCGCCGGTGTTGATGAACAGCGGCACCTGGATCTCGGCCCCGGTCTCCAGGGTGGCCGGCTTGGTGCCGGCGCTGGACCGGTCGCCCTGCAGGCCCGGCTCGGTGTGGCTGACCTCCAGTTCGACCGTCACCGGCAGCTCGATGTACAGCGGCGCCCCGTCGTTAAAGGCGATCTGCACCGGCATGCCTTCGAGCAGAAACTGCGCGGCATCCCCGACCAGCGACTCCGACAGCGCGTGCTGCTCGTAGTCCTGGCTGTCCATGAACACGAAGTCGGTGCCGTCGCGGTAGAGGTAGGTGTGGTCGCGGCGGTCGACGGTGGCGGTTTCCACCTTCACCCCGGCGTTGTAGGTCTTGTCGACCACCTTGCCCGACAGCACGTTCTTGAGCTTGGTGCGCACGAAGGCCGGGCCCTTGCCGGGTTTGACGTGCTGGAATTCGATGATCTGCCACAGCTGGCCGTCGATAGCCAGCACCAGGCCGTTCTTGAAGTCGGCGGTGGATGCCACGGTCGGTGTCTCTCCTCGAGGATGGTCATTGATCTGGGGAACGGGAGTCCTGGGAGATTGCGCTGGTAGGCGCGCACACGTCCCCGCTCACGGACATCCGTCGGAGCTTACCCGCGCTCGAGTGCGGCGCCACACCGCCGAGTTGATCGCCGAGGCCAGCAGAGGCGAACAACTCTGGCGAGTCCCTAGCTGGGTTCCCCCCACTGGCCGTCGCCGTGGTCGCGCTGACGCGTATCCGGAACCGCCTCCGTCCCGGGTGAAAACCCAGCCTGTGTGAGCATCCGGCGCAGGTCGACGATCAACTGCGTATCGATGTCTTTTCCTCTCGGCGCCGTGACTACTTCCGTCTCGGGTCCCAGGGTCACCGTGACCTTGCCGTTGTGCTCGTGGGTCACGGTTCCAAGGTCCTCGAGCATGGCGAGGACCGGGCGCCACTCGATGTTCCCGCCGGCCGGATGGTTCAAGATTTTCTCGATCGTCAGGCGATGGTGACTGCTCACGTGCGAACTCACTGGTTGGCTTTCCTCTCGTTGTTGTCCCGCGGGGGTGCACCACGAGACTAGCTAGGTCACAACGGTGAGCTCCTTGGGGAACTTGGTCAGCAATTCCGGCGTGTGCCCTGCGGTTTCGTCCGGAACGACCAGGGTGTCCTCGATGCGGACACCGCCGCGGCCGGGTAGGTAGACGCCGGGCTCCACGGTCACGACGGAGCCCGCGCGCAGTGTTCCGGCGGACGTCGCGCCGATTCCCGGCGCTTCGTGGATCTGCAGGCCCACGCCGTGCCCCAATCCGTGCCCGAAGTGTTCGCCGTAGCCGGCGTCGGCGATCAGCTCGCGCGCCGCGGCGTCCACCGCGCGCAGGTCGGCACCCGCCCGCAGCGCCTCCCGCCCGGCGCGCTGCGCATCGGCGACTAGTTGGTAGATCTCCCGCTGCCAATCGGCGACTTTGCCGGCCTTGCCGAGCACGAACGTGCGCGTCATGTCGGAGTGGTACCCGGCGACTAGGGCGCCGAAGTCAATCTTGACGAAGTCACCGTCAGCCAGCGGAGCGTCGGTGGGGCGGTGGTGCGGGATCGCGGAGTGCGGGCCGGCGGCCACGATCGTCTCGAACGACACGGCCTCGGCGCCGTGGTCGAACATCAAGCCCTCGAGGTCGCGGGCCACGTCGCGTTCGGTGCGCCCGGGCCGCAGGCCGCCCCGCTCCACCAGGTCGGCGAGCGCCGCATCGGCCGCCTCGCACGCCAGCCGCAGCAGCGCCAGTTCGCCGGCGTCCTTGACCTCGCGCAGCGCCTCAACGATTCCGGCGGCCCGCACCAGCTCGCTGGGCGCGTTCCGCTCTCTGAGCGCAACGGTCAGCGCATCGAAGCCGTCGACTGTCACCACGTTGCTTTCGAATCCGAGCCTGCCCGCGCCGGCCCCGGCGGCCAGGCCGACGAGGTGGCGTGCCACCGCCCGGTCGATGGCGATCTCCAGCCCCGGCGCCTGCTCAGCCGCCTGGGTGCGGTACCGCCCGTCGGTGGCCAGCACGGCCTCCCGATCGTCGGCGAACACCAGCATCGCGCCATTGGACCCGGTGAACCCCGACAGATATCGGACATTGGTGAGGTCGCTGACCAGCAAAGCGTCCAGCCCGCTGGCACCGAGTCGTGCTTTGAGAGTGTCTCTCCGCTGGGTATGTGTCACGGCTCTTGACGTTACTCGCTACGATTTCTTCTCATGAACGACTGGAAGCTGCGCGGATTGGTCTTTGCCGGTGTCATGGTGGTCGTCCGTCTCATTCAAGGGGCGTTGATCAATACCTTTCAGGCGCAGGCCGGGGTGATCAGCTTCGCGCTGGTGGCGGTATACATCATCGGTCCGCTGGTGTGGGGCCTGCGCGACGGCCGGGCCGACGCCCAAGCCAACCCCGACCCTGATCGGCGCCGCGACCTGGCGATGACCTGGCTGCTGGCCGGCGTGGTGGCCGGCATCCTCAGCGGCACGGTCTGCTGGCTCCTGGGGTTGATCTACAGCGGCCTGTACACGGGCGGCCTGGGCAACGAGTTGACGACCTTCGCCTCCTTCACCGCGCTCCTGGTGTTCATTCCGGCCAGCATCGGTGTGACGGTCGGCCGTTTGCGCGTCGACCGCGGGGCGGGTGCCGGCGGGACGTCCGGATCCGATGCGCAGGGGGCCGTCACCGACGTGTTCTCCGCCGCTCGCGAGGACTGACCACCCACGCTTCACCGCGAGCGCGCGCGTCTGCACACAGACACGCCGCTAGCGTCGTGCAACTGCGCACGCTCGCGCACGGGGCCCGCGCTCAGCCGCCGGCGAGATACCGCAGGGCCAGCAGGTAGCCCCGCACCCCCAGTCCGACGATCAGCCCGGTCGCGACCGGGCTGAGGTAGGAGTGGCGCCGAAACTCCTCGCGCGCGTAGACATTCGAGATGTGCACCTCGATCAGCGGAGCTTTGAGTTCGGCACACGCGTCGCGCAGCGCCACCGATGTGTGGGTAAGCGCGCCCGCATTGAGGATCACCGGGTCCCCCGCGTCCGCGGCCTGGTGGATCCACGCGAGTAGTTCAGCCTCGCTGTCGCTTTGCCGGACGACGGCGTGCAGGCCCAGCGCGGCAGCTTCACGCTCGATCAGCTGGGCGAGCTGGTCGTGGGTGGTGTCGCCGTACACGTCGGGTTCGCGCCGGCCCAATCGACCCAGGTTGGGACCGTTGATCACCTGGACCTTGGCGTGCGCGGTGCCGGTCATGCGGCGTCACCCTCCGCGCGGATTCCCGCGTAAGCCGCCGCCAGCAACGACGGATCCGGTCCGGTGAGGCGGCCCGGCTTGGCCAGGCCATCGAGCACCACGAACCGCAGCACACCGGCCCGGGATTTCTTGTCGCCGGCCATGAAGTCGAGCAGTTGCGGCAGCGCGTCGGCGTCGTAGCTGACCGGCAGGCCCACCGACGACAGGATCGTGCGGTGCCGCTGGGCGGTGGCGTCATCGAGCCGTCCGGTGAGCCGGGCAAGCTCAGCGGCGAACACCAGACCCACCGATACCGCGGCGCCGTGCCGCCACCGATAGCGCTCGCGGCGCTCGATGGCATGCCCCAACGTGTGGCCGTAGTTGAGGATTTCGCGCAGCTCCGACTCCTTCTCGTCGGCGGCGACGACCTCGGCCTTGACCGCGATCGAGCGCCGGATCAGCTCCGGCAGCACCTCACCCGTCGGATCCATCGCTGCCTGCGGGTCCGCCTCGATGAGGTCGAGGATCACCGGATCGGCGATGAAACCCGCCTTGACCACCTCGGCCATGCCGGAGACGAGTTCGTTGTGCGGCAACGTGTTCAGTGTGTCCAGGTCGACCAGGACCGCGCTCGGCTGATGGAACGCACCGACCAGGTTCTTCCCCGCGTCGGTGTTGATGCCGGTTTTGCCGCCCACGGCCGCGTCGACCATGGCGAGCAGAGAGGTGGGGATGTGAACGATGGCGACCCCGCGCAGCCAGGTGGCCGCCGCGAAACCGGCGACATCGGTGGCGGCGCCGCCGCCGAGGCTGACCAGAGCGTCTGTGCGCCCGATCCCGATGCGGCCCAAGACTTCCCAGAGGTAAGCGACGACGGCAAGGTCCTTGCCCTCCTCGGCGTCGGGGATCTCGATACGATGGGCGTCAACCCCGTGGCTGGCGAGGTCGGCGCGAACGGCCTCGGCGATCTGCGCCAGCACCGGCTGGTGCACGATCGCGACGCGGTGCCGACCGGAGAGCAACTCCCCCAACCGGTTGACCACTCCGGCGCCGATCACGACGGGGTACGGCGGTTCGACGGCCACACCCACGGTGACCGGGTCGGCGGTCACGTGGCGGCCCCGCCGGGATCGAGGGCGGGTTCGCCCAGCCGCGACACGATGTGGCGAACCACCGCTCCGGGGTTGCGGCGGTTGGTGTTCACACGAATCGTCGCGACGCGCCGGTAGAGCGGAACTCGTTGGGTCATCAGCTCTTTGAACTTCGCGTAGCGGTCGGCCTCGTCGCCGCCCGCCAGCAGCGGGCGAACGGTGTGGCCGCCCGTGCGCCGCGCGCCCTCGCCGGCGCTGATCTCCAGGTAGACGACTGTGTGTCCGGCGAGCGCCTCGCGCACCCCATGGGTGGTCACGGCGCCCCCGCCCAGCGACACCACACCGTCGTGGTGCGCGAGCGCGTCGCGCACCACACCCTCCTCAATGCGGCGGAAGCTCTGCTCCCCGTCGGTCGCGAAGATGTCGGCGATGCTGCGGCCGGTCTGCTGCTCGATCGCCGCGTCGGTGTCGAGCATGGTGACGCCGAGGGCCTTGGCTAGGCGCCGCCCGATCGTGGACTTGCCCGCGCCCGGCAAGCCCACCAGCACCGCCCTGGGTGTCATCACGCCTAGCCCGACATGCGCGCGGCCGGGGACTCCCGGTCGGCGATCGCGCGCCGGTAGGAGTCGATGTTGCGGCGGGTCTCGGTCAGCGAATCGCCGCCGAACTTCTCCAGCGCCGCGCGGGCCAGCACCAGCGCAACCATGGTCTCGACCACGACCCCGGCGGCCGGTACCGCACACACATCCGAACGCTGGTGGATCGCGACGGCCTCCTCGCCCGTCGCCATGTCGACGGTGGACAGCGCCCGGGGCACGGTGGAGATGGGCTTCATCGCGGCGCGCACCCGAAGCGGCTGGCCGTTGGTCATGCCGCCCTCGAGGCCGCCGGCACGGTTGGTCGAGCGGACCACGCTGTCGGGACCGGGGTACATCTCGTCGTGGGCGCGGCTGCCGCGGCGCCGCGCGGTCTCAAACCCGTCGCCGATCTCGACGCCCTTGATGGCCTGGATGCCCATGACGGCGGCGGCCAGCTGGCTGTCCAGCCGGTTGTCCCCGCTGGTGAACGATCCGAGCCCAACCGGCAGCCCCATCGCGACGACCTCCACGACGCCACCGAGGGTGTCGCCGTCCTTCTTGGCCGCCTC
>CAZZHX010000040.1:0-16963 GCA_964653535.1 uncultured Mycobacterium sp. | reverse complement strand
GGTCCACGGTCGACCAGACCCCCCCGGCCTCGGCCGACTGCAGCAGCGACTCTGGCAGCGCGATCAGCAGCTCGGCCCCGGGGCGCGCGGCGGCACAGTCGCGCACCAGCTCCAGCGCACGCTCGCGCCGCTGCCGCGCCTCGCTGTCGGTGGCCAGCCGGCGGGCTCGCCCCACATGCCCGCCACTCACCGACGCCGCCCAGTCGGCGACGTCGGGGGCTAGGCCGTCGCCGTCGATCAGCACCCGCGCGATCGCCTCGGTGGGTGGGGTGACCAGCGCGACGTGCCGGCACCGGGATCGCAGGGTGACCGCGATGTCCTCGGGATCCACCGACGGCGCGCACAGCAGAAACACCGTCGACGGCGGCGGTTCCTCGACGACTTTCAGCAGGGCGTTGGCGGCGCCCTCCGTCAACCGGTCGGCGTCCTCGATGACCACGATCTGCCAGCGTCCGGTGGTCGGGCGCCGCGACGCGATCCGCACGACGGCCCGCATCTCGTCCACCCCGATGGACAGGCCCTCGGGAATCACCCGGCGCACGTCGGCGTGGGTGCCGGCCATGGTCGTGGTGCACGCCCGGCAGCGGCCGCACCCCGGGCCGGCGTCGTCGGCGGACCCCGTGCACTGCAGCGCCGCGGCGAAGCACAGCGCCGCCACCGAGCGCCCCGAACCGGGCGGCCCGGTGATGAGCCACGCATGGGTCATGGTGCCGACGGCGGCGTCACTATGGGCCGCATCACTATGGGCCGCATCACTATGGGCCGCATCACTGTGGGCCTCATCACGCGCCGTATCGGCTCGGGCCGCCCTGGCAGCCGCGAGCAACTCGGCCTCGACCCCCGCTTGGCCGATCAGCCGCGTGAACACTCCGGACATCGCCGCTAACAGTAGTGACACCCCCCGACAGACGCCGACAGACGCCGTCAGATACCGGCCGGGCCGTGTCGGCGGGATGAGACGACAGGCCGAGAGCGTTGTACGTTTCGGACAGCCGACCGATACGGTGGATTGATGGCGACAACGGCAGCACTACCTGGGCGGATCAGCGCATTCGTCCGGTGGGTGGTGCGCACCCCGTGGCCGTTGTTCTCGCTGAGCATGCTGCAGGCCGAGGTCATCGGCGCGCTGTTCGTCCTGGGCTTCCTGCGCTACGCGCTGCCGCCCGAAGACCGCATCCACCTGCAGGACCTGCCGGCGGTGAACCTGGCGATCTTCGTCACCACGCTCGTCGTCCTGTTCTTCGCCACGTGGCTGGTGAACCTCGCGCTGCTGATGCCGGTCTTCCGGTGGCAGCGCCGCGACAACCTGCTCACCGAGTCCGATCCCTCCACGACCGATCTGGCCCGCAGCCGCGCGCTGCGCATGCCCTTCTACCGCACGGTCACGGGCGGGGTGGCGTGGTTCATCGGCGGCGCGGTGTTCATCGCCGTCACGTGGCCGGTGGAGCGCTTCTCCGCCCCCGTCCTGGCCGTCGCCACGGGCCTGGGCGCCACGGCGACCGCGATCATCGGCTACCTGCAGGCCGAGCGGGTGCTGCGCCCGGTGGCCGTCGCCGCCCTGCGCAACGGGGTGCCCGAGAACGTCAAGGCGCCCGGCGTGATCATGCGGCAGATGCTGACATGGACGCTGTCGACGGCCGTGCCGCTGCTGGCGATCGTGCTCGCGGTAGTCGCCGCACGGACCTCGCTGCTGCACGCCACCCCGGAGGATCTGGCCATCCCCATCGTGCTGCTGGCGCTGGCGGCGCTGGGCATCGGCGGGGTGAGCACCCTGATGGTGGCGATGTCGATCGCCGATCCGCTACGCCAGCTGCGCTGGGCGCTGAGCGAGGTGCAGCGCGGCAACTACAACGCGCACATGCAGATCTATGACGCCAGCGAACTGGGCCTGCTGCAGGCCGGGTTCAACGACATGGTGCGCGACCTCTCGGAGCGCCAGCGCCTGCGTGACCTGTTCGGCCGCTACGTGGGCGAGGACGTGGCCCGCCGCGCCCTGGAGCGCGGCACCGAGCTGGGCGGCCAGGAACGCGACGTCGCGGTCCTGTTCGTCGATCTCGTCGGTTCCACCCAGCTCGCCGCGACCCGCCCGCCCGCCGAAGTGGTCCACCTGCTCAACGAGTTCTTCCGGGTGGTGGTGGACACCGTCGCCAAGCACGGTGGCTTCGTCAACAAATTCCAGGGCGACGCCGCGCTGGCGATCTTCGGGGCACCCATCGAGCACCCCGACGCCGCCGGCGCGGCGCTGGCCGCCGCACGCGAGATGCACGACAAGCTCCTCCCGGTGATCGGGTCCGAGGACTTCGGGATCGGGGTGTCGGCCGGCCGGGCGATCGCCGGCCACATCGGGGCCCAGGCCCGCTTCGAGTACACGGTGATCGGCGACCCGGTGAACGAGGCCGCGCGGCTGACCGAGCTCGCCAAGCTCGAGCCCGGCCACGTGCTCGCCTCGGCGATCGCAGTCAGTGGCGCGCGGGATACCGAAGCCCTGGGCTGGGACGTCGGCGAGGTGGTCAACCTTCGCGGCCGCACGGCACCCACCCAGTTGGCTCGGCCGGTGAACCTGTCCGAGCGCGCGGCGGTCTCGGCGCCCTCGACAGCGCGCAGCACCACGCCGTGACCAGCGGCCGCCGCGATCGGCGTTAGCTCTTCTTGGCGGCCTTTTTCGCGGGCGCCCTTTTCGCAGGAGCCTTTTTCGCGGGTGCCTTGCGGGCGGCCTTTTTCGCGGGCCGCTTGGCCGGGCCGCGGGCGCGACGGTCGGCCAGCAGTTCGGCGGCGCGCTCGTCGGTGATCGACACCACCTCGTCGCCCTTGCGCAGGCTGGCATTGGTCTCGCCGTCGGTCACATACGGCCCGAACCGGCCGTCCTTGACCACCATCGGCTGACCCGACGCGGGGTCGGTGCCCAGTTCGCGCAGCGGCGGCGCGGCGGCGCCCTGGCGGCCGCGGCGTTTGGGCTCGGCGTAGATCTTCAGCGCGTCCTCGAGGGTGATGTCGAACATCTGCTCCTCGGTCGCCAGCGAACGAGAATCGGTGCCGCGCTTCAGGTACGGGCCGTAGCGGCCGTTCTGCGCGGTGATCTCCTCACCGGAGGACGGGTCGACGCCGACCGCCCGGGGCAGCGACAGCAGCCTCAGTGCGTCCTCGAGGGTCACGGTCTGCAGGTCCATGGTGCGCAGCAGCGAACCCGTCCGCGGCTTGGGGCCGGTGGGTTTCTTGGCTTTCTTCGCGGGCGCGCCGGACTCGTCGCCACCGGTGTCCCCCGCGTCCAGGTCGGGTATCGCCGGAAGGACCTCGGTCACGTACGGCCCGTACCGGCCGTCCTTGGCGACGATCTCGTGCCCCGTATCGGGATCCACGCCCAGGCTGCGTCCCCCCTGCGGCGTGGCGAACAGTTCCTCGGCCAGCTCGAGGGTGAGCTCGTCGGGGGTCCACGAATCGTTGAGGTTGGCCCGCTGCGGAGTGGGCTCCCCATCGTCGCCGATCACCATGCGTTCCAGGTAAGGTCCGTTCCTGCCTACCCGCACGCAGACGGGGCGTCCATGATCGTCATCAAAAACGTTGATCGAGTTGACTTCTCGCGCGTCGATACCCTCGATGTTGACGCCGACAAGTTTCTTCAGGCCACCGGAGCGGGCCACCGAGTCGGGCACCCCGTGCTCGCCGCCGAAGTAGAAATTGTTGAGCCAGTCGGTGCGCCGCTCCTGACCCGAGGCGATCGCGTCGAGCTCGTCCTCCATGGCCGCGGTGAAGTTGTAGTCGACCAGCCGGCCAAAGTGTTGTTCCAGCAGACCGGTGACGGCGAACGCGACCCACGCCGGCACCAGCGCGCTGCCCTTCTTGAACACGTAGCCGCGGTCCTGGATGGTCTTGATGATCGACGAGTACGTCGACGGGCGGCCGATGCCCAGCTCCTCGAGCGCCTTGATCAGCGACGCCTCGGTGTAGCGCGCCGGCGGGTTGGTGGCGTGCCCGTCCGGGGTGAGTTCGAGGGCCGCCAGCCGCTGCCCCTCGCGCAGCTGCGGCAGCCTGCTTTCGGCGTCGTCGGCCTCGCCGCCGGCCTGCTCGTCCACCGTCTCGACGTAGGCCTTGAGGAAGCCGGCGAAGGTGATGGTGCGCCCGCTGGCGGCGAACACCACGTCGCGATCGGCGCCCGCACCCGCCGCCACCCCGGCGATCCGCAGGCTGAGCGTGGTCCCGCGGGCGTCGGCCATCTGGGAGGCCACGGTGCGCTGCCAGATCAGCTCGTAGAGCCGGAATTCGTCGCCGTTGAGTTCGCGGCGCACCGCGTCGGGCGTGGCGAACGCGTCGCCGGCGGGGCGGATCGCCTCGTGCGCCTCCTGGGCGTTCTTCACCTTGCGGGTGTACTGCCGCGGCGACGGGTAGACGTACTCCGCGCCGTAGAGCTGGCGGGCCTGGTTGCGCGCGGCGTTGATCGCCGTCTCCGACAGCGTGGTCGAGTCGGTGCGCATGTAGGTGATGTAGCCGTTCTCGTAGAGCCGCTGGGCGACGCTCATCGTGCGCTCGGAGGAGAACCGCAGCTTGCGGCCGGCCTCCTGCTGCAGCGTCGAGGTCATGAACGGCGGGTACGGGCGGCGCGTGTAGGGCTTGTCCTCCACCGACGCCACGCTGAGCTGAGCGCCGCGCAACCCGGCGGCCAGGGAGACCGCACTCGCCTCGTCGAGGACGATCACGTCTGTGGCGGCCTCGTCGCCCTTGCGCAGCCGGCCCAGCGAGTCGAAATCGCGGCCCGTGGCGACCCGCCGGCCGTCGACGCCGGACAGCCGGGCGGTGAAGGTGGGCGGCTGGGCCTGCGGATCGGACACGCTCGCGTCCAGTTGGGCGATGATGTCCCAGTAGCCGGCGCTGCGGAACGCCATGCGGTCGCGTTCCCGCTGAACGATGATCCGGGTGGCGACCGACTGCACGCGGCCCGCCGACAGCTTCGGTGCGACCTTCTTCCACAGCACCGGGCTGACCTCGTAGCCGTACAGCCGGTCCAGAATGCGGCGGGTCTCCTGCGCGTCGACGAGGTCGATGTCGAGGTCGCGGGGGTTCTCGGCGGCCTCCAGGATGGCCGGCGCGGTGATCTCGTGAAAGACCATCCGCTTGACCGGGATGTTCGGCTTGAGGGTTTCCAGCAGGTGCCAGGCGATCGCCTCACCCTCCCGGTCGCCATCGGTGGCCAGGTACAGCTCGTCGACGCCCTTGAGGAGGCCCTTGAGCTCGGTGACGGTGCTCTTCTTCTCCGGGCTGACGACGTAGAGCGGTTCGAAGTCGTGGTCGACGTTGACTCCGAGCCTGGCCCACGGCTCCGACTTGTACTTGGCGGGGACGTCGGCCGCAGCGCGCGGCAGGTCGCGGATATGGCCGCGCGACGATTCCACGATGTACATGGGGCCCAGGTAGCCGGCGAGTTTGCGCGCCTTGGTCGGCGACTCGACGATCACAAGCCGCCGACGACTCCCGTTCGGGCCGCCGTCGGCGGGTTTCTTCGGCTTCGAGTCAGCCAACTACTCGTACGCTCCATCTCTCGTATCGGCCCCGGGGTGAGGCCGCCCTGCAGGAAGAATGACAGGCTCACGCCGGAAATTCCGCAGAAGGTGCGGATGTGCCGGCGTCGTGTCGCCGCCGGGCACCTGACAATTTCGCACCCCGGGGCGTGCCCGCGCAAACCGGGCGCCGGAGAGCCTGATCCTATCCGGCCCTCACACCCGGGGCCACAGGGGCGACGCCTCGGTGTCGGCGGGGGGGTCCCCTACGTTCTCTACCAGCCGCGATAGCCTGCGACGCCCGCTGATCCGCAAGGCCGGCCGTAGGCCGCGGGTGCCGATGAGGGTGGGGGCGATCCCGATCCGCATCAGGGCCGACGCCAGCGGGGAATGGGTGTCGGGAGCGTGCGGGTCCAGGCCGAGCAGGTAGTGGTTACCCTCTGGGGCGCCGGAAGCCAACGTCCACGCCCGGAGCTCCCGTGGGCCGGGCAACCATCGCGGCGGCACCGTCTTGACCGCGCCGAGGGTCCACTCGGCGGCGAGGCTGACCAGCGCAGGCGTCACCGACGTGCGCACCAGCGGGGTGTCTTCATCGGTGCGGCCGATCTCGGGGTTGAGGCCCGCGTCGCGGATCATCTCGGCCAGCGCCGAGGCGCGCCAGGGTTGATCGACGACGACCGAAAGCCGCGCGGCCCGGACATCCCCGGCACCGACGACGACGATCTGGCCGGAAGCAGCCAGCACCCCGGACAGGTCGGCGACCGCAGGCGGCACCGATTCTGCCGTGAAGAAGGAAAGCTGGCTCACGTCATCGACAGTAGGCCAGTTCACCGACCACCGCCCTGAGTCGGGAACCCCCGGTAACAGGAAACCCCCCGGGCCGACCCGCTGGGCGGGACTGCACGGGGGGTTTCCGCTGAGGATCTGTTCGTCCTAGACGGAGCGGACTCCGGTGGCCTGAGGACCCTTGGGGCTTTGGCCGATGTCGAACTCGACCTTCTGGTTTTCTTCGAGGGTGCGGAAGCCCGAACCCTGGATTTCCGTGTAGTGGACGAAAACATCCGCGGAACCGTCCTCGGGCGCAATGAACCCGAAACCCTTCTCCGCGTTAAACCACTTCACAGTTCCCTGTGGCATGTGTCGATCGTTCCTTCTCTTATTCTGGGTGCGGAACGTCGCCTTTCGACGCCCCGGGCCTGGTACGACCGCCATACCTCGCGGAGTCGCCGGAACGTCACCCGAACGATTAACCTCGCAGGAACCGCGGCCGCAACGTCGATCCTGCGAAAGTTTGACACGAACACAGAAGCTGCGACCGTCTTCTATCCAACCACGTTCGGCTCGTCCGCGACAGCCTTCGGGAGTTAACGGACCTTGAACGGATTTTTCACCGAATGAGGAGGTCGTGACGGTGGCGAGTTTTGGCGGCGAACTGCTTGCCGCCGCCCTCGCCGGAGCCGCCCCGGGCGAGCACCCGCTGCGCCACGTCGCCGAGTTGCCGGCGCGCAGCGGGCGGCCACAGGGATGGCCGGCGTGGGCCGACGCCGACGTCGTCGCCGCGTTCGCCGCCCGCGGCGTCGCCAGCCTGTGGGCGCACCAGGTCGCGGCCGCGGAACTGGCCCATGCCGGCCGCCACGTGGTGATCAGCACGGGCACGGCGTCGGGCAAGTCGCTGGCCTACCAGCTGCCCGTCCTGAACACGCTGGCGACGGACCCGCGGGCCCGGGTGCTGTACCTGTCGCCGACGAAGGCGCTCGGTCACGATCAGCTGCGCGCCGCGCACGAGCTGACCGCCGCCATCCCCCGGCTGCGCGATCCTGTTTTCGGGGTCGCCCCGACCGCCTACGACGGCGACACCCCAGGCGACGTGCGCCGCTTCGCGCGGGAACGCTCACGGTGGTTGTTCTCCAATCCGGACATGATCCATCTGTCGACCCTGCGCAACCATGCCCGCTGGGCCGTTTTTCTGCGCGGGTTGCGGTTCGTGATCGTCGACGAATGCCACCACTACCGAGGGGTTTTCGGCTCGAACGTGGCGATGGTGCTGCGCCGCCTGCTACGGCTGTGCGCGCGGTATTCGGTGCACCCGGGATCCGGGCCGACCGTGATCTTCGCCAGCGCGACGACGGCCTCGCCCGGCGCGACGGCCGCCGAGCTGATCGGCCTGCCCGTCGAGGAGGTGGTCGACGACGGCTCGCCGCAGGGGGCGCGGACGGTGGCGTTGTGGGAGCCCGCCCTGCGGACCGACCTGACGGGCGAGAACGGGGCGCCGGTGCGCCGCTCGGCTGGAGCGGAGGCGGCGCGCGTGATGGCCGACCTGATCGCCGAGGGCGCCAGTACGTTGACGTTCGTCCGGTCGCGCCGGGCCGCGGAACTCACCGCGCTGGGCGCGCAGGCGCGCCTGGCGGACGTCGCCCCCGGGCTGAGAGACACGGTGGCCTCCTATCGGGCCGGTTACCTCGCCGAGGATCGCGCCGCGCTGGAGCGTGGCCTGGCCGAGGGCCGGCTGCGCGGCCTGGCCACCACCAATGCCCTGGAGCTGGGTATCGACATCGCCGGCCTGGATGCGGTGGTGCTCGCGGGGTTCCCCGGGACGGTGGCCTCGTTCTGGCAGCAGGCCGGCCGGTCCGGCCGGCGCGGCCAGGGTGCGCTGGTGGTGCTGATCGCCCGCGACGACCCGCTGGACACCTACCTGGTGCACCACCCGTCGGCCCTGCTGGACAAACCGGTCGAGCGGGTCGTGATCGATCCCGCCAACCCGTACCTGCTCGGCCCGCAGCTGCTGTGCGCGGCCACCGAGTTGCCGCTCGACGACGCCGAGGTCGGCAGTCTGGGCGCCCGCGGCGTGGTCGACGACTTGGTGGGCAAGGGACTGCTGCGCAGGCGCAACGGCAAGTACTTCCCGGCTCCCGGCCCGGATCCGCACGCGGCGGTGGACATCCGCGGAGCCTCCGGCGCGCAGGTCATGATCGTCGAGGCCGACACCGGGCGGCTGCTCGGCAGCACCGGCGCCGGCCAGGCGCCGGCCTCGGTACACCCGGGCGCGGTATACCTGCATCAGGGCGAGAGCTACGTCGTCGACTCGCTGGACACCGACGCCGGCATCGCCTTCGTCCGCGCCGAGGATCCCGGCTACGCAACGTTCGCCCGCGACATCACCGACATCGCCGTGACGGGCACCGGCGAGCGCGTGGAGTTCGGCCCCGTCACCCTGGGCGTGGTTCCGGTGAGCGTCACTCACCAGGTGGTCGGCTACCTCCGACGGCGGGCCAACGGGGAGATGATCGACTTCGTTGAGCTCGACATGCCGGCGAACACGCTGCCCACCACCGCCGTGATGTACACCATCACGCCGGAGGCGTTGCAGCGCAACGGGATCGACTTCGCCCGTGTTCCCGGGTCGCTGCACGCCGCGGAGCACGCCGCCATCGGCCTGCTGCCGCTGGTCGCCAGCTGCGACCGCGGCGACATCGGCGGGGTGTCCACCGCCCTCGGGCCCGACGGCTTGCCCAGCGTCTTCGTCTACGACGGCTATCCCGGCGGCGCGGGATTCGCCGAACGCGGATTCCGCGAAGCCCGCACCTGGCTGGGCGCGACGGCCGCGGCGATCGAGTCGTGCGAATGCCCGGCCGGATGTCCGTCGTGCGTGCAGTCGCCCAAGTGCGGCAACGGCAACGATCCACTCGACAAGGCGGGCGCCGTGCAGGTGCTGCGGCTGGTGCTGGCGGAACTGGGCCCGCGCTGAGCCCGGCGCCGGCCTGCCGATCACGCCCCACCCCCGTAGAGTTGGGGCCATGATCCACGACTGGTTGCTCGTGGAGACGTTGGGGAGTGAACCGGCCGTCGTGGCGCAGGGACGGCACCCGCAGCATCTCGAGCCGATCGCCTCGTTCGTGCGCCGCAAAGACCTCGCGGCGGTGCAGACGGCGATCGCCGAGTCGGTGCAGACCGGTCAGCCCCTGACCAGCATCACGCCCAAACGCCGCCGGGTGATCCGCACCGAACCGGTGGTGATGTCCGACGGCTGTGTCCACGGAGTGCACGTGTGGACCGGCCCCGCCGACGTCGACCCCCCCGAGCGGCCGACGCCCGGGCCGGCCAAGTGGGATCTGACCTCGGCCGTGGCTACCCAAACCCGAGAGTCGCTGGACAACCGCGGCGACATTCCCGGTGACGAGTCAAGCGTCGAGAGGGTCTTCGCTGACGATCTTCCCTCCCACGAAATCAGCCCGGACCAAACCAAACTGCTGTCTATGGCGATCAACGCCAGGCCCGGCCAGACAATCAGCGGGACTTTGGATCTCAACGATTGGCAGGGGAATCCGATTCGGCTCGGTTTCGTCGCGCGCACGGGCGTCGAGTCGGGAACGGACGGGCGTGACCACCTGGTGACGCGGGCGATGAGCTGGCGTTCGGACCACGAGGGCCCAGAGGTGTCGGACGGTGTCCGGGCGCATCGGGTTCTCAACGAACCCGCCCGACCCGGAGTTCACCGGGCACTCGTCGACCTCAACAACCAGACGCTGCTCAAGTGGCTCGACGAACCCTGCGAGTTCTACGACTGGCGGGGCGGCGAGAACGGCCAGGTGCGTATTCACCACGACGATGATCACCACATGCGCACCATGGCAACGGACTTCGCCGACGGTGCCGCCAGCGGAGTACTCCGGCTGCCGGGCCACGACACCGACTGGGTTCCGGTGCACGTCACGGTCGACCGCGTGGAACTGGAACCGGGGACCTTCGCCGGGCTGGTTTCCCTTCGGTTGCCCACCCCCAAGGAACTCAAGGCGGCGGGCCTGCGCGGCTAGTTCGCGCCGGCCGGGCCGGCCCGTGCCGCGGCCCGCGCCACCGTGGCGGGAAACACTCCCACCCGCACCGTCACCGACACCGTGACGATAACGTCGAGGCCGTCAGGGTCGTCGAGGCCGTCGGTCTGGCAACGGATGTCGTCGACCCGCATGGCCCGCGCCGTGGCCGTCGCCCACGCGCAGGCCGCCGCAGCGCCGGACGGCATGCGACCGGCCGCCGCCAGCGCGGCGAGATCGGCTGCCGCCTGGGCACGGTGACGCGCCACCACCACCGCCCCGAGGTAGGCGCCCGCCGCCGTGACCCACAGCAGTGCCACGACCATCGCGGCGGCGAGGACGGTCGCCGAGCCCCGGTCATCGTGGCTCCACCGCCGACACCGCCTGCGCGGCAATGGCCAGGCGCGGCAACAGGGTTGAGTGCGCAGTAACGGTGACCGTGACGAAGCCGCCGTCGCGGCGCACCTGGATCCGGGCCCCGGCGGGGGCGACGCGGCGAGCCGTGTCGACGCCCACGCGTTCGTCGCCGCGGGCGGCCAGTCGGGCGGCCTCGCGGGCGGCGTCGACACAGCGCACCTGCATGGACACCGCCGTGACCCCGGCCAGGCACAACGCCAGGGCCACGACCAGCGCGGCGATGCCGAAGGCCGCTTCGACGGTGCTGGCCCCGGCACAGTCGGCTACACCTTGGTGTTGAGCGCGCGGCCGATGACGTTCGTGAGCGCCGCCACGACGGAATGGCCGGTGACGACGCTGTAGAGGATCGCGCCGAAGGCCGCCGCGGCGACCGTGCCGATCGCGTACTCCACCGTGGACATGCCCGACTCGTCGCCGGCCAGCACCGCCACCCGGACCCCGAAGGCACGAAATGCGTTGATCATCAATCCCTTTCTTGTTGTTCACAGCAATCCTGACTGCAGGACTTCACCGGCCAGGCCGGCGACCACTGGGGCGATGCCCAGGCACACGAAGGCCGGTAGAAAGCACAGTCCCAGCGGCCCGGCGATCAGTACCCCGGCCCGCTCGGCCGCAGCGGCCGCCGCGTGTGCGGCATCGTGCCGACAGTGGTCGGCCAATTCGGCGACGCCCCGGGCCAACGCCGCGCCCGACGACGCCGAACGCCGCGCCAGTCGCAGCAACGCATCGATCTGCATGTCGCCCGCAGCGGCCGCCGAATCGACCGACAGCGTCCATGCGATGTTCGCGTCGGCGCCCAACGCCAGCAAGTCGGCGGCCCGCCGCAGCACCGCGGCCAGCGTCGGCGGCGCCGACCGTGCCGCCGCCGCCGCGGCGGCGGGCACCGCCATGCCCGCCTCCAGGCATACGGCCAGGACGTCGAAACTCGAGGCGAACGCCAACGGATCCGCACGGGTACCGGCCCGCGGCCCGGACGCCCGCCCGCGCCGGCGCGCGCGGGCGGCTCGGCCGGCGCGCGCCCGCACCACCGACGGGCCGGGCCCGATCCACAGGGCCGCGGCCAGCAGCATCGCTACGGCGTTCATAGGGCGTTCATGACGCGAGGTTCGTGACGCGATCGGTGATGCGGTCGGACCACAGCAGGCCGGCGCACGCCAGCGCCGATCCGACGACCAGTAGCCAGCCGCCCACCTGCCCGCCCAACAGGAAGCCCAGCGGCCGGGCACCGATCAGTTGGCCCAGTACGACACCCACTACGGGGAGGGCCGCCAGGATCGTCGCGGTGGCGCGCGCACCGGACAGGCTTGCTGCCACACGCGCCGAGAACCGTTGCCGCTCCCCGATATCGCTCTTCGCCGCCCGCATCAGGGTGGCGATCGCCAGGCCGTGGTCGGCCGCGAGTTGCCAACACACGGCAAGCCGCCGCCAGTGCGCGGGCAGGGCCGACGAGCGCGCCGCGTCTCGCAGACCGGTGGTGACGTCGGCGCCCAGCCCGGCTCGCGCCGCCACCGCGCGCAACGACACGGCGACCGCCCCGCGCGTCTCGTCGGCGGCGACGGAGAATGCGCGCACCGGGTGGGAGCCCACGCCCAGTTCGCCGACGAGGACGTCCAGGGCGCTTTCCAGCGTGCGGCCCTCGTCGAATGCGAGGCGCCGCAGCCGGTGGCGGCGGTGGCGCAGGCCCACCGTGCCGGCCACCATCCCTGCCGCGATCATGGTCGTCACCGGCAGCAGGAGGCCGAGCGCACCGGCCAGACACACTGCGATGCAGGCGGTTGCCGCGGGCGGCATGACCCGCCGCGCCCGCGGCGAGGCCAGCCGGCGCCCCGGCGAGGACGGATAGGTGATCAGCGCGGCGGCTAACAGTGTTGCGGCCAAGGGTATTCCGGTCATGCCGGCCGCCGTCCGTCCAGCAGCCGGTGCAGGTCGCCGACGTCGCCGGTCGGGCCGGAGTCGGCGTGCCAGACCGTGACGGCCCGCACGAGGCGCCGCTCGGTGCGCAGGACGGCGATCTCACCGAGTCGGCGCCGACCGGTGCGGTCCCGCGCGACGTGCAGCAGCACGTGCACGGCGGCGGCCAGTTGGCTGTGCAGCGCAGCCCTGTCCATACCGCCGAGCGCACCCAACGCCTCGAGGCGGGCGGGGACCTCGCCGGGGTTGTTGGCATGCACCGTGCCCGCGCCGCCGTCGTGGCCGGTGTTCAGCGCCGCCAACAGGTCAACCACCTCAGCGCCCCTGACCTCGCCGACCACGATGCGATCGGGTCGCATTCGCAGCGCCTGCCGGACCAGTTGGCGCACCGGGACCTCGCCGACGCCCTCGACGTTGGCGCACCGCGCGACCAGCTTCACCAGGTGCGGGTGCCGGGGCGCGAGCTCGGCGGCGTCCTCGACGCACACGATGCGTTCGCTGGGTGACACCGCGCCCAACATCGCCGCCAGCAGCGTCGTTTTCCCGGCGCCCGTTCCCCCGCACACCAGGAAGGCCAACCGGGCGGCGATGATGTCGGCGATCATCGCGGCGGCTTCCGGCGCGATCGCGCCGGCCGCGACCAAGGCTGCCAGGTCCTGCGTGGCCGGGCGCAGGACACGCAGCGACAGGCAGGTACCGGCGGCCGCGACCGGCGGCAGCACGGCATGCAGGCGCACCACGAACCCCCCGGCACCGATGCCGGTCAGATGGCCGTCGACCCATGGCTGCGCGTCGTCGAGCCGCCTACCCGCGGCCAGCGCCAGGCGAGACGCCAACCGGCGCACCGCGGCCTCGTCGGCGAAGCGAATGGGACTGCGCCGCAGACCGTTTCCGTCGTCGACCCACACCGCGTCGGGGGCGGTGACCAGGACGTCGGTGGTGCCGTCGGCGCACAATAAGGGTTCGAGGATGCCGGCGCCGGTGAGTTCGGTCTGCAGCACCCGCAGGTTGGCGAGCACCTCGGTGTCGCCGAGCATTCCACCGGACTCGGCCCGGATCGCCGCCGCCACCTGGCTGGCCCGCAACGGGGATCCCAGTGGCGCGGATTCGGCGGCAAGGCGCTCGCGGACCCGCTCGATCAGTGAGTAGCTCACGCCGCGTTGCCCTGGTGCGCCGGGTGGGCCCGCGGCAGCACCGCGAGCACCCGGCGCGCAGCGGCGGCCAGCGCAGACCGGCGACCCGGCTGCAGTCCCTGGCGTTCCAGCTGTTCGGCCAGTTGGGGCTCGGCCCGGACCGACGCCAGCAGCGGGAGGCCGGTGGCCTCGGCGACCTCGGTGGCGCGCAGTCCACCCGGTGACGGGCCGCGGACCACCACCCCAAGGTTGGGGTTGACGGCGGCCAATTCCGGCGCCATCGCCGCGGTGGCCGCGCATGCGCGCACGTCGCAGCGGCTGACGACGACGACGAGGTCGGCCGCGTCCAACGCGGCTCGCGTCGCGTCGCTCGGACGGCGGGCGAGGTCGCAGATTACGGTGACGCCGCCACGCCGGCCGGCGTCGACGACGGCGTCCACCGGCGCGGCGTCCACGTCGTAGGCATGCCGCGCGCCGGACAGCACGCTGACTCCGCGGTGTCGCGGGAGTGCGTCGCGTACTGCCGACCACGTCAGCCGTCCGCCCTGTAACGCCATGTCGGGCCACCGTAGACCGGGCGTGGCTTCGCTGCCGGCCAGCAGGTCGATGCCGCCGCCCCAGGGATCGAGGTCGACGAGCAACCCGTCGCCGGCGGCCTGCGCCAGGGCCACCGCAAACACCGAGGCGCCCGCCCCGCCGCAGCCGCCCGTCACCGCGACGACGTGCCCGCGCGGCCCGTCGTCGCGCACCGCCTCCCCGGCGTCGGTGAGTTCCTGGATCAATTCGCGATCCTGCTCGGGAAGCCTCAGCACCCGCCCGGCGCCGACGGCGACGGCGGCGGCCCAGGTGGCGGTTAGCGGTTCGCCGAGTGTCACGACGCTCACGTGGGTTCGCCGCGGCAGCGCCGCCCGCCCGCAGCGGTGCGCGGCCTCCTCGTCGAGTACGACGGCCGGGGCGACCGACCAGCTCGTGCGGCTCACCGGCGAGTTGCCGCCGTGTACCACTCGGACGCCGACGGCCGCGGCCACCCGGTCCACCTCGTCGCGCAGTCCCGGGTCTGTCACGATCGCCAACACATGCGTCACCACCCCACCGTGGCCGACCGCGACCCGGGCGCACCAGTCCCGGCGACGGATTTGGGGATGCGGGCGCAACTGTGGACAACCGCACGGCGCAGCAGTTTTCGGAAAGTTCGGAACCGTACCCTGGAAAAGGGACGACCCCCGCCAGGGGGGGAGGAGGCGAGGGTCGTCGTGCTTCAGCCCCGGGGGGTCGGGCTGATGCACCCTCGGCACAAGGCCGAGTCGACTTATAATACACATGCCAGTCCGCGTCACCGCAAGTAGCAAAAAGGCGTCCAGCCGCGCGAACACGGCGGGCACCAGCGCCGACCTATGCTGGGCCGGTGACCGTCTCCGAACCGGCCGCACCGGAACCTGGGGGAAGCAGCCCCGACGGCGCGCGCACCGCCGCCTTCTTCGACCTGGACAAGACGATCATCGCCAAATCCAGCACGCTGGCGTTCAGCAAACCGTTCTTCGACCAGGGGCTGCTGAGCCGCCGCGCCGTCCTGAAGTCGAGTTACGCCCAATTCATCTTCCTGCTCTCCGGCGCCGATCACGACCAGATGGACCGCATGCGCGTCCACCTCACCAACATGTGCTCCGGTTGGGACGTCGAACAGGTCAAGGGAATCGTCACCGAGACCCTGCACGACATCGTGACCCCCTTGGTGTTCGCCGAGGCCGCGGACCTCATCGCCGCGCACAAGCTGTGCGGCCGTGACGTCGTGGTGGTGTCGGCGTCGGGGGAGGAGATCGTCGCGCCGATCGCCCGCGCGCTGGGCGCCACCCATGCCATGGCGACCCGGATGGTCGCCGAGGACGGCAAGTACACCGGCGAGGTCGGTTTCTACTGCTACGGCGAGGGCAAGGTCCAGGCGATCCGTGAGCTGGCCGCCCGCGAGGGCTATCTGCTGGACCACTGCTACGCCTACTCCGACTCGATCACCGACCTGCCGATGCTCGAGGCCGTGGGCCATCCCACCGTGGTCAACCCCGACCGCGCACTGCGCAAGGAAGCCACCGAACGTCGTTGGCCGATAGTCACTTTCACCCGGCCCATCTCGCTGCGGGACCGCATTCCTGCGCCGTCGGGCGCCGCGATCGCGACCACCGCCGCGGTGAGCGTCAGCGCGCTGGCCGCCGGTGCGATCACCTACTCGCTGCTGCGCCGCTTCGTTCTTTAGAGTCAACTGCCGCAATGGATTTTGATTCGCAATTGGGTCTTGCCGTGCCACGAATCGAGGAGTAGAAAGAGAGTCACGGAAGCCCGGTGCGGCCTAGGCCGATCCGGAAGAGAAGGATCGGTCTCCCAATCCGGGCGTCTGGCACGGTACCCGGCACCCACGCGGAGCTATTGCCGCATGATGGCAGAAGTGTTGCGGGCCTGCGTTATTGCGAATGTGGCATCACCTGCGGCCCTGGATCCAGGCTCGCAGCCGGAAGTTCGCAGTAACGCCGAGGCCACTCACGCAGCCCGGAGTGCACGCATGGTAACCGGGTTCCCGTGCCGGTGGGCGGCGGTCTGAGTCACTCGGGCCGCCGCCCGCTTCATTCGGCGGCCGGACGCGTTGGTTGATTACCCGGCATCGAATCGGCGATCGTGACGGCTTCCTGGGCGCCGTCGCGCAGCGCCCGGCAGCACAGCACCAGCCAGGCGCCCACGCCCTGCGGCGTCCCGTCGGCGAATCCGAGGGCGGCGTCGCGATAGGCCGCTGGCTGGCGCATCCAACTCACCTCGGGAACCCCCAAACCGTGGGGGTCCAGTCCGCTGGCGATCGTCACCAGCCGCGACACCGCGCGGGCCACCACCCCGTCCGCACTGCCGAAGGGCCGCAGCGTCAGAATCTCGCCGTGGGCGACGGCGGCGACCACGGGCGCGGGCGCGTCCGTGGAGCCGGTGACCAGAGCCGTGAGCAACTCCAGACGCGGGCCGACGTCCGCGTCGGCGCGGGGGCGGCCGAGCCGATCGGCGTCGACCACGTCGGCCGCGGCCAGCGCGTGCAGACGTGCCAACGCCTGCAGGGGCGCACGCTGCCACACCGCGACGATCGCTCCCCCGCCACCCTCCAGGGCCTGGGCAACCCGAAGTGCGCCGGCGAACACCGAATCGGCATGCCCACCGGCCCCCGCAGTGCCGGCAG
>CAZZHX010000039.1:6316-17179 GCA_964653535.1 uncultured Mycobacterium sp. | reverse complement strand
CGTCCGACAGTTGGCTCAACGTCCACCACGGGTGACCGGTCCGGGCCGCCGCCGCCCGCACGTCGTCCAGCTCGGCGAAGCCCGAGCCGCCCAGTTGCTCGATGTCGACGGGTGCGTGACCCTCCAGGGTTCCCAGGGCGGCCGCCGACCACGACGCCTCGAGGAACTCGCGGCCGGTCGTGATCAGTTCGCCGGAGCGGGTACGCACCTTCTCCGGGTCGCACACCAGCAGCGGCGTTCCGGCGGCGAGGTGATCGGTCAGCAGTGCGTGGGCCCCGTTCTCTTCGGGTCGCAGCACCGGCAGCAGCGCCTCCATGCCGTCGACGGGGATGCCCTCGGCCAGCTTGGCCAGCATGTCTGCGACGCTGCCGGAGATTGCTTGGCCGCCCGCCGGGTAGCGGGCGGCCAAGTCGGCCGCCCGCGCCCGCACGTCGTCGGTGAGCAGCAGTTCGCGACAGGCGACCGCCACCAGCGCGTCGACCTCGAACTCCGCGATGGAACGCTGGTCGGCCACGGAGAACATCCGCATCTCGCTGACCTCGTCGCCCCAGAACTCGACGCGCACCGGGTGCTCGGCGGTGGGCGCAAAGACGTCGACGATCCCGCCGCGCACGGCGAACTCCCCGCGCCGCCCGACCATGTCCACCCGGCTGTACGCCAGCGCCACCAGCCGGGCGATCACCTCCTCGAAGCCGACTTGCTGGCCGACGGCCAGGACGACCGGTTCCACCATGCCCAGCAGCGGCACCACCGGCTGCAGCAGCGAGCGCACGGCCGTCACCACCACCCGAAGGGGCGGCCCCAGCCGGGCGTCATCGGGGTGGGTCAGCCGGCGCAGCACCAGCAGCCGGTTGCCGACGGTGTCGACCCCGGGCGACAGGCGTTCGTGGGGCAGGGTCTCCCAGGACGGGAAGATCGCCACGGCGTCGCCGAAGACGCCCCCCAGTTCGGCGGTCAGATCCTCGGCTTCCGGGCCGGTCGCGGTGACCACGAGCAACGGGCCCAGACGAGCCAGCGCGGCGGCGGCGAACAGCCGCGCCCCGGCGGGACCGACCAGGCTCAGCTCCGCGGGTCGGCCCGCCGCGCGGTCGATGAGTTGCTGAAACGACGGCGCGGTCAGCGCCACGTCGACGAGTCCCGCGGTCGGGGTCTCCGGAGGATCCGGACGAGCGGCCCCCACCGTGCTAGCCGTCCTGCAGCCGCGGGTCGGCCTCCAGGCGGGTCAAGCCGTTCCACATCAGGTTGACCAGGTGCGCGGCGACCACTTCTTTCTTGGGCTCGCGCGTATCAAGCCACCACTGCGCCGTCATCGACACCGATCCCACCAGCGCCTGGGCGTACAGCGGCGCGAGTTCCGGGTCCAACCCGCGGCGGGCGAAGTCCCCGGCCAGGATCGAGCTGACCTGGCTGACGGCGTCGTTGAGCAGGCTGGAATAGGTGCCCGAGCTGATGGCTGCCGGCGAGTCCCGGATGATGATGCGGAACCCGTCCGTGCGTTCCTCGACGTAGGTGAGCAGCGCCAGGGCGACCCTCTCGACCCGCACCCGGGACCGGTTGTTGGTCAGCGACGAGGTGATGGCGTCGAGCAGCGCCGACATCTCCCGGTCGACGACCACGGCGTACAAGCCCTCCTTGCCGCCGAAGTGCTCGTAGACGACGGGCTTGGAGACGTTAGCGCGCTGGGCGATCTCCTCGATCGAGGTGCCCTCGTACCCGCGTTCGGCGAACAGCGAGCGTGCGATACCGATGAGTTGGCGCCGCCGCTCGCTACCGGTCATCCGGGCGCGCGGCGCACGGACCTCTCTATCCGGTTTATCCGGTTTATCCGGTTTATCCGGCTCTTTCCTTGGTTCCTTATGCGGCTCAACCACCGGGTCAGCGTATCCGTTCGCCCGACCCTCCCCGCGCACCGTCTAAAGTCACAGACGGCCCCGTCCGGCGGTCGTGGGCCCGCAATCCGTCGTGGTGTAATTGGCAGCACCTCAGATTTTGGTTCTGATAGTTCAGGTTCGAGTCCTGGCGACGGAGCGCCGCTGTGACGTCCACGCTGAGCGTGCGGCCCGGCGCACCGGAGGAGGGGCGATGTCGTTTCGCGGTGATACCGCGGTCCTGGTTCTCGCTGCCGGGCCCGGTACCCGGATGCGCTCGGACACCCCGAAAGTTCTGCACACCCTCGCCGGCCGCAGCATGTTGGCGCATTCCCTGCACGCCATCGCGACCGTGGCTCCGCAGCACCTCGTCGTGGTCCTGGGGCACGAGCGCGAGCGCGTTGAGCTGGTGGTCGCCGGGCTGGCCGACACCCTCGGACGCGCGATCGTGGTGGCCACCCAAGACCGGCCACGGGGCACCGGCCACGCGGCCCGGTGCGGGCTGTCGGCCCTGCCCGACGACTACACCGGAATCGTCGTCATCACCTCAGGCGACACCCCATTGCTCGACGCCGACACGCTGGCCGAGCTGATCGCCTCCCACGGCGCGGCCGATTCCGGTCGCGGCGCCACCGTCACGGTCCTGACCACGACGCTGGACGATCCATCCGGCTATGGCCGCATCCTGCGCACCCAGGAGAACGAGCTGACGGCGATCGTCGAAGACGCCGACGCCACGCCCTCGCAGCGCGAGATCCGCGAGGTCAACACGGGGGTCTACGCCTTCGACGTGGCGGCGTTGCGCTCGGCGCTGAGCCGGCTGAACGCGAACAACACCCAGCAGGAGCTGTACCTGACCGACGTCATCGCCATCCTGCGCGGCGACGGTCACACCGTGCGCGCCCGGCACATCGACGACAGCACGCTGGTCGCGGGGGTCAACAACCGCGTCCAGCTGGCTCATCTCGGCGCCGAGCTCAACCGCCGGATCGTCGCCGCCCATCAGATGGCGGGCGTCAGCATCCTCGATCCGGCCACCACCTGGATCGATGTGGACGTGACCATCGGCCGCGACACCGTGGTCCACCCCGGCACCCAGCTGCGGGGCCGCACCCAGATCGGCGGCCGATGTGTGGTGGGTCCGGACACCACCCTCACCGACGTGACCGTCGGCGACGGCGCCTCGGTAGTCCGCACGCACGGCGAGTCGTCGTCGATCGGCGCCGGCGCGACGGTCGGCCCCTTCACCTTCCTGCGGCCGGGAACTGTGCTGGGCGACGACGGGAAGCTCGGCGCGTTCGTCGAGACCAAGAACTCCACGATCGGCACCGGCACCAAAGTCCCCCACCTGACCTACGTCGGCGACGCCGACATCGGCGACCACAGCAACATCGGCGCATCCAGCGTCTTCGTCAACTACGACGGTGAAACCAAACGGCGCACCACGATCGGCTCGCACGTGCGCACCGGATCGGACACCATGTTCGTCGCACCCGTGACGATCGGCGACGGCGCCTACACCGGCGCCGGCACGGTCGTGCGCGACGACGTCCCGCCGGGCGCGCTGGCGGTGTCCGCGGGACCGCAACGCAACATCGAGGGCTGGGTGCAGCGCAAACGTCCGAGCAGCGCAGCAGCCGAAGCATCCAAACGAGCGACCGAAATGCCCCCCCAGTCGCCCCCGGCCCCGCCGGCACCCGAAACCGATCCGACACCGTGAACCCGCGACCCGGCCGCGATTCGGGCCCCCTCCCTTCGTACGATGGGGATTCAGTTCCCCATCTCGATCCCCGATCCCGAGACGGCGAGGGCAGTACGGTGAGCCACGACTGGACCGACAACCGCAAGAACCTGATGCTGTTCAGCGGCCGCGCGCACCCCGAGTTGGCCGAACAGGTGGCCAAGGAACTCGACGTCCACGTCACCGCGCAGACGGCGCGGGAGTTCGCCAACGGCGAGATCTTCGTGCGCTTCAACGAATCGGTGCGCGGCTGCGACGCGTTCGTCCTGCAGTCGTGCGCGGCTCCGGTGAACAACTGGCTGATGGAACAACTGATCATGATCGACGCGCTCAAGCGGGGCAGCGCGAAGCGGATCACCGCCGTCATCCCGTTCTATCCCTATGCCCGGCAGGACAAGAAACACCGCGGCCGCGAACCGATTTCGGCGCGGCTGGTCGCCGACATGCTCAAGACCGCGGGCGCCGACCGGATTGTCACCGTCGACCTGCACACCGACCAGATCCAGGGTTTCTTCGACGGTCCCGTCGACCACATGCGTGCGCAACACCTGCTCACCGGCTACATCGGCGACAACTATCCGGACGGCAACATGGTCGTGGTGTCCCCCGACTCCGGCCGGGTGCGTATCGCCGAGAAATGGGCCGATGCCCTCGGCGGCGTTCCGCTGGCCTTCATTCACAAGACTCGTGACCCGCGGGTGCCCAATCAGGTGGTCTCCAACCGCGTGGTCGGCGAGGTCGAGGACCGCACGTGCGTGCTGATCGACGACATGATCGACACCGGCGGCACCATCGCCGGGGCGGTCAAGCTGTTGCACGAGGACGGCGCCCGCGACGTGATCATCGCCGCCACCCACGGGGTGCTGTCCGACCCGGCCGCGGAACGCCTGGCGGCGTGTGGCGCCCGGGAGGTCATCGTGACGAACACGCTGCCGATCGGCGAGGAGAAGCGATTCCCCCAGTTGACAGTCTTGTCGATCGCGCCTCTGGTGGCCAGCACCATCCGGGCGGTATTCGAAAACGGCTCGGTGACAGGCCTGTTCGACGGGGACGCCTAGATGGCACGCGGTGACGCGATCCGCGAAACCCTGTGAGGCGGCCATGGCCGACGGCTGCGGCTGCGGTTACAGTCATCGTCGCCCTGACTGCGGCAATGGTGTCCTGCGGATCGAAAGAGCCTGATTATCAGTCGATCTGGTCGAAGACTCCGGTGGCCACCTCCACCTCCACCTCGGCCACCCCTACCGGCAAACCCATCCCGCTCTCGCAGTATCTGAAGGACATGGGCGTCACCGGGCAGCAGGTGGCGCCGGGCAACCTCGGCGATCTGACGGTGTCGATACCGACACCACCGGGCTGGACGCAGGCGAACAATCCCCACATCAAGTCACAGACGGTGATGATCTCCCCGGGCGGCAAGTACCCGACGGCGCGGCTGGTGGTGTTCAAGCTCTACGGGGACTTCGACCCGGCGGCGGTGATCACCCACGGCAATGACGACGCCCGGTTGTTCGAGAACTTCACCCAGCTCGACGCCTCGACGGCGGACTTCAACGGCTTTCCGTCGTCGGAGATCCAGGCCAGTTACGACCTCGACGGTACGCGGCTGCACAGCTGGAACCGGATCGTCATCGCATCCGCATCGGCGCCCCCCCACCAGCGGTACCTGGTGCAGCTGACAGTCACCAGCCTCGCCGACCAGGCCGCCGCGCAGGCCGGCGGGATCGAGACGATCATTCGGGGTTTCGTCGTCGCAACGAAGTAGCCGCCGATTTCCGGTCCGCCGCACGAATGCGCTAGCCTCATTGCGCGTCACGGCGAGGGTGGTCGGCTTGGCCGGCACCGTTATCGACGGGGACCGACACCACGTCGCGATCCTGGCCGTGCCCTGATAAACCAAGCACACAGGAGCGACGAATGGCGAAGTCCACAGTCAACCAGTTACCGGCCACGGTGCGAACCGAGACCGGCAAGGGCGCGTCGCGGCGGGCCCGCCGCAACGGCATGATCCCAGCCGTCCTCTACGGCCACGGGGACGCCCCGCAGCACCTGGAACTTCCCGGACGCGACTTTGCCTCGGTGCTGCGGCACTCGGGCACCAACGCGGTGCTGACCCTCGACATCGAGGGCAGGGAGCAGCTGGCGCTGACCAAGGCCCTCGAGATCCACCCGATCCGCCGCTCGATTCAGCACGCCGACCTGCTGGTCGTGCGCCGCGGCGAAAAGGTCGTCGTGGAGGTCTCGGTCGTCATCGAGGGCGAGGCCGAATCCGGCACCCTGGTGACTCAGGATGCGACCCACATCGAGATCGAGGCCGAGGCGCTGTCGATCCCCGAGCATTTGACGCTGTCCATCGACGGCGCCGCGCCGGGCACCCAGTTCACGGCTGGCCAGGTTCCGCTGCCGGCGGGCGTCACCCTGATCGCCGACCCGGATCTTCTGGTGGTCAACGTGGTGATCGCACCGACCGCCGAGGATCTCGCCGAGGAGGGCGCCGGCGAGGCATCGACCGCGGAGCCCGAGGCCGAGGCCGCAGCCGCAGCCGCAGCCGAGGGCGAGGCCGCAGCCGAGCCCGAGGCCGAGTAGGCGGGACACGAGGTGGCCGAGCCGTTGCTGGTGGTCGGCCTGGGCAATCCCGGGGACAACTACACCCGCACCCGGCACAACGTCGGCTTCATGGTGGCCGACCTGCTCGCCGTGCGGCTGGGCTCGACGTTCAAGGCGCACAAGCGTTCCGGCGCCGAGGTTGTCAGTGGCAGGCTGGCCGGCCACTCGGTGGTGGTCGCCAAACCACGCTGCTTCATGAACGAGTCAGGTCGTCAGGTCGGGCCGTTGGCGAAGTTCTATTCGATCGCGCCGGCCGACATCGTCGTCATCCACGACGACCTCGACCTCGACTTCGGCCGCATCCGGCTCAAGCTCGGCGGCGGAGAGGGCGGCCACAACGGGCTGCGCTCGGTGGCTGCGGCACTGGGCACCAAGGACTTTCAACGTATCCGCATCGGAATCGGTCGGCCGCCCGGACGCAAGGACCCGGCGTCGTTCGTGTTGGAGAACTTCACCGCCGCCGAGCGCGGAGAAGTCCCGACGATCTACGAGCAGGCGGCGGACGCCACCGAGTCGCTCATCGAGCTGGGGCTGGAACCGGCTCAGAACCGCGTTCACACCTGGTAGCGCGCCGTTAGAGCCGCTACGAGACCAGGTTGACCGAGTTGGACCGGCGCAGCTTGCCCGACGGGGTCTTCGGGATCGCGCCGGGCCCGAGCACCACCACGTTGCGGGGCCGTAGGTCGACCTCGGCCACGACCTCGTGGGCGACCTGGTGCTCGATCCGGCGCACCTCGACGGGGTCCTCCCACGCGCTGGACTCCACCGCGACGGCGAAGGTCTCGCGTGAGTGGCCGGCGTCAAGGCGCACGGCGACGGCGCAGCCAGGCCGCACTCCCTCGACGCGGCCGGCGGCCCGCTCGATGTCGGTCGGGTAGATGTTGCGGCCGGCCATGATGATGACATCCTTGACCCGGCCGCACACCACGACGTGCCCCTCCTCGGTGAGGTAGCCGAGGTCGCCGGTGTCATACCAGCCGTGCTCGTCCTGGGCCGAGATGAATCCGCCCATGGTCAGGTAGCCCGGCGTCATACACTCGCCGCGCAACTCGATGACGCCGACGCCGCGCGCGGGCATCACGCTGCCGTCCTCGCCGATGATGCGGGCCTCGAGGTCAGTGAGCAGCGGGCCGAGGCTGGCCAGTCTGCGGGTATTGCCCTTGGTGGCGGGCACGGCGCGACGCAGGGCGGCCAGCAGGTCGGTGTCGACCTCGTCGACGACCAAGCCGGCGCCGCACGGCGAGAACGACACGGCCAGGGTGGTCTCGGCCATGCCATAGGCCGGCAGAATCGCAGAGGACCTCAGCCCGAACGGCTTGCCCGCGTCGAGGAGGTCCTCGACGTCGCCGGGCTCGACGGGCTCGGCACCCGACAGTGCGAAGCGCAGGGTGGACAGGTCGAAATCTCCCGGCTTGGCATTGCGGCGCAGTCGCTTGGCCAGCAGCGCATAGGCGAAGTTGGGCGCCGCGGTCATGGTGCCCTTGTACTTGTCGATGAGCTTCGCCCACAGCAGCGTGTCGCGCAGGAAGTCCATCGGTGTGACCTTGACCAACTCGGCGCCGAAATACATGGGGATGGTGAGGAACCCGACCATGCCCATGTCGTGGAAACAGGGCAGCCAGCTGACCATGACGTCCGTGGTGACGTCGTATTCGGCGCCGATGAACATCGCCTCGGCGTTGGAGTGGATGTTGCGGTGGGTGATCTGCACGGCCTTAGGCGATCCGGTCGAACCGGATGTCAGCTGCATCAGCGCCAGGTCGTCCTCGCCGACGTCGATGGGGTCGATCGGCTCCGAGGCCAGCAGGTCGGCGACGGTGAGGACCGTGATGCCCTTCTCCTCGAGCACGGGGATGGCGACCAGGAAGGGCTCCGACACGACGACGGCCTTGGCCTCGATCATGCCGATGACGTTCATGGTGTCCTCGGCCCACACGACCAGGTCGGTGCGCGGCGTGGGCTGGTGCAGCATGGTCAGGCTGGCCCCGCGGATCCACAGGCCCTGCGCCGTCGGGGCGATCTCCAGCGGGAATCCCGCCAGCACGCCGACAGCGTCGCCGAGTCCGATACCTGCCTTCGCCAGGCCACCGGCGATGCGACGGGCGCGTTCATGAACTTCGCCCCAGGTGTGGCGTACCGGATCGTGGGGCTCACCGGTGACCATGCCCGCCGTCGAGGTGCGGGCATTGCGGTACATCTTCTCGGTAAACCTGCTCACAACAACCTCCTCAGGTCCGGCGTTTCAGCCGAGGCCGCAGATCTCATGTTCCACCCTCCGGGTGTCACGTGGGGGCAGGCGCGCGAGCACATTTCTGCCTTATCTTAAACTCCTCTTAAGGAACAGCCAAGCCCCGCGGCGTTTTGGGTGGGATTTCACACCTCAGAGGGTGTAGGCACCACGCGGGCGCCCGTCACCGGCCCGCTGGCGACCCGAACCGTGCGGCAGACACCCGCCCCCGACAGTTCCGTGCAGACGTCGACCGCCGCAGCCGCCGACGCGCACAGGAAGGCGCATGTCGGGCCGGAGCCGGACACGATGCCCGCCAGCGCACCGGCCTCCACGCCGGCCCGCAGGGCGCGCCGCAGGGCGGGTTGCATGCTCACGGCCGCCGCCTGCATCTCGTTGCCCAGCAGCGGTGCGAGTTGCTCGGCGTCCCCCGCGGCCAGCGCGGCCAGCACCGGCCCGGGTCCGGCAAGCCGTTCGGTATCGCGCTCCTGGTCGCCTGAGTCCCTGAGTCGATCCAACTCGGCGAACACCGCCGGTGTGAGCAGCTCCGTGTCGGCGAAAGCCAGCACCCAGTGGAAGATGTTGCGCGACAACACCGTTGCTAGTTCCTCGCCGCGGCCGGTTCCCAGCGCGGTGCCGCCGTGCAGCGCGAACGGCACGTCGCTGCCCAGCTGCGCCGCGAGCACGCGCAGGTCGCGGCGCGGAACGTTGAGCTCCCACAGCGAGTTCATCGCCACCAGCACCGCCGCGGCGTCGGCGCTGCCGCCGGCCATGCCGCCGGCTACCGGGATGGATTTGTCGATGAAGATCGAGACGTCGGGCGCCCGCCCGACGTGCTCGGCCATCAGCTCGGCGGCACGCCAGGCGAGGTTGCGTTCGTCGGTGGGCAGTGTGTCGGCGCCCTCGCCGACGAACTCGAGCGACAGCACGTCGGCGTTGCGCACCGTCACCTCGTCCAGCAGCGAGATGGCCTGGAACACCGTCGTCAGCTCGTGATACCCGTCGGCGCGGCGATCGCCGACGGCCAGGTAGAGGTTGACCTTGCCGGGCACCCGCACGGTGACCGAACCCGTGGGCACCCACTGCGCGGCGGTGCTGCCGTCTGCCGAGGACACCGCAGCAGACTATCCGGAGCCGGGGACCGCGGGCGACGGCAACCGGACGAGCCGCACGAAGTCGTCGACGGACAGCGTCTCGCCCCGGCAGCCCGGGTCGATGCCGACGGCCAGCAAGCGGCGCGCGGACTCGTCGCCGGATCCGGCCCACGCGGCGAACGCGTTACGAACGGTCTTGCGACGCTGGGCGAACGCGATGTCGACCAGATCGAAGACCTGCCGCCGGAATGCCTCGTCGGCCGGCCACGGCGACGTCTCGTATCGGTCGATGCGGACCAGCCCGGAATCGACGCGGGGAATCGGCCAGAACACCGTCGGTGGAACGGTGCCGCAACGCCGGACCCGCCCGAAGAATCGGGCCTTGACGCTGGGCACCCCGTACTCCTTGCCGCCCGGCTCGGCGGCGAGGCGCTCGGCGACCTCGGCCTGCACCATCACCGTCACCACCCGCAGGGACGGAAATTCGGCGAGCAGGTGCAGCAGCGCGGGAACCGCGATGTTGTAGGGCAGGTTGGCGACCAGACGGGTCGGGGCCGCCGGCCCGGCGGGAAGGTCTGCGGGAAGGTCTGCGGGAAGGTCGGAGCGGCGCAGCGTCAA
The DNA here is from genome assembly GCA_964653535.1 of uncultured Mycobacterium sp. Lineage (GTDB taxonomy): Bacteria > Actinomycetota > Actinomycetes > Mycobacteriales > Mycobacteriaceae > Mycobacterium. Next base: position 7,024 of record CAZZHX010000039.1, on the reverse strand, counting down.
GACGTCCCGGCTCAGCACGGTCAGCCGGTCGATCTCGGCGCCGGCGTGCTCGGCGACGGTGCGGGGCAGCCGCGCGGCCAGCGCGGAGTCGATTTCGACGGCGGTGACCGACGCGCCGCGGTCGAGCAACGCCAGCGTCAGCGATCCGAAGCCGGGACCGACCTCCAGGATGTGGTCCGACTCGTCGACCCCGGCGGCCGTCACCACGCGTCGCACCGTGTTTGCGTCGTGGACGAAGTTCTGTCCCAGGGATTTACGCGGCCGAAGGTCCAGTTCCGCGGCGAGCTGCCTGATCTCGCTGGGACCGAGCAGCCGGACTGTCAGTAGGCACCGGCCCTGCCGCTGCACACCGGCCACGCACCCCAACCCTGACGGGCCTGGGTCACTTGGGCAATGGCGATCTGCTCGTCGCGGGAGGCGAGGTCGGCGCGTGGGGCGAACCGCAGGCCGCCGTTGGCCGCCCACGTCCCCAGATCGAATTGCACTCCGCCGTAGAACCCGTTGCCGGTGTTGATCGCCCAGTTTCCGCCGGATTCGCAGCTGGCGATCGCGTCCCAGACGGATCCGCTGCCCACCGAGGGCACGTCGGTGCCGGGTTTGGTGCCCACCCGCAGTACCGCGTCATGCGCCGGCGTGATCACGGTGTTGGCGATCGGCAGCCGGCCGGTCTCGACACCGTTGACCATCACCACCGAGAAGGTCACGTCT
>CAZZHX010000039.1:0-6306 GCA_964653535.1 uncultured Mycobacterium sp. | reverse complement strand
CGTCTTGGGTGCCGGGGGTGCCCGGGTCCTCCACGACCTGGCGGCTGACGTTCATGCTCGGGTCCTCGACCCGGTGGGACACGGGTGGCAGCGGGATCCGCTCGGTGACGTGCTCGATGCGGTTCCGCGTCACCACGATCTGCATCCCGTCGACGATCGGGGATGCCGCGCCGGGCGTCACCTGGTCGGTGTCGAGCAGCGCCGCGCCGGCGGCGCTCAGGAGCGCTCCGACGGTCGGCCCGGGCAGGTGCACGGTGCGAACTGCGCCGCCGTCGTTGAGCTCAACGGTCTTGGCGCTCACGACCGGCAGCGTCATCCCCGCCAGGGGTAGGCGGCTCCCGCGGGACGCGGTCACCGGGGCGGTGTCGGTCATGGCGAGCTGGGCCAGCGCCTCGTCGACGGTGGAGGCCGTCGTCCACACCTGCTTGGTGTCCTGGCCGTCCAGCGAGACCTGCAGCGGCCGGCTGCGCCGCAGCACGATGGAGGTGCCGTCACCAACCCGCGCGGCGGCGGCGGGGTACAGGTCGTCGCGGACGGCGACGGTGAATCCGTTTTCTCCGACAATGTCGATCACCCGGGATTTCACGGTCGTCACCCGCATCGCGACGCCATCGACCGTCAGGGTGACCGTCTTGTACGACGCGACTGCGACACCGCCGGCGCAGGCCAGAACGACCAGCAGCGCTCCGGCTACCAGCCGCAACATCGGCGACGGGGTCCCCTGGAGCTTCGCCACAACATTCAACACACTCATCGCGCGCAGGCCCTCCACGTCCACTGTCTGATCACAAGACGGTAACGAATCAGCCAAGGTTGGGCAACTCCAGCCCGTAGACGCGCCGGGCGTTGTCGGTGGTGATCGCGGCCAGTTCCTCGGGGGCACGTCCGATCAGCTCGGAGATCGCCCGCACGGTGTAGGGCAGGCAATACGGTTCGTTCGGCGCGCCCCGGTAGGGATGCGGGGTCAAAAACGGCGCGTCGGTCTCGACCAGAAGCTGCTCGGCCGGGATCAGCGGGACGGCGTCCCGCAGGGCACGGGCGTTGCGGAAGCTCACCGTCCCCGACACGCTGAGCAACCACCCGGCGTCCAGGCAGCGGCGGGCCATTGTGGCGTCGGAGGAAAAGCAGTGGAGGATGACGACGTCGGGAGCACCTTCGGCCGCGAGCACATCCAACACCTCCGCGTCGGCCTCACGGTTGTGAATCATCAGGGGTTTGCCGCACCTCTTGGCCAGGTCGATGTGCCAGGCGAACGCCTCCCGCTGGACGTGCGGCTCGGCGCAGCCGTCCAGGCGCCCGGGCCAAAACAGATCCAGCCCGGTCTCGCCGACGGCCACCACCCTGGGGAGGGCGGCCAGCCGCTCGATCTCGGCCCGGGCGGCGTCGTCGAGGGCGTCGGCCCGCGTCGGGTGCAGCGCCACCGCGGCCCAGACGCGGCGATCCCACTCGGCGGCCTGCGTCACCCAGCGCGCCGACTCCAGGTCGTCGGCGATGGTGACCACCGCCTCCACCCCGACCGCCGCGGCCCTGTCCACGATCGCCCGCACCCCGGCGGCGTCGCGTGCACCGCACGCATCGAGGTGGGTGTGGGCGTCGATCAGCGGCGCCAGCGGCGCGGGGGCGGGCGGGCGTTCGCGGGGTCGGCTTGAGCTCACGCCGGACACACTCTCACGCCGACACAATCTCACGCCGACACAATCTCACGCCGACACAATAGGGTGGACTGCGAGATGAAGCCCTACTACGTCACCACCGCGATCGCCTATCCCAACGCGGCGCCGCACGTCGGTCACGCCTACGAGTACATCGCCACCGATGCGATCGCCCGGTTCAAGCGGCTCGACGGATTCGACGTTCGCTTCCTGACCGGGACCGACGAGCACGGCCAGAAGGTCGAGCAGGCCGCCGCGGCGGCGGGCATTCCGACCGCGGAGCTCGCGCGGCGCAACTCGGATGTGTTCCAGAGCGTGCAGGAGTCGCTGAACATCTCCTTCGACCGGTTCATCCGCACCACCGATCCCGACCACTACCAGTCCTCCGAGGAGATCTGGCGGCGAATGGCCGCCGCCGGCGATATTTACCTCGACAACTACTCGGGGTGGTATTCGGTGCGCGACGAACGGTTCTTCGTCGAAGCGGAGACGCAGCTCGTCGAGGACGGGTCGAGGGTCGCGGTCGAGACCGGGGCCGCGGTGAGCTGGACCGAGGAGCGGTCGTACTTCTTCCGCCTGTCGGCCTACGCCGACAGGCTGCTCGCGCACTATGCCGCCAACCCCGACTTCATCGCGCCGGAGGTGCGGCGCAACGAAGTCATCAGCTTCGTGTCCTCAGGGCTGGAGGACATCTCGATCTCGCGCACCTCCTTCGATTGGGGGGTTCCGGTGCCCGACGACCCGGGCCACGTCATGTACGTGTGGGTGGATGCGTTGACCAACTACCTCACGGGTGTGGGTTTCCCCGACACGGAGTCGGAGTTGTTCCGCCGCTACTGGCCAGCGGATCTCCACATGATCGGCAAGGACATCATCCGGTTCCACGCCGTGTACTGGCCGGCATTTTTGATGTCGGCCGGAGTTCAGTTGCCGCGAAAAGTGTTCGCGCACGGTTTCTTACACCACCGGGGCGAGAAGATGAGCAAGTCGGTGGGCAACGTCGTCGATCCGGTCGCGCTAGTGGAACGGTTCGGCGTGGACCAGGTTCGCTACTTTCTGCTGCGCGAGGTCCCGTTCGGTCAGGACGGCAACTACACCGAAGAGGCGATCGTCACGCGGATCAACACCGACCTGGCCAACGAATTCGGCAATCTGGCCCAGCGATCGTTGTCCATGGTGGCCAAGAACCTGGGCGGCACCGTGCCCGAGCCGGGCGAGTTCACCCCGGCCGACTCCGAGTTGCTGGCGACGGCCGACGGGCTCCTGGAACGGGTGCGCGCCGCTTTCGACACCCAGGCCATGCACCTTGCCCTGGAAGCGATCTGGCTGATGCTCGGCGACGCGAATAAGTATTTCTCGGCGCAGCAGCCGTGGGTGCTGCGCAAAAGCGGGTCCGACGACGATCAGACGAGGTTCCGCACCGTCCTCTACACGACGTGCGAGGTGGTCCGTATCGCGGCGCTGCTGGTTGCGCCGGTGATGCCGGTGTCGGCCGGCGCGCTGCTGGATCTCCTGGGCCAGGCCCGGGCAGACCGGGCATTCAGCGCCGTCGGCGTGCGCCTAGTTCCCGGCACGGCGTTGCCGGCGCCCACGGGTGTCTTCCCGCGCTACCAGGCCGACGATCCGGCGCCCTGACCGCTACGCGTCGGCATCGACGCCCGCGTGGCGCAGCGATTCGCGGGCGAGGAACTCCCGGAAATAAGGCAGCGACTCGTCGGTCGCGACACCGGCCAAAAGGAACTCCCAGATTTGTCGTGGGCTCGCGAGGTCTGCGACCCCGCTGCCGTGCCGACGCACGGCAGGCCCCATCGCGTTGCTCATCAGCCGTGTTCCGAAGACCGCGCCTATCAGCGACTCACTCAGCGCCACCGGGTCGAGGTCGGCTCGGAGGTCCCCTTCGGCGCTGGCCCGGCGCGCTTGCGCGGCGATCAGGGCGACCAGGCCCTCGCAGAACTGCCCCGCCGCCTTGTTGAATCCGGACAGGGCGGCGGTCAACTGCTCGGCCGCGCGCACCGTGGCGTCCGAACCGAGCACGTGCGCGAGGGTGAACGTGCCATGGATCATGTTCTCGAGCCCGGGCGAGGACGACCCGCATACGGCGCCGACGGCGGTCAGGACCGCCTCGGACCCTTCCTCGATAATCGCCGACGCCAGCGATTCCTTGGAGTCGAAATGGTGATAGAGCGCGCCCTTGGTCATGCCGGTGCGCTCGATGATGCTGTTCCATCCCGCAGCGGCGTAACCGACCTCGGCGAACACACCGATGGCGGCGTCGAGAATTTTGCGCCGGGTCACTTCGGATCGAACCTGGCGTGCCATCGTGCGCGCACCTCCCGACCGGCCACCCAGCGGAGACGTCAGAGTAGCAGCCGCCGCCAGGGCGGCCCGCGGTATCCGGATCGGTCCCTCTGCCAAGCTAAGGCGGTGCGAATCGACCGGCTCGGCGACCTCGGTGCCGCACCCCGGGTGCTGCGGGCGGTCGGTGATGTCACCACCCTGCTGGGTCTGCCACAAACGGCGGCGCTGACCGGCGAATGGTTCGGTGCGCTGGCGGTGATCGCCCCGAGTCTGTCAGTGCGGCCGGTGGCTGCCGGCGACGCGTTCCCGGGACCGCCGGGCGCCGACGGGTGCGGCGACCCCGATTCGCCCGCGGTGGGTGGCGGCTGGATCGGCTACCTGTCCTATCCCGACCCGGCGGCCGACGGCCGGCCCCACCGGATTCCGCAAGCCGCGGGCGGCTGGACCGACTGCGTGCTGCGACAGGACCCCGACGGGGTCTGGTGGTACGAGAGCCTGTCCGGTGCGCCGATGCCGGACTGGCTGGCCGCCGCCTTGTTGGCCGCCCCGGCGCCGGCGCGCGAGTGCCGGATCGACTGGGACACCCCCGACCGGGCGGCGCACCGCGACGGGGTGCTGGCCTGCCTCGACGCGATCGCCGCCGGCGAGGTCTATCAGGCGTGCGTATGCACGCAGTTCAGGGGAAGGGTCTGCGGGGCCCCGCTAGACTTCTTCGTCGACGGCGTCGCGCGCACCTCCCCGGCGCGGGCCGCCTATCTCGCCGGGCCCTGGGGAGCGGTGGCGTCGCTGTCGCCGGAGCTGTTCCTGAGGCGCCGGGGAACGGTCGTGGTCTCCAGCCCGATCAAGGGCACCCTGCCGCTGGATGCGTGGCCGTCGGCGCTGCGGGCCTCGACGAAAGACGTGGCGGAGAACGTCATGATCGTGGATCTGGTCCGCAACGACCTCGGACGGGTGGCGATCACCGGCACGGTGACGGTGCCCGAACTTCTGGTCGTGCGGCGCGCGCCCGGCGTGTGGCACCTGGTGTCCACAGTGTCGGCGCACGTTCCGGTCGAGTTGCCGATGTCGGCGCTGCTGGACGCGACCTTCCCGCCCGCCTCGGTCACCGGAACACCCAAGGGCCGGGCTCGTCAGCTCATTTCGGGCTGGGAACAGCGTCGGCGCGGGCTCTACTGCGGCGCCATCGGGCTGGCCTCGCCCGTCGCCGGTTGCGAGCTCAACGTCGCCATCCGCACCGTCGAGTTCGACGCCACGGGAAACGCCGTCCTGGGCGTCGGCGGCGGTATCACCGCCGATTCCCACCCCGACGCCGAATGGACGGAATGTCTGCACAAGGCGTCCCCGATCGTGGCGGCGTCGCTCATCGCAACCGCGGGGACGCCCGGCTAAGCCGAGAACAGTGCTGTGAGCTGGCAATTTGGGATAACGCCCACAGCACGGCCGGGTTGCGCCTAAACTTCCGGTATGAGAATCGCCCTGATCGGCGCCGCGGCGTCCGCCCTGCTTGGTGGAACGCTGGCGGTGACCCCCCTGACGTCGGTCAGTTCGCCGCTGTCGGCCGGGGCGGCATGCAACGGCGCGAAGTGCGAGCGATTGGCCGCGGTCCTGATGCCCGACACGCCGCAGCCGGGCCCCGATGCGGCGTCGGCGCACCCCAGTGCGGCGTCGGCCGCCCCTGCTGCGTCGCTCGGACAGTCCGGCGGGCCCGTGGCAGCCAGCGCGGCGTCTGGTGGCTCGTCGAGCCCCGCGAGCTTTACGAGCCCCGGGAGTTCCGGCGGCGGCGCGCCGGCCGCGGCGCTGCCCGGTCTCCCCCCCCTCGACGCCAGCGTGCTCGGCGGCCTGCCCGATGCAGGCATGCTCGGGATTCCCAACCCGGAAACCCTCGTGCCCGGCTTGGCCGGCCTGGTCGCCCTACCCGCCGGCGCGAACGCAGCTAACGCGGTCATCGCCGGCGTCCTCGGCGCCGGCAGCGGCGCTATCGGCCTGGTCAGCTACGGCGCCAGCACCCTGACCAGCCTCGCCGTCACGTATGCGTTGCTTCAGCAGGACGGCATCCTGCCGACGAACGGGGTCGGCGGGATCAGCCTTCCCTCGCTGTCGGGTGTCGGCCTTACCGGGCTGTCGGGCGTCGGCGGTCCCTTGGTGACGACTCTTGGTGTTCTCGCGCTGTCGAGTCTCGGCATACCCGTTGCGTCGACCCTCGGTGTTCTCGCGCTGACCAATGCCGGTGTTCCCGCCGGCGTGGCAGCAGCGGCCGTTCCCGCGGTGTCGGGTCTCGTCGGAGCCTCGGGCCTCAGCCCCGTGACCCTGGCGGCGGCGGCACTGCCGGCGCTCGCCTCGACACCCGGGGTTATGC
>CAZZHX010000038.1:0-17536 GCA_964653535.1 uncultured Mycobacterium sp. | reverse complement strand
GTGCAGTACATCGCCCTGCAGTTCATGGCGACCCAGTGCGACAAAGACGACATCCTCGCCGGCAACGACGACCCCGCCCTGCCGCTGGTCACCTGCTCGAGCGACCACAAGGCGGCGTATGTGCTCGCACCGTCGATCATCAGCGGCGACCAGATCGAGAACGCGACCTCGTCGATGAACCAGCGCGGCATCGGGTACGTCGTCGACCTGCAGTTCAAACCGGCGGCTGCCAGCGTCTGGGGCGACTTCACCGCCGCCCACGTCGGCGAGCAGACCGCGTTCACCCTGGACTCGCAGGTCGTCAGCGCGCCGCGCATCAACGAGGCGATCCCGGGCGGCCGAACCCAGATCAGCGGCGGCGAGCCGCCGTTCAGCGTCGCCACAGCCCGCCAACTGGCCAACGTCCTCAAGTACGGGTCGCTGCCACTGTCGTTTGAATCATCTGAGGCGCAGACGGTTTCGGCCACACTAGGATTGAGCTCGCTGAAGGCCGGTCTCATCGCCGGCGCGATCGGCCTGCTGCTGGTGCTGTTGTATTCACTGGCCTACTACCGGGCGCTCGGCGTGCTGACGGCGCTGTCGCTGGTCGCCTCCGGCTCGATGATCTACGCGATCCTGGTGCTATTGGGCCGGTACATCGACTACACCCTGGACCTGGCCGGCATTGCGGGTCTGATCATCGGCATCGGCACCACCGCAGACTCTTTCGTAGTGTTCTTCGAACGCATCAAAGACGAGATCCGCGAAGGCCGTTCGTTCCGGTCGGCGGTGCCGCGGGGCTGGGTGCGGGCGCGCAAGACGATCGTGTCGGGCAACGCCGTCACCTTCCTGGCCGCCGCAGTGCTGTACTTCCTGGCGATCGGCCAGGTGAAGGGATTCGCCTTCACCCTGGGGCTCACCACGGTCCTCGACCTCGTGGTGGTGTTCCTGGTGACGTGGCCGTTGGTGTACCTGGCGTCGAAGTCTCCGACGCTGGCGAAGCCGGCATACAACGGGCTGGGTGCCGTCCAGGAGGTCGCCCGCGAGCGCCGGGCCGCCTCAGCCGTCCGGGCGGGACAAGGGTGACGCATGGCTGACTCCACAGGCTCAGGGGCCCCCAACTCGACGGCGCGGCGTAGCTTTCTGTCGCGGCTCTACACGGGCACCGGTGCGTTCGAGGTGGTCGGGCGGCGCCGGCTGTGGTACGCCGCCAGCGGGGTGCTGGTCGCGGCCGCGGTCGTCAGCATCATGGTGCGCAGCTTCACGTTCGGCATCGACTTCAAGGGCGGCACCACGGTGTCGTTCCCGCGGGGCACCACGCAGACCGCGCAGGTGTCCGAGGTCTTCCACAAGGCCCTGGGCAAGGACCCGGAATCGGTGGTCACCGTCGGCAAGGGCGAGTCGGCGACGGTCCAGATCCGCTCCCAAACGCTGTCCAACGACCAGACGGTGAAGCTGCGCGCCGCCCTGTTCGACGCCTTCCACCCCAAGGGGGCCGACGGACAGTCCGGTAAGCAAATCATCAGCGACTCGGCGGTGTCCGAGACGTGGGGCGGCCAGATCACCACGAAGGCCCTGATCGCGCTGGTCGTGTTCCTGGCCCTCGTCGGCCTGTACATCACCGTGCGCTACGAGCGCTATATGGCTGTCTCGGCGCTGATCACCATGGTTTTCGACCTGACGGTCACCGCGGGCGTGTACTCCCTCGTCGGGTTCGAGGTCAGCCCGGCCACCGTCATCGGGCTGCTGACCATCCTCGGTTTCTCCCTGTACGACACCGTCATCGTCTTCGACAAGGTCGAGGAGAACACCCAGGGCTTCCAGCACACCACCCGACGCACGTTCGCCGAGCAGGCCAACCTGGCGATCAACCAGACCTTCATGCGCTCGATCAACACCAGCCTGATCTCCGTGCTGCCGGTGCTGGCGCTCATGGTGGTGGCGGTGCGACTGCTCGGTGTCGGCACTCTGAAGGACCTGGCGCTGGTGCAGCTGGTCGGCATCCTGGTGGGCACCTACTCGTCGATCTTCTTCGCCACCCCGTTGCTGGTCACGCTGCGTGAACGCACCGAGCTGGTGCGCGCCCACACCCGCCGGGTGCTGCGACGGCGCGGCTCCGGCGCACCGGCCGACGACTCAGCCGACGACTCGGCCGACGACTCGGCCGACGACTCAGCCGCGACCGAACAGGCGCCCGCGGCGACGTCGGCCGCCGACGATTCCCCGGCCCCGAGCAAGCCCGCCCCGGGGGCGCGTCCGGTGCGGCCTGCAGCAAGCCGGCGCCCCACCGGCAAGCGAAACGCCGGCCGGAAGTAGCCCCGATGGCGACCGGCCGACGGGGCGTACGGGAGCGGGCGGGCGCCGTCGCGTCGGCGGCGCTCGCGGCCGTCATCGGGCTTGCGTGCACACTCACCGGGTGCGCGGGCGGCGACGCGAGTCACGTCGACTACGTGGTTGACGGCCCGCTGCCCGCCTACAACGCAAACACCATCGTTGGCGCCGCCTCGGCCGCCGCGCAGGCCTTCGCCCGCACACTGACCGGTTTCTCCTACCACGGCCCCGACGGGCAGGTCGTCCCCGACCGTGACTTCGGCACCGTCTCCGTCGTCGGCGGGGCGCCGCTGGTACTCGACTACCAGATCGCCGACAACGCCGTCTACTCCGACGGCAAGCCGGTGAGCTGCGACGACCTGGTGCTGGCCTGGGCCGCTCAATCGGGCCGTTTCCCCGACTTCGCGGCGGCGAACCGGGCGGGCTACGTCGACATCGCCGGCGTCGAATGCCAGCCGGGTCAGAAGAAGGCCCGGGTGTCGTTCCTCCCGGACCGCAGCGTCGCCGATTACGCACAGCTGTTCACGGCGACCTCGATGATGCCGTCGCATGTGATCGCTGACCGCCTGAAAGTTGACGTGACCGCCGCGCTGCTGAGCAACAACGCGCCGGTGGTGGAGCAGATCGCCAAGCTATGGAATACGGTCTGGGACCTCAAGCCCGGCCTCAAACCCGACGAAGCCTCGACGCTGTACCCGTCGTCGGGGCCGTACCGGATCGAGTCGACGGCGGATCACGGCGGGGTGGTACTCGTCGCCAACGACCGGTGGTGGGGCGCTCACGCGGTCACTACACGGATCACCGTGTGGCCACAGGGCCCTGACATTCAGGATCGGGTCAAGAACCGCAGCGTCGACGTCGTCGACGTCGCCGCCGGATCCGGGGGAGCGCTCGCCGCGCCGGACGGCTACCGCCACGGCGATTACCCGTCGGACGGCATCGAGCAACTCATCTTCGCCCCCCAGGGCCCGCTCGCGCTGCCCAAGGCCCGCCGTGCGGTCGCGCTATGCACGCCGCGCGACACCATTGCGCGCGAGGCCGGCGCCTCTGTGGCCAATTCGCGTCTGTCGCCCGCCACCGACGACGCCCTCGCCGCGATCGACGGCGCGGCGCAGGCAGGCCAGTTCGGCAAAGCCGATCCCGCCGCCGCCCGGGATGCGCTCGGCGGTGTGCCCTTGTCGGTGCGCGTCGGCTATGTGACCCCCAACGCGCGGCTGGCCGTCACCGTCGGGGCGATCACCACGGCGTGCGCCGCCGCCGGCATCGAGGTTGTCACCGTCAATCTGGACTCGTCGGGTCCGCAGGCGCTGCTGGACGGCAAGGTCGACATGGTGCTGGCGAGCACCGGGGGAGCCGCCGGCAGCGGGTCGACGGGATCGTCGGCGCTCGACGCTTACGACCTGCACAGCGGAAACGGCAACAACCTGTCCGGGTATTCGAATCCACAGGTCGACTTCACTATCGGAGCCCTCGCGGTGGTGACCGATCCCGGCGAGCGGATCCGGCTGCTGGGCGACGCCGCCCCGATTCTGTGGGGTGATATGCCGACCCTGCCCCTTTACCGTCAGCAACGCACGCTGCTGACGTCGAAAAAGATCGACGCCGTGAGCAAGAACCCGACGCGGTGGGGCGCGGGCTGGAACATGGACCGGTGGACCGTCACGCGATGAGGCCGCACTGACCCCCGCCGGCGACGTCACCCCGGTCGCCGGCCTGATCGCCACACACAGCCGGGTCGTGGCGGACTTCCCGAAGCCGGGTGTCGTGTTCTGGGACCTGACCCCGGTGTTCGCCGACGGTGAGGCGATGGCGGCGGTGGTCGACGCGCTGGTCCCGATCGCGTCGGGCGCCGACCTGGTGGCCGGCATCGACTCCCGCGGGTTTCTGGTCGCAGCTGCCGTGGCCGGCCGGCTGAGCACCGGTGTGTTGGCCATTCGTAAGGGGGGCAAGCTGCCGCCGCCGGTGCACAGCGTGGACTACGAGCTCGAGTACGGCCGCGCCACCCTGGACATCCCCGCCGAGGGCGTCGATCTTCGTGGCCGCACTGTCGTGCTCATCGACGACGTGCTGGCCACGGGCGGCACCCTGGGCGCGGCCACCCGGTTGCTGGAACGCGCCGGTGCCCATGTCCTCGCGGCCGCGGTGGTCATCGAAATCACGTCCCTGGGTGGCCGCGCGGCGCTCGCACCTGTGCGGGTGCTGAGCCTGAGTACGGTCTGATCGGGCCGGCTCGCGATATCCTCGAGGGCGGAGGTGACCGACGTGGTTGACGACCAGGGCGTGACGCAGGCTCTCGCTGCGCCCGTCGACGCGCCTGCAGACGTGCCCCCTGACGCTTCCGGGCCGGTGACGTCGGAGCCGCTAGCTGACGCGCTGAAGACGTCGGCCAGCGCCTCGCGTCGCGTGCGGGCGCGGCTGGCGCGACGGATGACCGCCCAGCGCGGCGCCCTCAACCCGGTGCTCGAGCCGCTGGTGGCGGTGCACCGGGAGATCTACCCCAAAGCGAACCTGGCGCTGCTGCAGCGCGCGTTCGAGGTCGCCGACGAGCGGCACACCGGTCAGTTTCGGCATTCCGGTGACCCTTACATCACCCACCCGTTGGCCGTCGCCAACATCCTGGCCGAACTGGGCATGGACACCATCACGTTGGTGGCCGCGCTGCTGCACGACACCGTGGAAGACACCGGCTACACGCTGAAGGCGCTGTCTGAGGAGTTCGGTGACGAGGTGGGGCACCTGGTCGACGGGGTGACCAAGCTGGACCGGGTGGTGCTCGGCAACGCGGCCGAGGGCGAGACGATCCGCAAGATGATCACCGCCATGGCCCGCGATCCTCGGGTGCTGGTGATCAAGGTCGCCGACCGGCTGCACAACATGCGGACCATGCGCTTCCTGCCGCCGGAGAAGCAGGCGCGCAAAGCCCGGGAGACCCTGGAAGTCATTGCGCCCCTTGCGCACCGGCTCGGGATGGCCAGCGTCAAGTGGGAGCTGGAGGACCTGTCGTTCGCCATCCTGCACCCCAAGAAGTACGACGAGATTGTCCGGCTGGTTGCCGGCCGCGCGCCGTCCCGGGACACCTATCTGGCCAGGGTCCGCACCGACATCACCACCACGTTGAACGCGTCGAAGATCAAGGCGACCGTCGAGGGCCGACCCAAGCACTACTGGTCGATCTACCAGAAGATGATCGTGAAGGGCCGGGACTTCGACGAGATCCACGACCTGGTCGGCATCCGGATCCTGTGCGATGAGATCCGGGACTGCTACGCGGCCGTCGGCGTGGTGCACTCGCTGTGGCAGCCGATGGCCGGCCGCTTCAAGGACTACATCGCCCAGCCCCGCTACGGGGTGTACCAGTCGCTGCACACCACCGTCGTCGGGCCGGAGGGCAAGCCGCTGGAAGTCCAGATTCGGACCCGCGGCATGCACCGCACCGCTGAATACGGCATCGCCGCGCACTGGCGCTACAAGGAAACCAAGGGCCGCAACGGAGTTCCGTATCCGGCTGCCTCCGCCGAGGTCGACGACATGGCGTGGATGCGACAACTGCTCGACTGGCAGCGGGAGGCCGCCGACCCGGGTGAATTCCTGGAGTCGCTGCGCTACGACCTTGCGGTGCAGGAGCTCTTCGTCTTCACGCCCAAGGGAGACGTGATCACGCTGCCGGCCGGGTCGACCCCGGTGGACTTCGCCTACGCCGTGCACACCGAGGTCGGTCACCGCTGCATCGGCGCCAGGGTCAACGGTCGGCTGGTGGCGCTGGAGCGAAAGCTGGAAAACGGAGAGGTCGTCGAGGTTTTCACGTCCAAGGCCCTCAACGCGGCGCCGTCGCGGGACTGGCAACAGTTTGTGGTGTCGCCCCGCGCCAAGGCCAAGATCCGGCAGTGGTTTGCCAAGGAGCGCCGCGAGGAGGCGCTGGAGGCCGGCAAGGAGGCGATGGCCCGGGAGGTCCGTCGGGGTGGACTTCCGTTGCAGCGCTTGATGAGCGCCGAATCGATGACTGCGGTGGCCCGTGAACTGCACTACGCCGACGTGTCCGCGCTCTACACCGCGATCGGCGAGGGGCGCGTGTCGGCCAAGCACGCCGTGCAGAAGCTACTGGCCGAGCTCGGCGGAATCGACCAGGCCGAGGAGGAACTCGCGGAGCGGTCGACGCCCACCACCATGCCGCGGCGGGCGCGTGCCGGCGACGACGTCGGGGTGTCGGTCCCCGGGGCTCCCGGGGTGCTGGCGAAACTGGCCAAGTGCTGCACGCCGGTGCCCGGCGACGCGATCATGGGGTTCGTCACCCGCGGCGGCGGGGTGAGCGTCCACCGCACCGATTGCACCAATGCCGAGTCGTTGCAAGATCAGGCGGAGCGCATCATCGAGGTGCTGTGGGCGCCGTCGCCGTCGTCGTTGTTCCTGGTGGCCATCCAGGTGGAGGCGCTCGACCGACACCGCTTGCTGTCGGATATCACCCGGGTGCTGGCCGACGAGAAGGTGAACATCCTGTCGGCGTCGGTGACCACCTCCGGCGAGCGGGTTGCGATCAGCCGCTTCACCTTCGAAATGGGCGACCCCAAGCACCTCGGGCACCTGCTCAACGTCGTGCGCAACGTCGAGGGCGTCTATGACGTCTACCGGCTCACGTCCGCTGCCTGAGTGCGCCCTGAGTGCCGCTCTAGTCCGGCAGCAGCGACTTAATGTTCACGTCCGCGACCGGTGGCCCGTCCATGCCGCCGCCGGTGACGCCGGCCTTGGCGATCTTGTCGAGCGTGGCCAGCCCGTCGCCCTGAATGGTGCCGAACACTGTGTACTGGGGCGGCAGCTGGGAGTCCTTGTAGACCAGGAAGAACTGGCTGCCGTTGGTGCCTGGCCCGGCGTTGGCCATGGCCACCGTGCCGCGCGGATACAACACGGGTTGCTGCGCCGTGGGATCGCCCGGAGGGTACTGGTCGGTCGGGTATTCGTTGGCGAATTGATAACCGGGACCACCCGATCCGACGCCTTTGGGGTCGCCACACTGCAGGACGCCCAGCGCGGGAGAGGTGGTGAGCCGGTGGCACTTGGTGTCGTTGAAGAAGCCCTGGGTGGCCAGGTTGACGAAACTGTTCACCGTGCAGGGTGATTCGTTGTTGGCCAACATCAGTCCGATATTGCCCTGACTGGTCACCATGCTGGCGCTCACCTGGGCGGGGTCGGTCGGGACCTTGCCGGTGTGCGGCGGCTTGGCCGGTTTGGCGGCCGGGTCCGCCGATGCGGGGTACTGGCAGTTGGCGCCGACGTCGGGCGACGCTTTGAACGGCGGCAGCGGCGGGACAGTGCCGGTCTGCGCGGCTGGATCCGGGCTGGACGCGCTGGAGGCGGTCGACGCGGTGGACTCGGGTGCACTCGACGTCGAGGGGGTCGCGCTGCTGACCTTATGACCGCTCTTGCTGGTGACGAGCGCGATGATCGACACGGTGATGGCGGCCGCCAACACAATCGTGCCGGTGGCGATCAGCGCGATCCTGCGCCGTCTGGCCCGCTGCGCTCGGCGCTCCAGCTTGGTCTCGAGTTTGCGCTTGGCGTTGGCGCGTCGCTGTTCGTTGCTCGGCACGGCCGCTCTGCCTCCGTTGAGTTGGGCCCAGGTTTGCCCGCTCAGGCTAATGCGGGCGTCGTGGCCGGTGTCAAGCGGGCCTGCCGCGGGTGGGAAACTGGGAACCGTGTTGATCACCGGATTTCCCGCCGGCATGCTGCAGTGCAACTGCTACGTGCTGGCCGAGCGGCCCGGATCGGACGCCGTGATCGTGGATCCGGGGCAGCGTGTGATGGGTGCGCTGCGTCGCATTCTCGACGAGAACCGGTTGACGCCGGCCGCGGTACTGCTGACCCACGGGCACATCGACCACATGTGGTCGGCGCAGAAGGTCTCCGACACCTACGGTTGCCCGACCTTCATCCACCCGGCGGACCGGTTCATGTTGAAAGACCCGATCTACGGCCTGGGCCCACGGGTGGCTCAGCTGATGGCGGGCGCCTTCTTCCGCGAGCCAAAGCAAGTGGTCGAGCTGGACCGCGACGGCGATAAGCTGGACCTCGGTGGCGTGAGTGTCACCGTCGACCACACGCCCGGGCACACCCTGGGGTCCGTGGCGTTCCGGGTTCCTCAGGCGAGTGCGGACGGCCGCGACATCGTCTTCACCGGCGACACCCTGTTCGAGCGCGCAGTCGGGCGCACCGACCTGCACGGCGGCAGCGGTCGCGATCTGCTGACCTCGATCCTCGGCAAGCTCTTCGTCCTCGATGACGCGACTGTGGTGCTGCCCGGACACGGAAACGTCACCACGATCGGCGCCGAGCGGCGCCTCAACCCGTTCCTCGAGGGTCTGAGCCCGTGACGCACGCGTTCACAGCGTTGTCCGGGCCCAAGGGGGTACCGGACTACGTGCCGCCGGACTCGGCGCAGTTCGTGGCCGTGCGGGACGGATTGCTGGCCGCCGCCCGCCTGGCCGGTTACGGCGACGTCGAATTGCCCATCTTCGAAGACACTGCTCTGTTCGCCCGTGGTGTCGGAGAGTCCACCGACGTGGTGTCCAAGGAGATGTACACCTTCGCCGACCGCGGCGACCGCTCGGTGACCTTGCGGCCCGAGGGCACCGCCGGGGTGGTGCGCGCGGTGATCGAGCACGGCCTGGACCGCGCAGTGCTGCCGATCAAACTCTGTTACGCAGGGCCCTTTTTCCGTTACGAGCGTCCGCAGGCCGGTCGTTATCGTCAGTTGCAGCAGGTCGGCGTGGAGGCGATCGGCGTCGACGACCCGGCGCTAGACGCCGAGGTGATCGCGGTCGCCGACGCCGGGTTCCGTTCCCTGGGGCTCGACGGATTCCGGCTGGAGATCACGTCCCTGGGCGACGAGACCTGCCGCCCGCAATACCGGAAACTGTTGCAGGACTTCCTATTAGGGCTGGATCTTGACAACGAGACCCGCAGGCGGGCCGGGATCAACCCGCTGCGGGTGCTCGACGACAAGCGACCCGACGTGCGGGCGATGACCGCCGGTGCGCCGGTACTGCTGGACCACCTCTCCGGTGCTGCCAAGCAGCATTTCGACACGGTGCTGGCGCACCTCGACGCCCTGGGGGTGGCGTACGTCATCAACCCCCGCATGGTGCGCGGGCTGGACTACTACACCAAGACCACGTTCGAGTTCGTGCACGACGGACTGGGCGCCCAGTCCGGCATCGGGGGCGGCGGCCGCTACGACGGTCTGATGCGCCAACTCGGCGGGCAGGACCTGTCGGGCATCGGATTCGGGCTCGGCGTGGACCGCACCCTGCTGGCGCTGCGGGCCGAAGGAAAGAGCGTGGGCGAGGCCACGCGGTGCGATGTGTTCGCGGTGCCCCTGGGCGGGCCGGCCACGCTGACGCTGGCGGCGCTCGCGGCGCGGCTGCGTGCCCTGGGCGTTCGTGTCGACATGGCCTACGGTGGCCGCGGCCTCAAGGGCGCGATGCGAATCGCGGACCGTTCCGGAGCCCGCATCGCGCTGGTGGTGGGCGACCGCGATATCGACGCCGGGACGATCGGGGTGAAGAATCTCGCGACGGGGGAGCAGGTGTCGGTGGCTGAAGGAGCCGTCGTAGCCGAGGTGCTTTCGCTGCTGCGGACCACCATTGGGTAGTCTGATTCGGGTCGGCTCCGTCAGGAAAGAGGTCCGCGCCGTGTTCAGATTTCCGCCGTCGCATCGTGGCGCCGTCCTGCTGTTCGTGGGCTTTCTGGCATGCGCCACCGCCCCGGCCGCCCGTGCCGACGACAGCGCCTTCCTCGATCTACTCAAGACCGATCAAGCCCTGGCGACTTTCAGCCCCAGCGTTCTTCTGCAGGTAGGCCAGAACATCTGCAAGGCGAAGAACCAGGGCGACCTGAGCGAGGAGCAGGCCATCAGCATGGTGGAAACTGAATTGGGCCTGCCCACCGATGCCTCCGATGCGGCGATCGACATCGTCGCCGCGGCATCGGCTGCACTCGACTGCTTGCCACCCGGGGTTGCCCCTGCGGCCGTTGTTACAAGCCGATAACAGTCTTAACGGCGGGTAGCTGAATACACGAACCGATTACGTGTGTCGTTAACAACGCATAAAGAAAAGCCTGGGCGCCCGGAGTTGCGTTGCGCCCGCCGCCGTCCCGAACTTCGGCATCCCGGCGGTGGCGAACGCCTGAGGGCGAGTCAGGTCGGATTGTCGCCGCGCGGCTTGGTCAGCGTGAACTGGTCGATGATGGTCACTTCGCCGGATAGTCCGTGCACGGCGTAGTGCGTCGCCTTGATCGAGGTGTGTCCGCCGGGCGGACCTGGGTCGACGTCGAATGACGCGAAGCCGTAGGGATTGTCGCGGTCGCGGAACGCCGACCAGGGCGCATCCTCCAGGACATGAATCGGCGTCTTGTGCCCGAGTCCGGGATCGAAGGCGCCCACCCCGGTCAACACGCGGCACCGGGGCTCGGGGAAGAACAACCCGTTGCTGGGGTTCGACGTTCCGCCGCACCCGATGACCAGGTGCACCGTTCCCCGGGTGGTGTCGATGAGGTCGGTGCGTGTGTCGACGGGTACCGGGGTCCGGGTGTCGGTGGCCAGCGTGCCGCGTAGGGGATGCGACCGCTCGTAATGGTGTTCGTGGCCGCACACCACTAGATCGACCCCGTACTGGTCGAACAACGGCAGCCACTCCTCGCGGATCCCCAGATCGGCGCCGTTGGTCTTGTCGGTGGTGGAGATCGCGGTCTGATGCATGCAGACCACCAGCCAGTCGATGCCGGGGTCGTGCCGGGCGGCCGCGAGTTGGTCGGCCAGCCAGCGCTTCTGCGCGCCACCGGAGTAACCGTGGACGTAGAAGTTACCGCCGTCCTGATAGGCCACGTCGTCGTTGTTGAGGGTGATCACCCGCACGGAGCCGGCGGTGAACGAGTACCACAGGCCCCGCATGTCCGGGTCGGCGCCGGAGTCGGGCACCGCGAAATACGTCTGGTAGGCGCCGTATCCGATGGGGCCATTGCCCAGCTCGTTCTCGTGGTTGCCCGCCGCGGGCATCCACGGCCGGTGGCGCGCCGAACGGCTGTTGTTGGTGAACCAGTCCGACCAGGTGCGGACTCGGTCCCGGGTGAGGTTGGCGTAGCACAGGTCGCCGTTGACCAGGTTGAACAGCGGGGCGAGGCGTTCGATGGCGGTCGCGGTGTCCGCCGCTGCAGGCGAGCCGATTTTAGCGTTGCAGGGCGTGGCTTGATCGCCGAAACTGGTGAACCGCAACGGTTGTCGTCCGGACGGTGCGGTGCGCACCGTACCCATCTCCGGTTCCGTACCGTCGTGTACAGCGGCGTAGATGTAGTCGGTGTCGGGGTCCAGACCGCTCAGCCGGGCGTGGTTCACCCGAACCTCGACGCCGGATTTGGCGTCGCGGTATGTCCTGGTCGCGGCCGCCACCACGCGCCCGAAGCCGGATGTCGGGGTGCCCAGCATGACGCGAGGGTTGCGGACGGCGTCGAGGGTGTGCCAGGACACCGTCACCTCCGTGCCGGCGTCGTGGCCGAACTGCAGGTGCAGGCCGGCCACCGGGGGCGAGCCGTCGCGGTCCGGTTGCCGCCAAAAGGCGGGCGCCTCATGGTGCGACCACAGCGTCGTGGCCCCGCCGCCGATGCCCGCCCCGAGCGCGGCCGAGACCGCGCTCGTCGTCAACAACCGGCGGCGGCTGATGCCGGTGGCGGGTCGGTCGCTCATGCACCCTTCCTACCCGCGCTGGTTTGCCGACCGGTGAACACCCGCTCCCCGGGGGCGAATCCGGTAGCGTTTTCACCATGACGGACGTCGGAAAACTCACCGGCCGGGCGTTTCGGGCCGGGTGCGCGGCGACGTGTGCGGCGGTCCTGGGGGCGGCCCCAGAGCCCGCCACCTCGCTCGCGGATCCGGCGACCGGCCACCAGGTGACCTACACGGTCACGGCCACGGGCAATCTGACCGGCAACGTCCGGTACATGAGCAGCGACCCGCCCAGCCAGGCGGCGTACGACTCCGACTCGTCGCAGTACATGACCAGCGTGCAGGCGGCGCTGGCCGCGGGGCAGCCACAGGTGTACACCACCACGCTGACGAACCCGATCGTGTGGGCCATCGTCTCGGCCAGCGGCGGGTGTCACTGGCCCGACTGTGACTCAGGCAACGTTCCCCAGATCCAATGCCAGATCGCCGTGGACGGCGAGGTGGTGGTGACCCAGAGCGCCACCACCGGGGTCACTTGCTCGACGCGGCGCTGGTAACTCCTGTGCGGCGCGATCGTCGTCAGTTGAGGTTGGGTGCGGAGAAGGTGTCGCACTTGTTCGGGTCACCGGTTTGATAGCCGACGGTGAACCAGTGCTGCCGCTGCTCCGACGACCCGTGAGTCCACGACTCGGGGTTGATGCGCCCGGTGGAAGCCTTCTGGATGTGGTCGTCGCCCACCGATGCCGCGGCCGACAGGGCGTCGGCGATGTCCTTGTCGCTCAATGGGTTCAGGTACGGCGCACCCGTACTCTCCTCCTTCACGGTGGAGGCGTAGTGCGCCCAGATGCCGGCGTAGCAGTCGGCCTGCAGTTCGGTGCGCACCCCGTTGCCCAGGGACCCCTTCGCGCCCTGCTGGGAACGACCCAGGACGCCCCGCAGGTTTTGCACGTGATGGCCGTACTCGTGGGCGACGACGTACTCTTGCGCGAAAGGGCCGCCGCTGGAACCGAATCGCTCGACCAACTCCGAGAAGAAGTCGGTGTCAAAGTACGCGGTCTTGTCGAGCGGGCAGTAGAACGGCCCCACTTCGGTCGTGGCGGGCCCGCAGCCGGTGTTGACCTGGCCGCTGAACAGCTGCAAGCGCGGGCGGGTGTAGTTCCGCATCAGCTGACCCCACACTGCGTCCACGGAATTGCCGGTGGCTACGACCCGGCACTGCACGTACTTGTTCGCGTCGGCTCCGGTCCGGCACTGGGTCAGGTCGAAACCGGGCGCTGAGGCCCCGCCGACATCCATCGGCTGCTGGGTGACCACGCCGCCCGGGTCGACGCCCAGGAACAGTGCCAGGACGACGATCAGCAGCCCGCCGATGCCTCCGCCGAGGGCCATCCCCCTGCCGCCCCCGCCGGAACTCGACGCGGTGCTGGTGTCGATCTGCATGCCTTCGTTGAACGTCATCGCACGCTCCTCACGTTGTCAGGTTAGACACTAACCGGGGCCGTCGCTCGCCGCTGCCAGAAGAGGGACCACGACGTCGCCGATCGGCGTCGGGAGCCCATGCGCACGCGCCTTGCGGACGATCACGCCGTTGAGCAGGTCCCATTCAGGCGCCGATGGTTCTCCCGGTCGGTCAGGATCGAGCTGGTCAGGTCCTGAGGCGTCATCCGGACCATGTCGACGAACTCGCCGACCAGGTCGTCGGGCAACCGGGCCCCCTCGGCTCGGGCGACGGCCAGGCACTCGGCCACGTACCGGCGTGACAGCGCGGCGATGTCCTC
The DNA here is from genome assembly GCA_964653535.1 of uncultured Mycobacterium sp. Taxonomy (GTDB): domain Bacteria; phylum Actinomycetota; class Actinomycetes; order Mycobacteriales; family Mycobacteriaceae; genus Mycobacterium. Next base: position 3,739 of record CAZZHX010000038.1, on the reverse strand, counting down.
GCGGCCGAACATGCCGGATCGCCGCCCGGTCAAGGCCGTGATCGCGACCAGCGCGTTGACGATCACCTTGCGCCAGGCTGCGGTGACGAAGTCTGGGTCGCACTGCACCCGGCAGCTCGCGCCGCGCAGCAGCTCGGCGATGGTCTGCGCCGCGGGTCCGTCGGGCAGCGCCAGCGCCGCTTCTCCGCGCAGTCGCACCCATCCGTCGGACTGCGTCTGGGCGTTGAACCAGCAGATCGCGGGCACGACGGCCGACGACGGGCACAGCGGCTGCACCCGCTCGACGTGTTCGACCCCGTTCTGCAGTGCCACGACGATGGTGCGCTCGTCGCACAGGCGGGCCAGCCAGCCGCTCGCGGCGGCGTTCTGGGTGGCTTTGACCGCCAGCAGCACCACGTCGACCGGGCCTGCTGCGGGGAGCAGGGCGGGATCGGTGTGCACCGGACCGGGCACCACGATCGGATCGGTTCCGTCGGCTCGCAGTTCGATGCCGCGGCCGGATTCGCGGGGAGTGTGACCGCAGAGCAGCACCGGTTTTCCAGACCGGTGTAGCAGCGCGGCGACCGTCGTGCCGATGGCGCCCGGACCGACGAGCGCAATGGTGGTGGCAGTGGTCCTAATGGCCCCGAATGTACCTGCCTTAGACTGAGCACTCGTCCAAAACCGGCTGAAGGGAAGTGTTTGTGCTGCGTAGCCACGCCGCCGGTGCGCTCAGGAGTGGCGACGCCGGGCATCAGGTGACACTGGCTGGCTGGGTGGCTCGCCGCCGCGACCACGGCGGTGTCATCTTCATCGACGTGCGGGACGCCTCGGGCGTCGCGCAGGTGGTGTTCCGCGAACCCGCCGTGCTGGCCCAGGCGCACAGGCTGCGCGCCGAGTTCTGCGTTCAGGTCATCGGCGTCGTGGAGGTCCGCCCGGAGGGCAATGCGAACACGGACATTCCCACCGGTGAGATCGAGATCAACGCGACCTCGCTGACGGTCCTCGGGGAGAGCGCGCCGCTGCCGTTCCAGCTGGACGAGCCCGCGGGTGAGGAACTGCGGTTGAAATACCGCTACCTCGACCTGCGCCGTGACGGTCCGGCCGCGGCGATTCGCCTGCGCTCCAAAGTCAATGCCGCCGCGCGTGCCGTCCTGGACCGGCACGACTTCGTCGAGATCGAGACGCCGACGATCACCCGCTCGACCCCCGAGGGGGCGCGCGACTTCCTGGTGCCGGCCCGCCTGCACCCGGGCTCGTTCTACGCGCTGCCGCAGAGCCCGCAGTTGTTCAAGCAGTTGCTGATGGTCGCCGGGATGGAGCGGTACTACCAGATCGCCCGCTGCTACCGCGACGAAGATTTCCGTGCCGACCGCCAACCCGAGTTCACCCAGCTCGACATGGAGATGAGCTTCGTCGGCGCCGAGGAAATCATCGCGATCGCCGAGGAGATCCTCACCGCGTTGTGGGCCCTGATCGGTTACCAGCTACCGGCGCCGATCCCGCGGATCAGCTACGCGGAGTCGATGCGGCGGTTCGGCTCCGACAAGCCCGACCTGCGGTACGGGCTGGAGCTCGTCGAGTGCGCGGAGTTCTTCGCGGACACCACGTTCCGCGTCTTCCAAGCGCCCTACGTGGGCGCAGTGGTGATGCCCGGCGGGGCCTCGCAGCCGCGCCGCACGCTGGACGGCTGGCAGGAATGGGCCAAGCAGCGCGGACACCGCGGCCTGGCGTACGTGCTCGTCGGGGAGGACGGCACGCTCGGCGGCCCGGTGGCCAAGAACCTCGGCGACACCGAGCGCGCTCGCCTCGCCGCGCACGTGGGCGCCGAGCCGGGCGACTGCATCTTCTTCTCGGCGGGGCCGCCGAAGGCGTCGCGGGCGTTGCTGGGGGCCGCACGCGCCGAGATCGCCGATCGGCTCGGCCTCGTCGACCCCGACGCCTGGGCGTTCGTCTGGGTGGTGGACCCGCCGCTGTTCGAGCCGGCCGACGAGGCGACCGCCGCCGGTGACGTCGCCGTCGGCTCCGGGGCGTGGACCGCGGTGCATCACGCCTTCACCGCCCCGAAGCCGCAGTACGAGAACGCCCTGGCAGCTTTGGGTGGTGACCGAGCCGACGATCAGGGTGGCGATCTTGGCGGCGTGTTAGCTGATGCCTACGACATCGTCTGCAACGGCAATGAGATCGGGGGCGGCTCTGTCCGTATCCACCGCCGCGACGTCCAGGAACGGGTGTTTGCGGTGATGGGCATCGATGCGGCCGAGGCCGCGGATAAATTCGGATTCCTGTTGGAGGCGTTCACCTTCGGAGCCCCGCCGCACGGCGGGATCGCCTTCGGTTGGGATCGCATCAACGCGTTGCTGTCCGGGGTGGACTCGATCCGCGAGGTGATCGCCTTCCCCAAGACGGGGGGCGGCATCGACCCGATGACCAATGCGCCCGCCCCCATCACCGCCCAGCAGCGCAAGGAGTCCGGAATAGACGCCATACCCAAAGGAGTTACCGGGACATGAGCCAACAATTTCCCGACCTCGAAACCCTCAATGCCCTCAATGCCTTCAACGCAGGCATCGTCGAGGAGTTCCGCGCCAACGCCGGCAAGGTCGGTGGCCCATTCGCCAACGCCGACCTGCTGCTGCTGCACACGACCGGCGCCAAGTCCGGCCAGCCGAGGGTGTCACCGCTGGCCTACTTTCGTATCGGCGGCAAGCTGATCATCGTCGGATCCTTCGCCGGGGCGCCGATCAGCCCGGCCTGGGTGCACAACCTGAGAGCCAACCCCGCGGCCCGCGTCGATGTGGGCTCGCAGGCGGGCTCGGGCATCGACACGTTCGACGTGACCGGGCGCGAACTGGCCCCCGTCGAGCGTGACGAGATCTTCGCGACCATCGTCGCCGCGGCGCCCGGTTTCGGCGAGTACCAGGCCAAGACCAGCCGGGTGATCCCGCTGTTCGAGTTGCAGCGGGCCTAGCCGAACGCCGCTCGGGCCACCGCTCGTCAGGCGGGGTAGGTGCCCGGCTGCTGCAGCGGGACGACCCGGCCGCCCGACAGCGTCCGGTAGGTGTAGGTCAGGACCAGCAGCGCGATGGGGCCGCCGACGAGCGCGCCGACCAGGCACAGGATCACACCGACGAAGACCGCCGCGATCTGTACCAGCCACGACAGCAGCGTCGGGCCTACGTTGGCCCGCACCGTGGCGATGCTGGCCTTGACCGAGTCGACGGGCGACAGCGACCGGTCGACCGCGAACGGGATGGTGAACAGCGCGAAGAAGGTGACGACGAGGCCGGGAATGACGCACAACGCGTTGCCGATCCCGGCGGCCACGAAGACCAGCAGCCCAGCCGGGAGCGCCGAACGCAGGTTGCGGGGTCTGAAGAACGACGCGATGGTCACCGGCTTACCGTCGGCGATGTCGAGGCAGCCGGACAGCAGTCCCGCCTGCACGACGACCCCCGCGACGAAGGTCAGGAGGTAGCCGATGATCGTGACGGCGAATCCCGCTACGCCGAGAGTGCCGAGGATTGAGGAGGTTTGCCCGTTGTCGTCGGTGTAGGAGGGGCTCGACTCGTGTCCGAGGGCGGCGGGCAGAAACTGGGTGAGTGAGACCAGTGCAGTAAAGATCGCACCGTAGGCGAGGGCCGAGACGATCAGCGCCACTGCGTTTGCCGTGAACTTGTGCCACGCCCAGGTGAACGCATCACCGACGCTGAACTGCGGCGCGGGCGGGAAGCCGTACCCGGGTGGCGGGCCGTAACCC
>CAZZHX010000037.1:10445-17823 GCA_964653535.1 uncultured Mycobacterium sp. | reverse complement strand
GTCGCCATGGCGACCTGGGTGAACTGCGTCAGATACAGCACGCCCTCGGGATGGTGGTAGTGCACGCCGCTGGCGATGATGCTGGTCGGGTTGTCGCGCACCACGTGCAGCACCGAAAAGCCCAGCGTCTCGCGGGTGAACTTGTCCGCGCTGTCCCAGACTTTGCGGGCGGCCTTGGACCGGGCCCGCACCTCCATGCCCATTCCCTTGTGCTGGATGCCCTGGCCCGGGAACGCGTACACCGTCTTCGGGGCGGCCAGCCGCGCGCTGGCCGACATCACCAGGTCCGACCCGACGCGCGCGGTCACCTCCAAAATCTCGGCGCCGCGGTCGATCCCGACGCGGTCGACCCGGAACGCGACCTCATCGCCGGGGCGCACCATGCCCAGGAAACGGGCCGTCCAGCCGATCAGCCTGGCCGGGGCGCGCGCCTGGCCATCGCTGGCGGTCGCCGCGTGCTGCGCCGCCGCCGACAGCCACATGCCGTGCACAATCGGGGAGTCCAGGCCGGCCAGCAGTGCGGCGGCACGGTCGGTGTGGATCGGGTTGTGGTCGCCAGACACCTCGGCGAACGGACGCATGTCGACCGGGGCGGTGACCGTGACGTCGCGCCGGCGGCGCCGCGGGGTGTCGGTCGCATTGCCGGAGACGGCCCCGCCGGCGCGCACCGGCTCGCTGAGCTCGGCGGTGCCGGTGCGTCCCAGGATCGCGAAGCGCTCCGTGAGGGTGGCGATCTCGGCGCCGTCGGCGCCGACGATGGTCACCGAGACCGGCACGACACGGCCCATGTCGGTGTCGGTGGCCGCCGATGCCGTCGCAGTGACCGTCAGGTGCGTCCTGGCCGCCGGCAACGCGCCGACCACCCGGGCGGCGTGGTCCAGATGCACCAGGCTGAGCAGGCCCTCCACCACCGGCGCCCCCGTATCGGAGGCTGCGGCGCCAATGGCGGCGAACACCGCGGGCCAGCAGAGGCCGACCAGCGCGTCGGGCACGGTGGCGAGGCTGGGGGCCAGCGCCTCGGAGAAGACGGCCGTGACGCCGGTGTGGTCGGCCACCCGTTCGGGGTCCCAGTCCACCGTCACGGTGGCGGCGGCGTCGGCGACTACGGGAAGTCGCTCCGGTGAGTCCACTCCCGCAGCGATCGCCAGCACCGCGCGCATGGCAGCGGCAGCGTCGTCGGTGGAGACCACCGGGATGCCGCCGTCGATGATGTTGGGAGGCAACGTGAAGGGGATGTCGATCCAGGTCCCGCAGATCGGCACGCTCAGGACGACGCGCTCGTCATCAGGCTCGCCTGCGACCTGCAGTTGCGCCCCCGTCGATGAGTGGGTGGCCCGGCGGCTTTCGGGCCCGTCGTGCACCAGCCAGTCGGCGGGGTCGGCGATCCGGTGCACCGGGTTGATCGCGGTGCGCCCGGCCCACGCGACGTCGGGGGCATCGAGTACGACGGCCAGCGGCCCGCTCACGTCCGCGCGGCCCAGCCGGCGGGACGTGACGTCACGCGGCTGTGCCCCGGAGGCCAGCACCTCGTCGATGGCGGCCTGTTCGAAGCGGTCCAGCAGGTCGGCCACGGGCTCGTCGACCCGGGTGATGCCGGCAACGGCGGCTGTGCCGGGGATGATGCACACCTGATCGGCGTCGTAGCGGGCGTCGTGGGCCTGCCACAGCGAGTCGCTGCGCCACCAGCGCCGCACGTCCTTGTCGATCACCGGCACGAAGTTGACCGGCTTGCCGGGCGTCTTGCACAGGGTGACGAAGAACGGGACGTCGGCTGGATGCAGCGGCACTGTCTCGGCGTCGGGGTAGGCCGCCAGCAGGGTGGCGATGGCGTCGTGCGGGCTCTCCAGTAGTCGTGAGTCGAGGGAACCCAGCGAACCAGGAAATAACGTGTCGATCGGGCCGGAATCCTGTGAGTGCAGCCGCGCCTCGGTGCGCTGCAGCATCCGCTGGAACCGGTCACGCCAGGTGTCGGCAAGCCACGGGCTGCCCGGGGTCGCGGTGTCCGCGGTGGAGTCGCCGTCGCCGATGGCCAGGTCGACGTAGCGCCGCAGCCACTGCAGGTAGGTCATCTCTCCGACGTCGCCGAAGTACGGTTTGGCCGTCTTGGCCATCGCCGCGACGATCTCGTCGCGGTGCTCGGCGACCGCGTCGGCGTCACCGGCCACCTCGTCGAGGAGCCGGCCGCAGCGCGAGGCGCTGTTGTCGATCTCGTGAATGTCTGCGCCGAGTTGGCTCCGCCCGGAAGCCATGCCGCCCTGAGCTTTTCCGGCACCAACCCATTGGTCGGTGCCGTGGGTCTGCACCAGCATCCGCTTGACCGACGGCGACGTGGTTGCTTCCTTGACGGCCATGGTCGCGGTGCCCACCAGGATGCCGTCGATCGGCATCAGCGGGAAGCCGTATGCCTGCGCCCAGCGCCCAGACAGGTATTCGGCCGCCTGCTCAGGCGTGCCGATGCCGCCGCCGACACAGACGGTGATGTTGGGTCGCGACCGCAGTTCCGAATACGTCGCCAGCAGGAGGTCGTCGAGGTCTTCCCAGGAGTGGTGCCCGCCGGCGCGGCCACCCTCGACGTGCACGATCACCTGCTTGGTGGGTACTTCGGTCGCGATGCGGATCACCGCGCGGATCTGCTCGACCGTGCCCGGCTTGAACACGACGTTGCTGATGCCGACGTCGTTGAGTTCGTTGATCAGCTCGACGGCATCTTCCAGGTCGGGGATGCCGGCACTGATCACCAGCCCATCGATCGCCGCACCCGACTGACGGGCCTTCTGCACCAGTCGCTTGCCGCCCACCTGCAGCTTCCACAGGTAGGGGTCGAGGAACAGCGCGTTGAATTGGTAGGTGCGGCCGGGCTCGAGCAGGCCCGACAGTTCCTCGATGCGCCGGGCGAAGACCTCTTCGGTGACCTGCCCTCCGCCGGCGAGCTCGGCCCAGTGCCCGGCGTTGGCCGCGGCGGCGACGATCCTGGCGTCCACGGTGGTCGGGGTCATGCCGGCGAGCAGCATGGGTGAGAATCCGGTCAGCCGGGTGAACTTCGTCGAGAGCTTGACCCTGCCGTCGGGCAGGCGGATGACGGTAGGGGCGTAGCTGGACCACGCCCGCGCGACCTCGGGGACGGCCCCGACGGTGAACAGGTTGCGCTGGCCGCCACGGGTGGCCGCGGGCACGATGCCCACTCCGAGGCCTCGGATCACCGGCGCGGTCAGCCGGGTGAGGATGTCCCCGGGACCCAGGTCGAGAATCCAACGGGCCCCCGACTCGTGGATGCGGGTGACCTCGTCCACCCAGTCGACCCGTGTCACCAGCAGGGCCTCGGCCAGCTGCCGGGCCAGGGCGACATCCAATCCGACCTTCTCGGCCCACATGCCGACGATGTCGATGCCGTCGGCCAATCGGGGGGTGTGGAAACCCACCTCCACCTGGACCGGGTCGAAGACCGGCGCGAAGACGTCTCCTCCGCGGAGCTTGTTCTTGCGCTCGGCCTGCTCCTTCTCGGAGATCTGCCGGCAGTACAGCTCGAAGCGGGAGAGTTGCTCAGGCGTGCCGGTGATGACGGCCGAACGCCGTCCGTTGCGGATGGACAGCACCGGCGGCAACACGGTGCGCACGTCCTGGGCGAACTCGTCGAGCAACTGTCGGATGCGCTCGGGGTCGGCGTTGGTGACCGACACCATGGGCGGGCGGTCGCCGAGCACGGAGATACCGCGCCGGCGCGCCACCAGCGTCCCGGCCGCGCCGATCAGCTGCGCCAACGCCAGCAGTTCGACGTCGCGCGCACCCGAAGCGGTCAGCGCCTCGACGGCGAGCACTCCCTGCGAATGCCCGGCGACGGCCACTGGCGGCGTCGCCACCAGGTCCATGCCCTGGCGCGCCAGGGCGCGGACGGCCGCGATCTGCGTCAGCAGCACCCCGGGTATGGAGACCGCCGCCGACGTCAGGTGCTTAGCCGAGGGCACCGGGTCCTCGGCCGCGAGCGCGCGGACCCAGGCCAACGGCTCGAAACCGATCGGACGCACCACCACCAGCTCTTTTGCCACTGGCTCGAGCCGCAGTTCGGCCTCGCCGACCAGGGTGGCCAGGTCTTGTTCGATCCCGGCCGAGGACACCAGTTCCTCGAGATTCTCTAGCCAGGCGCTGCCCTGCCCGCCGAATGCCACGGCGTACGGCTCGCCCGCCGTCAGGCGGTCGACCAGAGCATGGGTCTCCGGCTGCCCGTCGCCTCGGCGGTCGGCCGACACCCGGTCATGCTCGTGGATCGTCACCTGCTGGATCTCCCTATGTGCGTTGTGACGCGTTGTGACCTACCCTGGCGGCGCCGCGAGCCGTGAGGCTTTTACTAAGACTCCCATAAGGATTCGCACTCTTTTAGGCCCTCGGTTGGTTACTGGCGAGTTCTACGCACGGGTAACCGTGTCCTGGGTAACACCGGATTTCATCGCCGGCGGGGGCGTCCCGAACAAACGTGCTGCGTGCAGGTGGTTACGGTTGAGTAGCTATAACTGTGCTGATCACGGCCATATTGTTATCGAATCGTGATGTGCCAATTTCCGCACCAGTCCTACGCCCACTGCCCGAATTGTGGCTTGAGGATTTCGTTGATGTCCACCCCTACGCCGCCGACGTTGCGTTTGTCGATCTCGACCTGGTGCAGGTTGGCTGCGGGGTGGGTGAACCCGGCGGGCGAGCCCCAGTTGTGCTGCCAGAAATAGGAGCCCAGGCCGTCGCGCAACGCCCAGTCGATGGTCTTGGAGTTCGCATACACGCCGGTGCGCTGGTGGGAGATCACCGACTCCCAGGACCGCAGATACGGAGCGATCAACTGCGTGTACTGGTCTAGCGACGGGTCGTCGTCGATCGAGGCGTAGATGGGTGCGGTGGCGGGGCCGCCGGCGGCGGCGTGCAGCTGCGCGCCGCGCTGCGCATGCTGGATACCCGCGGCGGCTCCCCCCAGCCAGTCCGAGGTGCTGCCCTTGCCGAACTGATAGCAGGACACGATCTTCAGGCCGTTGGCACTCAGGTCGCGCGCCTCGGCCAACAGCATCGGCTTGCCCAGCATCCAGGTGCCGCCGGGGCGGCGATCGGACACGTAGCGGATGGCGCCGACGGCGCCGGCGGCCCGGATCTCGCCCGCGGGGATCACTCCCGCCGCGTAGTCCAGCAGGATGCCCAGTGACGCCGATGCCGTTGCAGCACAGGATATTTCATTCGCTATACCCAGGCCCACGCCAGCGGGGGCCACGGCCGCGAATCTGAGCAGGTCGCGTCGCGAAAACGATGACACCAGCCATAGGGTATGGCAATCAGACCGTGTAACGGCCTAGGACACAGTGAACTCGGCTATCACATCTGCGTCACATCGCGATGCATCACAGGAGGATGCATCACATGACGAGCCGATGACGGCTCGGCGCCGAATCCCAGGCGAGCTCGCGGGAGGCGAAGCACCAGCTGCCGCGCTCGTAGATCAGCGCGTCCCGGAACAGCCCGGTGGCGCGCACGGTGCTGTCGCCGTACCTGGTCGAGAAAACGACCGCGACGCACCGCTGGACGGCGTTGATCCCGTCGATGCGGATCTCGTGGTCCAGGCTGACCAGGCGCTGCCCGCCGCCACCGTCAAAGGCGGAGCGCAAGTCGCCGAACACCTCGCCGTCGCGGGTGTAGGTCGCGCCGGAGTGACGGAAGGTGGCCATCCAGCGGTCGAGGTCGCCGTTGGAGTAGGCCCGATTGTGCCGGGCGCTCAGGTTCATGATGGCGGCGTGGCCGGTGGCCGCCTCGAGCAGCTGCTGTTCTTGATAGCTCAACGTCATCTGCGCTCTCCCGCCTTCCCCAGATTCGGCTTCAAGACCCGTACCAGGTAACAATAATGTTACCTGGGGTGATTTAGGTAACATCCAGGCAGCCGCATGGCGAACGCAGATTGCCCTTCGCCGACTACCCCGCCAGGTATTGGGGGTCGGGCTTACCATCGGCGTCGTAGCCGAAGTCCGACGGCGAGGCCTGCGGCCCGGGATAGAACCGATGCGCCCAGCGACGCAGGGCGGCATAGTCGTGTGCCTCCTCGGGCGCCAGGTTCGGCTTCTCCAGATACTTCATGTTCTCCCAGGTGAAGAAATCCTGCTTAATCACCTCGCGCTGGAGCGCCAGGAACCGGGCGGCACGGCCGGCGGGCACGTCGCCGGTGTCGCCGGGCTCGCGAACCGAGGCCTGCGTGTAGAAGTAATCGGTGTAGTCCTCGTCCACCGGAGTCTGCCCCGTCACCTGGATGGTGGCCACCAGATCGCTGGGGAAGCGAACCACGCCGAGCCCGAGCGAGAAGTTGTCGTAGACGATCGTGGCGTCGACGGGCCCGTCGGGCGTCAACCACGTCTGCGCCCGGCCCCCGCCGAAGTGGGCGTCGACGGTGGCGTGCAGGTGGTAGCCGGACAGCTCGAACGTCGCGGTGGTGGCGGGGTTGGCCGCCTTGTGCACGTATTGCACGTGGTAGGGGTCGGCCGCATTCTCGATGATCATCTGCGGGTGGACCTTTACCCGGTTGAGCATCTGGCTGTGCGGGTGCAGCGGGTAGTACTCGTCGGTCTCCAACTCGGGCAGCACCGGGGGCCGCCAGTACGGTTCCCGGCCGTGCCGCTCGTGCCAGGCAAGGATGAATCCGTGCCACTCCATGGTCGGGTAGCTGCGGATACGGACGTTGTTCTTGCAGCCGATCTTGCTGTAGGGAATCAGCGCGTTGGTGCCGTCGCCGCGCCACTGCCAGCCGTGCCAGGGACAGGCGATGTTCTCGCCGTCGACGGTGCCCCCGACGCCCATGTTCGCCCCGAGGTGCTGGCAGTAGGCGTCCAGCACGTTCACCCGGCCGGCCTGCGTGCGGAACAGCACCAACTCCTCGCCGAAGTAGTGCGCGCGCTTGACCTGGCCGGCGGCCAGGTCGGAGGCGAAGCCGACCACGAACCACCCGGTCGGGAATCGGTAGGTGGACAGGGCGATCCCGGCGTCGCCGAATTCGTGTTCCGATGGGTCTGCCATGTGCGCTCCTGCCTATCGTAAGTGCCGGCAGCTTTCGTCGTGTCAGTCGATCAGCCGCAGCGCGGATCTGGGGCACTGGTCGACTGCGGCGCGCACGTCGATTTCCCGGCGCGGCGGCACCGGGCCTTCCGCGATCCGCACCACGTCGGCATCGCCTATCTCGAAGACGTCCGGCGCCAGCGATTCACAGAAGCCGCTGGCCTCGCACCGGTTCACGTCGACCGTCACGCGCATGACCAACTCCTCTACTTCTCATCGGCACTTCTCATCGGCACTTCTCATCGGCACTTCTCTTCGGCACTTCTCATCGGCCCTGGGGGTCACAGGCCCCTGGGGCGGGTCCCGATCA
>CAZZHX010000037.1:0-10345 GCA_964653535.1 uncultured Mycobacterium sp. | reverse complement strand
TCGGCACTTCTCATCGGCCCTGGGGGTCACAGGCCCCTGGGGCGGGTCCCGATCACGCCGCTGGCTGCCAGCTCACGAAGCTCGTCGGGGGTCAGACCGCACCGCTCGCTCAGTACCTCGTCATTGTGCTCCCCGAGCCTCGGCGGCGGGCGATGCAGCCAGCTGCCTTGACCGGCGAGCGCGGCGAACGGCGGGCACGGGTACAGGTTGGTTCCGGTGCTGGCGTGGTCCAGGGCCTCGAAGAATCCGCGGGCGCGCAACTGAGGGTTATCGGTGACCAGAGACGGCGACACGACGGGAGCGGCGGGAACGCCGGCGGCGGCCAGACGTTCTACGAGAGGATCTCGCGGCTGCCCGGCGAAGAAGTCCGCCAGCCGGCGGTCGATATCGTCGGCGCGCGCCCGTCGCCCGGCGACGTCCGCCACATCCTCACCACACCAGGGCGGGGTGTCCATCAGTGCCACCAGGGCGCGCCACTGCTCGTCGTCGCGCACGGTGACGGCGATCCAGTCGTCCGCACCGGCGCACCGGTAGATGTTCTGGACCACGTCGCAGTGGCCGCGGTTACCCCGCCGGTGCAGTGTCGTGCCGAACACCTCGGATTCGATCGGCTGGACTGCGGCGACGTTGAGCACCGCCTCGAGCATCGGCAACTCGACCAGCTGGCCGGTTCCGGTGCGCTCGGCGAAGCTCAGCGCGGCGAGCACGACGAACGCGGCGTGTACCCCGGCCAGCGGGTCGCAGGCGCCGCGCGGGGTGACCGGCGGCGCCTCCGGCGTCCCGGTGACCCAGGCCAGCCCGGCAATCTGCTCCATGGTCGGTGCGAACCCCACCCGGTCGCACCACGGGCCATCAAGCCCGAACGCGGGCATGCGGGCGACGACGAGTCCGGGGTTGGCGCTGCGCAACACCTCCGCGGTGAGCCCGAAGTTGTCCATCACCCGCGGGGAGAAATTCTCGATGACGACGTGGGCGCCGGCGGCCAGATCGGCGAACAGCTGCCGTCCCCGCTCCGAGCCGAGATCCAGGGTGACAGAACGCTTGTTGGTGTTCATCGCGTGGAACACCCAGCCGTACTCCCACCAGTCGTCGACGTCGGTGCGCATCGCACCGGTGTAACGGATACCGTCGGGCCGCTGAATCGACTCGACCTTGACCACGTCAGCGCCGAACGCAGCCAACAGGTGCGTTGCCGCGGGTCCCGCCCAGAAGGCGGTGAGGTCGATGATGCGCACCCCGGCCAGCGGCAGGCCCAGCGGAAGTGGTTCGGCGTCGAATTTCCTTTTCCCCCAAAGCGACTCGCCGTCGTTGCCGCCAACAGGGGCGGTTGCTCCCGGTGCCACCGGGGCGCACACCGACATCAGCCAGGGCGGCCGGGGCTGGTGAAAGCCCGCGGGGTTGGCGACGAATGCGCCGCGCTGCGTCACGTAGTCGGTGTCGCGGATGGTGTTGCCGTTACCCAGGGCCGCGATCGGCAGCCGGAACAGTTGCCCGAGCTCGACGATCTCCTCGACGGTCCGCTCTGCCAGCCACGGCCGGATCTGCTCGCGAATCAGGTCGCGGTACTGCCAGCGGCCGATCTGGAAACGCAGTTGTTCGATCTCCTCCAACTGCGGGCACCCGACCATCGCGGCGAAGTCGAGCCATTGCTGCCCGGTCACCATGGTGATCCCGACATAGCCGTCCCTGGCCGGTTCGATCGAGGGCACCTCCAGCGTGCGGCCCACCGGCGGGACGCGCAGCAGCCGCGTCTGCAGCCACGAACTGCTCTGCATCGCGGTGATCGCCTCGAGCATGGACAGGTCCAGATGCTCACCCGGGCCTCCCTGTTCGACGCGGCGGCGCACGGCCAGCGCGCCGAACGCGGCGTACGCCCCGCCGATGTACTCCCCCAGGTCGCCGCCGATCGCGAGGGGAGGCCCGGCCGGGTCGCCACGAAAACCGGGCGAACCCGACCACGCCTGCAGCGTGAACTCAGTGGCGGCGCGACCGGCATGCGGCCCGTTCCAGCCGAAGTCGGAGATGGTGACGACGACCGACCGCGGCGAGTCGGCCAGCAGCCGCCGCGGGTCGACGCCCAGCGACTCCGCGCGCTCACGGCCCCCCGTGATCACCACGACATCGGCGGCGACCACCGTGGCGTCTGGGGCGACCGTCATGCTGCTCTTGCCGGCGTTGAGATAGCTGTACAGCGGCGAGCAGGGCCCGTCCGGTGCGTCGGGCACCGTTGAACAGGTGGCGGAGTGCCGCCGCAGCCAATCACCCTGCGGCGGCTCGAACCTGCGAACCTGCGCCCCTGCATCGACGAGGAGCTTCCCGCAGTAGCTACCGGCGATCCGGTCGCTGATCTCGACGACACGCAGGTCCTGCAACGGTGTCGGACGGCGGTCGGGCTCGCGCCTCACCCGGCTATTTATAGCATTACTGCTACGTTAGCCAAGCCAATGGAGCGCGTGAGGAGCGGATGACCGCCGTGGACAATAGGTCCGATACCCGGCGCCGGTTGTCGGCTCCACGGATTGCCGAAATCGTCGCCGGCGAACTGCGCCGCCAGATCATCGACGGCGAGCTCGCCGACGGAGATGTCTTGCCGCGCCAGGAAGTCCTCGTCGATCGGTTCAGCGTCAGCCTCGTTTCGCTGCGGGAAGCGTTGCGGATCCTGGAGACCGAGGGCTTGGTGTCGGTCCGCCGCGGAAACCGCGGCGGCGCCGTCGTGCACGCTCCGGCGAAGACCACCGCCGCCTATATGCTCGGTCTGCTGCTGCAGAGCGAGTCCGTCGCCGTCGCCGACCTCGGCATGGCGTTGCAGGAACTCGAGCCGGCCTGCGCCGCGCTGGCGGCCCAGCGGCCCGACCGGGCCGACACCTTGGTCCCGCAGCTCACGCAGGTCAACGAGTCGATGGCCGAACACCTCGACGACGGTCGGCTGTTCACCGAAATCGGTCGCCAATTCCACGATCTCATCGTGCAGGGCTGCGGGAATCAGACCATCACCGCGGTCGTCGGCACACTGGAGACACTGTGGACCGGCCACGAACGGCAGTGGGCGGACGAGAGCGCGGCACGTGGCACCTATCCCTCGCTCGCCAAGCGCCGTGCGGTGCTGGGCGCGCACAACACGCTGGCCGAGACCATCGCCGACGGCGACGCCGACCGCGCCCGTCGCATCGCCGGCCGCCATCTCGCCGACACGCAGACCTACGTGCTCTCCGGCTCCTGCGATCAACGGATTCGCGCGCTCTCGCCGCAGTCGATGTCCCGCCCGGGGAATGTCCGCCGTCCGTGAACAGCAACAGGACCGAGACTCAGAACACCTCCCGGACGGCTTTAGTCACCGGCGGCAGCGGCGGCATCGGCAAAGGCTGCGGCCGCAGGCTGTGCGAGCTCGGGTACGACGTCGTGCTCGTGGCGCGACGTGAGGGCCCGCTGCGCGCGGCCGCCGCGGAGATCGGCGCACGCCACATCGTGGCCGACGCTTCCGACCCCGCCGGGTTCTCGGCCGCGATCGACGCGCTGGCGACCATCGACCTGGTGGTGCACGCGGCGGGCGCGCTGGGCGGAACGTACGCCCGCAAGCAGACGTTCGAACAGTGGCGAGCGATCATGTCGGCCAACCTGGACTCGTGCTTCGTCGTCACCTCCGCCGTGTTGCCGCGTATGCGCGCAGGCTCGCGGCTGGTGTTCATCTCGTCGTCGGCCGCGCACGAGCCAATGCCGGCCCGCACCGCCTACTCCGCCTCGAAGGCGGGTGTCAACGCGTTTGCCCGGGCCCTGGCACTCGAGGTCGACCGTGACGGCATCAGCGTCCACCTCGTCACGCCCGGCCCGGTGGAAACCGAGATGCTGCAGGACGTTCCGTTCGAGATGATCGCCATTGCGGTGTCCGACGTCGCCGAGGCGGTCGCGTGGCTGGACACCGTCGACTCAGGCGTCGATCTGCCGGAGATCCGGCTCGGCGCCGTGCAGCGGGGTCCGTTCGCCCGGCCGACGGTGGTGCCTAAGGAAGCGCAGCGCCGACGCCGGGAAACCTCGTAATCACCGACTCGCCGAACTCCTGCAGCGAGTCCGGGGCGGCGAAGTCGGCGAACCACACGTAGAACCGCTCGACGCGCTGCGCGGCGAGACCGGCGAAGTGGGCGGTCAGCTCGTCGGCGTCGCCGCAGACCAGCCCCGAACCCAAGTTCCCGAACCGGCGGGTACTCACCTCACGCACCGTGGCCGGGTCGCTGCCCGATCGGACGAAGCCGACCATCTGCTGGACCGACAGCCGCGCCGTTCCAGCCGACGGCGCCAGATCGGGCAGCCTGTCCATGTGGTTGACCGGCAGGTTCCACCAGTCCGCGTAGCGGCGAACGAGCCCCATCATCCGCGGGCCGGTGCCGCCCAGGACCAACGGGATGGGGTGCGACCTGCGCGGAGACTGCGGGGCCGTGGCAGCCTGGCCGCCCTGGCCGTCCTGGCCGCCCTCGCCTTGGTCGCCTTCGTCACCCCAGTACTGCCGGATCAGGCCGAGGTGGCGTTCGAGTTGCTCCACCCTGGCCACCGCATCCTGCTGGCCGACATCGAACCTGGCGAGCTCCTGGGGCCACGATCCCGCGCCCAGGCCGAGGTCGAACCTCCCCTCGGATGCGTCGGACAGTGTCACAGCCTGTTTGGCGAGCACGGCGGGGTGGCGGAAGGCGTCGCACAGCACCAGGTGACCGATCCGCAGCCGTTGCGTCCTGGCAGCCACCCAGGTGGCGATTCCCATTGCCTCAGAGATGCTTTCGTCGGGCATCCCGGGCGCCTCGAGATGGTCGATGAACGCGATTCCGTCGAAGCCGCTGGCCTCGGCGCGCCGCGCCCGCTCGGTGATGTCGGCCGCCGACAACCTCACCTGCGGCAGGAACAGAAACCACTCGACCATGCGCCACCTCGTGCCGATTGCCCCGATGCACCTAGTTTACTATTTTTATAATATTAGGGACCGGCGGTCGGCCGCGGGCCCCGACCCGCTCTTCGAACATCAGGACGTGATGGCGACCATGGATTACGACCTCGGCGACGACGCGGGCGCATTACGAAAACGCCTGCGCGAGTTGATCTCCACCCACATCCCCGCCGACTTCCTCGGCGCGTGCACCGACGACCCGCGCGATCTCGCCGCCACCGAGGCGTTCTGCAAACTGCTGGCCGACGAGGGGCTGCTGGCCCTGGCCTGGCCGAAAGAACATGGCGGGGGCGGCGGTTCGGTGTGGCAGCAAACGGTGCTGCGCGAGGAGATGTGGGCCCAGCACGAACCCCGCGGCCCGCAGTACATGGGCGTCAACTGGGTCGGCCCCGCGCTCATGCGCCACGGGACCGCCGAACAGAAGGCCAAACACCTGGCGGCCATCGCCTCCGGGGAGGTGACCTGGTGCCAGGGCTTTTCCGAGCCGGAGGCCGGCAGCGACCTGGCTTCGCTGCGCACCCGCGCGGTGCCCGACGGTGACGGCTGGCGTATCACCGGCCAGAAGGTGTGGACGTCGTACGCCCAGATGGCGTCCTGGTGCGTACTGGCGGCGTGCACCCATCCCGACGCCCCGAAACCGCAACGCCTCACATTGTTTCTGATCCCCATGGACCGGCCCGGGTTCACCGTGCGGCCCATCCAGTCGATGCTGGGACCGCATCACCTCAACGAGATGTTCCTGGACAACGTCGAGGCGTTCCCCGACGACGTCCTCGGCGAGGTCGGCGACGGGTGGCGGGTCATGCGCGAGGCGCTGGCGTTCGAGCGGGTGGGCATCGCCCGCTACGCGCGCTGCGAATCGCTGCTCGACCGGCTCGCCACCGGGCTCGGCGACGACTGGGAGCAGTTGCCCGAATCGCTGCGCGCCCGCTGGGTCAAGGCCCTGGTGGACCTTCGGGTCGCCCGGCTGCTCGCCTACCGGGCGGTGTCGCTGCAGGACGACGCATCCGCGGGCGCCGCGGCCAGCGCCGCCCGCATCGCCACCACGACATGCGACCAACAGGTCGCCGAGTTGCTGTTCGACGTGCTCGGCCCGACCGCTTTGGACAGCGGCGCGTCGGCGCCGCTGCACGGGGCGATCGAGGACCACTGGCGCTACGCCCAGGCGGCCACCGTGGCGTCGGGCACCATTGAGGTCCAGAAAATGCTGGTGGCGCGCGAGGAGTTGGGAGAGCACCGGTGAGAACCGAACTGCCGCAAGATATCAGCGACTTCGCCGCCGTCGCCGCCACGCGGCTCGCCCGACTCGGTGGCCCGCCGGCGGCGTGGCGCGCCGAATCCGACGGCGCCGTCCGTGATGCAGCGCGCATGGCGTTGGCGGAGGTGGGCGCGTTCGACCTCGACGTCCGGTCGGCGCCCGACGACGTGCTGGCCGCCGCCGTGCTCTGCCAGGCGGCCGGCGCGACCGCGCTGCCCTACCCCCTCGTCGAGGAGGTGCTGGCGATCGACGGCGCCCGTCTCACTCTGATCAACCCCGAGGCGCCGCGCATCGACCACGGCGACCTGCCCGGCGCATGGATCGCCGCTGACCTCAACGGCAACCGGTACCGTCCACGGACGGGGTCACGGACCACCGCGAAGCTTGGGCCGTTTCTGGTACCCGCGTCCCTGGGCCCACCCGAGGGAACGGTTCCCGCCCGCGACATCAACCTTCACCTTGTACTGGGGTCATGGCGCATTCTGGGAGCCATGCAGCAGTCATTGCAGATCGTCACCGACCACGTGCGCGCCCGCGTTCAGTTCGGCAAGCCGCTGGCCGATTTCCAGGCCGTCAGGTTTGCCGTTGCCGACGCCGCGGTGGCGGTGCGCGGGCTGCACGAACTGGCCAAGTTCACTGTCACCCGACCGGAATCCACACCGCTGGCCGTGCAGTCGACCGACGCACTCATCCTGCGTCTCAAAGCGTCCGACACCGCGCGGCACGTGCTGCGCACCTCCCACCAGTTGCTCGGCGCCCTGGGCTTCTGCGACGAGTCCGACATCAGCGTCCTCGACCGGCACACGCAGCCGCTGATCCGATTGCCGCTGGGCGCCGACGCGCTGGCGCTGCGACTCATACCCGACGTGCCCTCGGGCGCCCTGGAGACATTGTTCAGCCGCCCGGTGCCGGCATGAGCAGTACACCCGCTGCAAGCCCGGACGCGCTTGCGGACGGAATCCCCTTCGGGGCCAAGCTCCACCAGCTCGCCGAGCAGCGGGGAGGCGAGCCGGCGGTGACCGTCGTCGCGCTCGACGGTGGCGCCCAGGGGATGACCTTCGGCGAGCTCGACGCTCACGCCAACCAATGGGGCCGGGCGCTGGCAGCCCGCGGAGCACAGACAGGTTCCTTTGTCGCCCTAGCCATCCCGAATTCGGTGCACCTGGTGCTGGCCACACTGGGATGCTGGAACATCGGTGCGGTTCCCGTTCCGATGCACTGGGACCTGCCCGAGTGGGAGCGCGACCGGGTGCGCGCCGTGATCGACCCCGCTGTCGTCGTCGACGAGACAAACCGCTGGGAGCTGGAGGCGCAGGCGGCCGCCGAGTCTGCGAGCCCGCTGCCCCCGGCCGTGTCCCCTAACGCCAACGGAATCTGCAGCAGCGGATCCACCGGCACACCCAAGGTGATTCTCAGCCTGGCGCCGTCTCTGTGGACCCCGCAGCACGGCGAGCCGTTCCTATCGAACTGGACACCTGTCGTGCAGCCGCAAACCATCATGGTGCCCGCCCCGATGTATCACACAAACGGCTTTGCCACCTTCTCCTTCCTGTTGGCGGGCGACCATCTAGTCATCCTCGAGAGATTCGACGCCGCACTGGTGTTGGACGTCATCGAACGTTTCCGGGTCACCAACTTCACCGCCACCCCGACGATGCTGGCACGCATCGCGGCCCGCCCGGACGTGCGGGAGCGGGACTTGTCCAGCGTCGTCTTCGTCCTGCAGGGCGCCGCGGTGATGCCGCCGGCGCTCATGCACACCTGGTTCGAGCTGCTCAGCCCGGAGCGGATCGTGTCGGCGTACGGCATGACCGAGAACCTCGGACTCACCGCGCTGCGCGGCGACGAGTGGCTGGCTCATCCGGGCAGCGTCGGCCGCGGTTTCCGGGAGACCGAGATCCGGATTCTCGACGCCAACAACAGGCCGCTCGGCCCGGGTGAGCACGGCGAGATCTACCTGCGCGCGCCGATGAGCTCGGGATCCCGCTACCTCGGCGGTGCGCCGCCGCTGCCGTCAACCGGGGACGGCTTCCGCTCCGCCGGCGACATCGGTTACCTGGACGCCGACGGCTACCTCTACATCGTTGATCGCCGCGTGGACATGATCGTCACCGGCGGCGCCAACGTCTTCCCGGCCGAGGTCGAGTCCGCCCTCGCCGGTCATCCCGGCGTCGCCGACGTGGTCGTCATCGGGCTCGCCGACGAGCAGTGGGGGCGCCGGGTGCATGCGGTCGTGCAGCCCGCCGACGGCGCAGCATTGCTCGAGGACGACGTGATCGAGTACGCGAAAGGCCGACTCGCCCACTACAAGGCCCCCAAGACCGTCGAGTTCGTCGACGCGATCCCCCGCACAGCGGCGACCAAGGTCAACCGGTCGGCGATGATCGCAGCCCGGGGTGGCTGAACCGTGACGAACAGCGACGTCGGGCGCCCCTACCAGCCACGCCTGAAAACCAGGGCCTCCGTGTACGGGGGGGCTTTCGTGTTGACCAGCTCTAAGTAGCGCAGGCAGCTCCCCGTCTCCACCGCGCCCCGTTGCTCCAAGATCTCGATGCACCGAAGCGCCACGTCCCACGATCCGTAACAGTGATGCACCACCAGTGCCAAATGCTTGAGCTGCTCATCAGTCATTCCGTCCGGCCGGGTGAAGTCCCGGACATAGACAATGTCGGCCTCGAGAAGCTGATTCAGTCCACAGCGAAAATTGCCGTTCCATGAAAACTGGCCAACGGCCCACCTCTTCAGCTCGGCGATGCAGTGTGGAATAAACCCCTGGCGTCGCAACTCTGATTCAATGTCCGCAAGTGTGGGCTGGTCCTCGTACGTAGTCACGAATGGCACCTCGGTCTGAATTGCCACCGCCTCGGCGAGCTTGCCCTGACCATTCTGGAACACGGCCAGTTCGCCTCCCTGGATGTCGATCTTCAGGAAGTCGAGATGCTCGATCTCGTCGATGTCATCAAGCCGACGGGTGTCAATGGGGACACGCTCGATCACCTCGCCGAACGGTTGGAGACTGTGGAACACCTGCAGGGCGATCGGGTCGGGTTCGAGCAGGCTTGTCATCCCCGATGCTGGGGTGCAGACCTTCAGAATGTGACGGTTGCCGTCGCCCACCGCGTACGGCAAGCACGACTCGCTCGGGCCACACGCCTCCTGCGCCAGGAGGAACGCCTTACGCTCGGGCTCGAAGCCTGTCACGTGACACAGGCCAGCCTCGAGCATCTGCCGGTAGGGCGGACCCTCGCCGGCGTCGAACGGGTTCACTCCGACGTTGACCACGTGCGTCAGACGCGACGGGGAGAGCAGATCCCTGACCGTGCTCATCGATCCATCACCGCGACACGCCCTCCGATCCGGCAGGGATTGACCCAACGCGAAGATCATAGATCCGAAAAACACGGCAGCTGCGGTAACCTCATTCTCGCAGCGCAACGGCTGCAGCGCAGGAAAGGGACGAGAACGCCCATGGCCACCTCTGGTGACGGAGTCGCCGAAGCTATCGAAGCCGGCAACGCGGCCGAAGCGCCCGAAGTCACCGACGCGGACGTGACGCCCGCCGACCGCTTCATCAAGACAGCCGTCGCGATCCTCGGCGAAACCGGGCGCACCGACTTCACCGTGCAGGAGGTGGTGGCGCGCTCCAAGACCTCGCTGCGGGCCTTCTATCAGCATTTCACCGGAAAGGACGAACTGCTGCTCGCGCTGTTCGACAGAACCATCGCCCAGTCGGCCGATGCGTGGCGCGCCGACACCACCGGCCTGGACGGCACCGCCGCGCTCAAGCTGGTGATCGACCGCATCAGCCAACAACCGGAGTCGAGCACCCAGGACAGCCTCAACCGGGCGCTGACCCTCTACAACCAACATCTCGCCGAGACCCGCCCCCGCGACTACGCGCGGGTCCTGTCCCCCCTGCATCAACTGATCCGCGACATCGTCGGCCGGGGCATCACCGAGGGGGTGTTCAACCCGGGTATCGACGTGGGGGCGGCCACCGCGATCGTGATGCAGACCGTGATGGCCGCGCAGCGATTGCATTGGCTGGGTGCCGAATTGAACGGAACGCCGGTGGACGCCGGCCCGCTCTACGACTTCTGCAGCCGCGCGCTGGGCATTCGGGACAACGACGGGGAACCGGCCACGTCGTCGCTGAC
>CAZZHX010000036.1:0-18274 GCA_964653535.1 uncultured Mycobacterium sp. | reverse complement strand
GTCCCCCGGTGCCTGTCCCTTCGCTCCCCGCTGCCCGCTTGCCGTCGCCGAATGCCTGTCGGGCGAGCCAGAACTCGTCGCCGTCGGGGACGGCCACTGGGCGGCGTGCATCCGCACCGCCGATGTCGCGGGGCGCAGTGCGGCCGACATCTTCTCGGTGTCAACGCAGCCGCCGCCCGTTGACGCGACCGGGGAACCACCGGTGGTACTTCGCGTCACCGACCTCACCAAGACCTTCCAGCTCACCAAGGGGGTGCTGTTGCGCAGGCGGGTCGGCGAGGTGCGGGCCGTCGACGGCGTCAGCTTCACCGTGCAGCAGGGCCGCACCCTGGGCATCGTCGGCGAATCCGGCTCGGGCAAGTCGACCACGCTGAACCAGATTCTCGAGCTAACCGCACCGGAGGCGGGTTCCATTGAGATTCTGGGCGCCGACGTCGCCGACCTGGACTCCGCCGGCCGCCGAGCGCTGCGATCCGAACTGCAGGTGGTGTTCCAGGACCCCGTGGCGTCGCTCGACCCCAGGCTGCCGGTGTTCGACACCATCGCTGAACCGCTGGTCGCCAACGGCGTCGACCGCCGCGGGTGCGAGGAACGAGTCGCGGAGTTGCTGGCCATCGTCGGCCTCGACCACGACGACGCGAGCCGCTATCCCGCCGAGTTCTCCGGCGGGCAAAAACAGCGCATCGGGATCGCCCGTGCTCTGGCGCTGCGGCCCAAGATTCTCGCGCTCGACGAGCCGGTGTCAGCGCTTGACGTGTCGATTCAAGCCGGCATCATCAACCTGTTGCTGAACCTGCAGCATCAGTTCGGGTTGAGCTATCTGTTCGTGTCGCACGACCTTTCGGTGGTCAAACACCTCGCCCATCGGGTGGCGGTGATGCACCGGGGACAGATCGTGGAACAGGGCGACGGCGAGCAGGTATTCACCAACCCGCAGCACGAGTACACGCGACAGCTGCTGGCCGCGGTCCCGCGGGCGGGCCGGTGATGCGCCCGGCACCGGGACCCTCGGCCCGCCGGCTCACGCTGGCGGCGTGCCTGACCCTCATCCTCGGCGGCTGCTCAGACGGGTATCGCGATCTCCCGCAGATGCGGACTGCGCGTGTCGGCGCCACCAGCGACATCAACCCCCGCGACCCCGCGACGCTGCGCGACGGCGGCAACCTGCGGCTCGCGCTGACCTCGTTTCCGGAGAACTTCAACGAACTGAACATCGACGGCAACACCGCCGACGTCGGATCGATCGTGACGCCGACGCTGCCGGGCGCATTCGTCACCCAGGCCGACGGGGCGCTGAAACTCAACAACGACTACTTCAGCTCCGCGCAGCTGATCAGTTCCAGCCCCCAGGTGGTCGCCTACACCATCAACCCGAAAGCCGTGTGGAGCGACGGCTCCGCGGTCACCTGGGAAGACCTCAAAGCCGAGGTCGACGCGTGCAGCGGCCGCGACAAGCGCTACCTGATCGCCAGCAGAGCCGGGTTCGAACGGGTGAAGTCGGTGACCCGGGGCGTCGACGATCGCCAGGCGGTAGTCACCTTCGCCGCGCCGTACGCCGAGTGGCAGGCGATGTTCGCCGGCGGGATGCAACCCCGCAGCATGACGGCGGACCCGGACGTGTTCAACAAGGGCCAGCTCGACGCTCCCGGGCCGTCGGCCGGTCCGTTCGTGGTGTCGACCGTCGACAGGGCCGCGCAGCGGATCGTGCTGACCCGTAATCCGCGCTGGTGGGGTGCCAGGCCGCGGCTGGAATCCATCACGTTCCTGGTCCTTGATCCCAGCGCGGTCATCCCGGCGCTGCAGAACAAGGCGATCGACGCCGCCGGTGTGGGCTCGCTCGACGACATCGTCACCGCCCAGCGCACGCCCGGCATAGCGATCCGCAGCGCGCCCGCCCCCACCTGGTACCACTTCACCTTCAACGGTGCACCCGGGTCGATCATGGCCGATGAGCGGCTGCGGCTGGCCTTCTGCAAGGGCATCGACCGTCAGGCCATCGTCGATGTCGTCCAGCACGGCCTCACCGCCCACCCGGCGCCGCTGAACAACCACGTCTATGTCGCAGGCCAGGTGGGCTACCAGGACAACAGCGCCCCCGGCGCCTACAACCCCGATCAGGCCCGCCGGGACTTGGACGCCCTGGGCTGGAAGCTCAACGGAGCGGTGCGGGAGAAGGACGGCAGGAAGCTCGTTGTGCGCGATGCGTTCGTGGATGCGCAATCCAGCCGGGAGATCGCCATCGTCGCCCAGCACAACCTGGCGCAAATCGGTGTCAAGCTGGAACTCGACGCTAAACCGGCCAGCGGATTCTTCAGTCAGTACGTGAGCGTCGGCAACTTCGACGTCACCCAGTTCGGTTGGGTGGGAAATGCTTTCCCGCTTTCCGCACTGCCTCAGATCTACACCTCCGACGGTGACAGCAACTTCGGCAAGATCGGCGGCGCAGCAATCGATGCAAAAATTGATCAGACGCTGTCGCAGTTGAACGAGGAGGCGGCGCGCGCCCTCGCCAACCAGGTTGACGCGATGATCTGGCAGGAGGGCTTCAGCCTGCCGCTGTTCCAGTCACCCGGCGACATCGCGGTACGTAGTGACCTGGCCAACTTCGGCGCACCCGGGCTGGCGGACGTCGACTACACCGCGATCGGATTCCTGCAAGGGTGATCACTCTCGCGCGCTCAGATCGATTCGGTGCGCTCCCCTGACACCGTCGTAGCGGTCGGGACTGCAGGTCAACACGATCACCTGGCCCCGCTCGCCCATCATGTCGAACACCTCACCCATCTTGGCCAGCCGATCGGGATCGGTGAACCCGAGCGCGTCGTCGATGACCACCGGAACGCTCTCCTCCTTGGCGACCAGCGCGGCACCGGCCAACCGCGCCAGGATGCCGAGTTGTTCCTTGGCGCCACCCGACAGCGATTCGTAGGGCACCGTGACCCCGTCCAGGGTTCGGCTGAGGATGCGCAGGTCGGTGTCGATGTCGACCTCGAACGTGGGGCCGAACACCGGGCTGCCGAGCCGATGCAGTTCGGCGCGGTACGGCTCGACATACCCCAGCCGGGTGGTGTCGCGATGGCGCGCCATCACCGAGCGAAGCAGCATCGTGGCGCGGGCGCGGGCGCCGATCCGCACGCCCTGACTGGCGGCGTCCTCACGTTCGCTCTGCGCGTCGTCGAGCTTGCTCTTGCGACCCTCGCCGCCGAGGACCGCCAGTTCGATCCCGACGTCACGCAGCGCGCGCACGGCCTCGTCGTGGCTGTCGCGCAGCGAATCGGCGTCGTCGGTCGCGGCGGCCAATTCGGCGGCCACTGCGTCCGGCGCTGCCGCCGCCAGCTGGCCAGCCAGCTCGGCGACCCGCCCCTCGGCGTCCTGCGCCACCCGCAGCCCGGCCTCCGCCGCCACCGCCAGATCGTCATCACCGACCGACGCCTGTTCCAGCGTCAGCCGTTGGGTCGCCGCGTCCAGCTCGCCGCGTTGCGCGTCCACGTTGTTCTGAAGAACCGTTGCGGTGGTCGATGATTCGGTAAGCAGGCTGGCTGCTGTGGCCGCGGCGACGCGGCGCGCTTCGCAGTCGGCCGCGGCCGTGGCACGCGCCGCCTCGGCCGCGGCGAGTTCGGCTCGGACGGCGACGGCATCCAGGGTGGACCGGTCCGCGGGATCGGCGCACAGGTGCGCCAGCCGTCCGCGCAGCTGATCGATGTCGTCCTCGCCGCACAGACCGTCCAGGGTCGCGGCCAGCTGGGCGCGGCTGGCCGACAGTTCGCGGCGATGCTCGGCGGCGGCCCGGGCGGCGTCGGTATCGGCCACGCCGGCAGCGTGCAGCGCGGCGGCCATGTCCTGTTGCGCGGCGGCATGTCTGGCCTGGACGTCAAGTGTGCCGGCACCGGGTGCGACCCGCACGGTGAGAACACCGGGCACTTCGATTGTGGTGGGGCCGGTCGCGGTGGTGGACCAGGTCTGGCCCGCCGACAGCGACACCCGCTGATCGCCGGCGGCGAGCTCGAGGGCAGCGGCGGCCGTGAATTCCACCGCCGCCGACGTCAAGGCCAGCTCATCGCCGATGCGGTCGACCGCGGATGCGGCCTCCTCGATTCGCCTCAGCACGTCGTCGGTGACGGTGACCACCGGAGGCTGCGCAAGCTGGTCGCCCACCCGGTCGATGTCTGCGCGGATGCCGTCGATCCTGGCCAGCCGGGAGCCCAGCCGGTCGGCCTCCTCGCGCTCGGTCAGTTGCTCGACGGCGCGGCGCGCGGATGCGACCCGGCCGCACAAGTCGGTCAGCTCCGCGGCGGCCGCGGCGGCCCCGGCCTCGGCAACCTCGGCCGCGGCGCGCGTCGCCGACAAAGCCTCGGCGGCTCGGCGCCATTCGGCCTCGACGGCAGCGACCTTGCCTGTGCGGGCATCGATGTCTTCCCGCAGCCGCAGGCGCCCGGCGTGGGCGGCGGTCGATGCGGCGCTGTGCGCGGTCGCGGCGGCGGCGACCAGTCGGGCGTCATGTGCCTGCCTGGTGAGTTCGGCGATCGCGGCGGCGGCGGCCTGCGCGGCAGCCAGGCGCGGACCGGCATCGACCTGCCGTAGCGTCAACTCGGCCACCTGATCAGCGAGGGCGGCGTGGCGGGCTACCAGGGTGTCGACCTCGGCAAGTTTCGTCGTGCAGTCCGCGACCGCCGCGTCGGCGGCGTCGAGCCGTGACGTCGCGGCGGACCACTCGCCGGTGGGACGCCCCGTCGGGGTGAAGTAGCGCCCGTATTCGGCGTCGATTCGCTCGATGAGCAGCGACTCGGTCCCCGAGAGCTCTGCTTCGTCACCGGAGTTCGCGCCTGCCGCGACGTCGAGCGCGCGCGACAGCGAGTCGCAGCCGGACAAATCCACCGCGGCGGTCGAGGCGGACTGCAGGACCCGCTGGGCGTGCCACAGGTCGTTGTCCACCGTCTCGGCCAACATCGCCCGGACCCGGTCGTGCGCTTCGTCGCCGGTCAACTGCTCGCGGCGCGGCGCCAGCACCGTCAGCTCCGTTTCGCATTTCTTGTGGAACCGCTTGCGGTAGACGAAACGGTAGGGGCCGCAGCTGATGTCGGCGCTCACCTCCGAGCCGACATCGCTGTGGGTTGGCTTGACCTGCTTGACGTCTTTCTTCGTCGAGCGGTCCTTGGATTCCAGCAGCAGGTCGAGCGCCTCGATCATCGACGACTTGCCGATCTCGTTGGCGCCGCACACGACCACCACGCCGTGATCGGGGAACTCGATCTCCCGATGCGCGATGCCGCGGTAGTTCGTCAGGACCAACCGGTGCAGCTTCACGCAACTGCCCGATCGGCGAGACGCAGCAGCAGCGCCAACGCGGCGCGGGCGTCGGCGGCCGCCGCCGGGTCGCCCTCGCGCGCCGTCGTCACCAGTTCCTCGACAGCCGCGGCGGCGAACCCTCCGATGCCGAGGTCATCGAACTCGCCGTCGGCGGGGACGACCACCAGGTCGGTGTGGCTTTCCCAGAGGTCCAGCCAGGCGTACAACCTTGCCTGCTTCTCGATGCAGGCGTCGAGGGCGGCGCGGTCGGTCACCGTCAGAGAGCCGGTCAGCGCCAACCGCACCACCGTGAGGTCTTTATCGGTCATCGAGCCCAGACTCGTGTCGAGATCGGCGACGTCGGCGCTGGTGTTGACGTCGCGGCGGATCGTCACGAAGCGCCAGCGACCCACCCGCCGCGAGGCCGTTGTGACGGTACGGTCGTCGGCGATGTCGACGACCAGGACATGGCCGGAGTCGGACTCCACATCGTCAAAGTTGGTAACTTCCGGCGAGCCCGAGTACCACACCCGGCCGCTACCGCCCACCGCGGTGAGGGAGTGCTTGTCCCCCAGCGCCACGTAGTGCACCGCGCCGCGGGCCAGCGCGTCCTCGAGCCCGGCCAGCCGGATCAGCGAGGGTTTGGTGCGATCGGGATCCAGGACGTCGACACCACCGTGGGCGACGAGAATCCGGATGCCGGGACCCGGGGCCACACCGTCGAGCACCTCCGCGACGAGGTCGGTGGTCGGGACCTTGGACCGCCACGGCGCTGCGACGATCTGCAGGCCTGGGCGAACCTGGTGGACGCCGGCCCGATCGAGCACCACGACGTTGTCGGGACGCTCGGCCAGGAACAGCCCACTGGTGAACACCGACGACGCGTCGAGCGGATCGTGGTTCCCGGGCAGCAGATAGACCGGAATCCCGATGTCGCGCATCGCCTCCAGAGACTGGCTGACCACTCGAGGGGAAAGCTGGTTGTCGTCGAAAACGTCGCCGGCCACCACGACGAACTCGGCGCTGACCTCAGCAGCCAGCACCCCGAGGCCCCGCACCGCGTCGCGGCGGGAGGCGGAATACCGCGGTTGGGCGTCACCGGCGAGGAAGTGCCGGGTCATGCCCAGTTGCCAGTCGGCGGTGTGCAGGAATCGCATGGCGGCGCCCCCTCGAACTCGTGCCATAACGGGCACCGCGAAGTTTAGGTCCGCCCACCGACAAAAAGCGGGACGCCGCCCGGTAGGTCATGGGCGCGGGAGTAACCGACCCCCGTCAGTCACCGCCGGAAATGAGCGCCTACTGCGACCAGAACGATGTCAGTCCGGGCAAGGCGTTCCTGACGGGCGCGGCGGCCAGCCCGGGATCGCTGCTGCAGTGAGCGAGGTCCACCACCGCTCCGTTGACCCCCGACATAGCCAGCGCTGCGGAGCTTGCCGCCTGGCGGGTGGGGGCCCAGGCCCCGACGAAGTTCTGCCCGTTGTCCGACAGGGCCACGCAGCCGCCCTGTCCTTCGGCCAGGACGTGGCAATCGGACGCGCCTCGCCGCTCGGCGCACCGGCTCACCGCATACCCCTCGATGTACCCGAGCCCCGGGGCCGTGCCACCCGTCGTGGTCTCGACGGAATGCGTGGTGTCGGACCCCGCGACGACGATGAATTGGCCGTCTGCATGCGCCGGTGCCGCCAACCCGATGGCGCACACGGCGGGGACTGCCGCGATCGCAAGACGCTTGAACATGTGCCTCCCTCGACGGAAATTTTGTTCGGGGTGCCACCTGCACGGCGCCCTGTAAATACTCTGCAGGACGGGAGCGGCCGGGGCGGCGAGGTTAACAAACAGTTGACATTCGCGTAGCAATTTTTTACCGAGGGGGCCCGCGGCCGCCGCGTGGCACGTCGGGGGCCCAGTCGTTATCGTCGGTCGGATGAACGCCCGGCGCACTTTGTTGCTGATGCGACACGCGAAATCCGACTATCCGGCCGGCGTACCCGATCATGATCGGCCGCTGGCGCCCCGCGGCATCCGGGAAGCCGGGCTGGCCGGTGACTGGCTGCGCGCCAACACCCCCACCATCGACCAGGTGCTGTGCTCGACGGCGACGCGCGCACGGGAAACGCTGCTCAGGACGGGTATCGACGCCACTGTGCGCTACACCGACCGGCTCTATGGCGTCACACCCGGAATCATGATCGACGAGATCGCCCGGACCCCCGACGCCGTGGTCACCCTGCTCGTGGTCGGTCACGAACCGACCACGTCCGGGCTCGTCCTCGCCCTGGCCGGCGACCATAGCCACGACGAGGGATCTGACCTGGGATCTGACGAAGCCCTCGCGGCACAGATCTCAACGAAATTCCCAACGTCGGCGATCGCGGTGCTCACCATGGCGTGCGCGTGGAGCGCCCTGGAACCCCGCGGGGCTGCCCTGGTCGGCTTCGAAGTCCCGCGTTAATTCCGACTCTACGAGTTGGTGGCCAGCGTCAATTCCATGAGCTTGAGCGCCTGAGCGCACGCATCGATCCCCGGCGCCTGGGGATTGACCCACCAGCCGACCACCCCGGCCGCATCGCTGGCCACTCCGCACGCGCCGTTCGGGTCGTCCGGGCGCATCACGATCGACGCGATCCCGGCGATCGCCCGGTTTTCGACCTTGTACTTGAGGAATTCGGCGACTTTACGTTCGTTGCCGAGGCTGCCCTGCTCGAACCAGAACCGGGTGATGTCAATCAGGCCGGCGGGATTGGCGGCCTGCCACCGGCAGATGGCGCCGACGAACGTGCTCTGGATGTCCAGTGGGTCGGCGCCGACGGTCTTGGCGAGGATGTCGCTGGTCAGCACCTCGCACTCCTTAAGCAGGTTCGGATACTGCTGCTGGGAGTTGTTGTTGCGCGGCGTGCTGCCCGCCCCCGCCTTGACGGCAGTCCCGCCGATCGACCTCGAGCACCCGGTCACCGCCAGCAGGACGAGGATCAGCACAGTCGCGGCGGCCTTCACTCGCGGTCCGCGCCGCGCCCGAGTCGTCATTTGGAATTCGCAATCGACTGGCGGGTCAATTCCCGGGCGATGTCGCAGGGCGGTGGGAACGGTTTCTGGCTGAAACTGACCGACCATTCGATGAAGTCGTCCTGGAACTGGATACCGACTTCGCACAGCGAGTCTCCGAGATTGGGTTCGTTGCCGACGGCGATGAAACCGCTGTGGCCGTCGACGTTGATGTCCTCGACGCTCGCGCGCGACAGTTCCTCGGTCTTGCGCTCCCGCCCGATGGGGCTGCCGCGGTACCAGGAGAAGGAGAAGTGCGGACCCAGGATGCCGCCGCCGGCCAGCCATTGACAGCCCACGGAGTTGCGGGCGGTGTTGATCAACGCACTGACCTTGGTCAGCTCCGCGACCGTCTGATCGCCGATGCCCCCGCACTGCGGGAACATCGGACCGTGGTGACCGTCGGCGCTCCCGGGAGTCGACGAGGCCGTCCCGCCCGGCTGGTTGTCCCCGCCACTGGAACACCCGGCGACCATCGGGATCAGGACCGTCACGGCCACCAACAGCCGCACTGCGACCAGGACCCCTCGACTACCGCTCGTCACACGATGAACTGTAGCGGCAGCCCCCGGGGTCAACCGTCGACGCGCCGTCTGAACAGGTATTTCACTGTCTACCGGTGGTCGGGGTCACGCCACCGGGGATGTGCGACAGTTACCCCATGCTCCTGGCATTGCTGCGCCAGTACGTCGCGCCGTACCGTCGGCTGGTCGGGGCATTGATAGCGCTCCAGCTGGTCAGCACCATGGCGTCGCTGTACCTGCCGACGGTCAACGCCGCGATCATCGACGACGGCGTCTCCCGGGGCGACACCGCGACCATCGTCAGGCTCGGTGTGGTCATGCTCGCCGTCACCGGACTGCAGGTGCTGTGCGCGGTGGGCGCGACCTACTTCAGTTCACGAACCGGGATGGGTTTCGGCCGAGACCTGCGTTGGGCGGTGTTCGAGCACGTCACCACCTTTTCGGGGCGCGAGACCGCCCGATTCGGCACACCGACCCTGCTCACCCGCAGCACCAATGACGTCCGCCAGATCCAGTACCTGGTCCAGATCGCGGGAACCGTCCTGGTGACGGCGCCCATCATGTGCGTTGGCGGCATCGTGATGGCCCTACGCCAGCAAGCCGCGCTGAGCTGGCTGCTGCTGATCAGCGTGCCGGTGATGGCTGTGGCCAACTACCGGGTGATGTCACGCATGCTGCCGCTGCTGCGCCGCATGCAGGGTCTGATCGACGGCATCAATAGGGTGATGCGCGACCAGCTTTCCGGAGTCCGAGTGGTGCGGGCGTTCGCCCGCGAACGCTTCGAGCGTGACCGCTTCGCCCGCGCCAATCACGCCCTCTCCGACACCGCGCTGGCCGCCGGCAATCTGCAGGCACTGATGTTGCCGGTCACCACACTGACCATCAGCGTCTCCAGCGTCGCGCTGATCTGGTTCGGCGGGCTGCGCATCGACCACGGCCAGATGCAGGTCGGCTCGCTGACCGCCTTTCTGGCGTACTTCACCCAGATCCTGATGGCGGTGCTGATGGCGACCATGACGCTGGTGGTGCTGCCCCGGGCGTCGGTGTGCGCCGAACGCATCACTGAGGTGCTGTCCACCCGCCCCGCGGTGCGCAACGCCCCGAATCCGCAGGCCCCGCCGGGCTCGATCACCGGGGTGGTGCGGCTGGCGGGCGTGACGTTCACCTATCCTGGCGCCGACCGTCCTGTGCTGCAGGATATCTCGCTGACCGCGCAGCCCGGCACCACCACCGCGATCGTGGGCGGAACCGGTTCGGGGAAGTCGACACTGGTGTCATTGGTCTGCCGGCTCTACGACGTCACCGGCGGCGCCGTCTTGGTCGA
Organism: uncultured Mycobacterium sp.; assembly: GCA_964653535.1. Classification (GTDB taxonomy): domain Bacteria; phylum Actinomycetota; class Actinomycetes; order Mycobacteriales; family Mycobacteriaceae; genus Mycobacterium. Next base: position 8,098 of record CAZZHX010000036.1, on the reverse strand, counting down.
CGACGTCGACGTCCGCGAGTACCACACCGAGCGGCTCTGGTCGGCGATCGGGCTTGTCCCCCAGCGGGGCTACCTGTTCTCGGGCACGGTGGCGGACAACCTCCGTTATGGCGCGGCTCCCGGCCAGGTGGTCAGCGACGACGAGATGTGGGACGCGCTGCGGGTAGCCGGCGCCGACAGATTCGTGTGGGCCCACGGCGCGGCGAACGACGGGCTGCTCATGCGGGTCGCGCAGGGCGGGAACAACTTCTCCGGTGGGCAGCGGCAGCGGCTGGCCATCGCGAGGGCAGTCATCCGCCGGCCGGCGATCTACCTGTTCGACGACGCGTTCGCCGCCCTCGACGTGCACACCGAGGCCCGTATCCGCGCCGCGCTACGCGAGATATCCGGCGACGCCACGACTATCGTCGCGACGCAGCGGCTGTCGACTGCCGCCCGCGCCGACCAGGTGATCGTGATCGACGACGGACGGGTGGTCGGCGCCGGCACACACGAGTCGCTGCTGGTCAAGTGCCCCGCCTACGCGGAGTTCGCGGACTCCCAGTCGGTGACCTCCCTGCACGCGGGGCACGTCGGGGGCGCGCCATGACGGTGACCGGGCCGGTGCGCGGCGTCGCGGCGGCGCCGGCCGCCCGGTCCCGCGACTTCCGGGGGTCGGCGGCCCGGCTGCTGAAACGGCTGTCGCCGCAAGGCATCCTGACGATCGTCGTCATCGCGGTCGGGGCTACCGGCACGGCGATCGGGGTTGTCGTGCCGCGGGTCCTCGGCCACGCCACCGACCTGCTGTTCAACGGCGTGCTCGGGCGCGGTCTGCCCGCGGGGATCACCAGGGCGCAGGCCGTCGCCGCGGCCCGGGCCCGCGGCGACAACGCCTTCGCCGAGCTGCTGGCGGGGACGAACGTGATCCCGGGCCGCGGGGTGGACTTCGGCGCTGTGGGGCGAACACTCGCCGTGGCCCTCGGTCTGTATCTGGTTTCGGCACTGCTGATTTGGGCGCAGGCCCGGTTGCTGAACGTCGCCGTCCAGCGCACCATCGTCGCGCTGCGGGCCGACGTCGAGGACAAGATCCACCGGCTACCGTTGTCCTACTTCGATGGGCGGCAGCGCGGTGAGGTGCTCAGCCGGATCACCAACGACGTCGACAACGTTCAATCGTCGCTGTCGATGACGATCAGCCAACTCGTGGCGTCTGTGCTCACGGTGGTGGCGGTGCTGGCGATGATGCTGTCCATCTCGCCGCTGTTGACCCTGATCACCGTTGCGGCGGTGCCGTTCTCGCTGCTGGTGACGCGGGCGATCGCGCGCCGTTCACAGCGTCTGTTCGTCGCCCAGTGGACCAGCCTCGGGCGCCTCAACGCCCACATCGAGGAGACCTACAGCGGGTTCACGGTGGTCGCGACGTTCGGTCACCAGGCGGCGGCGCGCGAGCAGTTCCGCGGCTTGAACGACGACGTCTACCGCGCCAGCTTCGGTGCCCAGTTCATCTCCGGACTGGTGGGGCCGGCAACGACGTTCATCGCGAACCTCGGTTACGTCGCGGTCGCCGTGGCCGGGGGCATCCAGGTGGCGACCGGGCGCATCACGCTCGGCAACATCCAGGCGTTCATCCAGTACGTGCGCCAGTTCAACGCACCGCTGAGCCAGGTGGCTGGCATGTACAACGTCTTGCAGTCCGGGATCGCCAGCGCCGAGCGGGTTTTCGATCTGCTCGACGAGCCCGAGGAGTCACGGGACGCCGAGCCGGCGTCAGTGGTGTCACCGGCACCCCGTCCGCTGGCGGGCGGCCGCGTGGAGTTCGAGCATGTGTGCTTCTCCTACCGACCGGGTGTCCCGGTGATCCACGACCTGTCGATGGTGGTGGAGCCGGGCAGCACGGTCGCGATCGTCGGGCCGACGGGGGCCGGCAAAACCACATTGGTGAACCTGCTGATGCGGTTCTACGACGTCGATTCCGGCCGGATCCGCATCGACGGCGTCGACATCACTACGCTGAGTCGGGAGTCGCTGCGCTCCCGCATCGGTATGGTGCTGCAGGACACCTGGCTCTTCGACGGGACCATTGCCGAGAACATCGCCTACGGGCGCCCCGGGGCAGGCCCGGACGAGGTGGTGCAGGCCGCCCGGGCCGCCTACGTCGACCGGTTCATCCACACTCTGCCGGCCGGCTACGAGACCCGCGTCAGCGGCGACGGCGACAACATCAGCGCGGGAGAGAAGCAGCTGATCACCATCGCCCGGGCATTCCTGGCCCGCCCGCAGCTGCTGATCCTGGACGAGGCGACCAGCGCGGTGGATACGCGCACCGAGATCCTGATCCAGCGCGCCATGGGCGAGCTCCGTCGCGATCGAACGAGTTTCATCATCGCGCACCGGCTATCGACGATCCGCGACGCCGACCGGATCGTGGTCGTCGAAGCCGGACGCATCATGGAGCAGGGCGATCACGTCGAGCTGCTGGCCCGGCGCGGGGCGTACTACGCGATGACGCGGGCCTAGCCACGGCAGGTCAACGTGTCACGTCCGGAGGTCGGTTTCACAACGGGCCGGACACGCAAGGAGTTTCACCGCCGATTCTCACGTTCACACTCACACACTGGGAACCTGTTGCGCCACCGAACCAGAGAAGCAGGGAATGACAACGAAACTCATACGAGGACTGGTCACCGCGGCCGCCGCGACGGCGACAGCCGGGCTCGCCCTCGCGGGCCCGACCCATGCGGACCCGCCCTCGATCGACGGCGTCTACGCCATCGATGGCAGCACCGAAGGCTCCGTGATCACCGTGCTGTCGAACTGCGCGACGGAGGGGTGCACGGCGACCGTCACCAGCACTCGCGGCTGGACCAGCCTTGCCACCATGACCGACGGCATGTGGACCTTCACCGTCACCAAGCCGGACGGGGTCGTCTGCGATGACGGCAACTACGCGCCCATATACATCCGGTACTCGGTGGACCTGGCGACGCTCACCGGATCGCTCACCGCCGATTCCGGGGGTCAGTGTCCCGGCGGCCAGGTGACCCAGACCCCCTTACAACTCCGCAGAGTCAGCTAGCCCGGAAGTCGTGCGCTACGGCGTGAGATCCGGGCCTTCTGCACGGAGGTCGTTGACCGCCGACATGGCGTCGCGGAGCTTGACCAGCCAGTCCTCGGTGTGTTCGCCGACCAGCTTGACGGTCCAGGCCAGCGCGTCGGCCCGCGAACGGGCGACCCCGGCGTCCACCAGCGTGTCGAGCACCTGGCGTTCGGGTTGTTTCAGACGGGTCATCACCGGTACGGCGATGTGGGTGAACAGGATTCGCTCACCGCCTACCTCGACCCCCCAGGAGACCTTGCGCCCGTACCGATCCTGCGCTTCCTCGGCGATACGCATCCGCTCCGCGCGGCTCTCGTCGCGGAAGCGCGCGACGCGGCCCTGCGCGCGAGGCCCGCTCTTGTCGTCCCCGGAGACCCCGGAGCCCCGGGGTTCGGCGAGCGTGCCGATCACCGTGATCTCCTCCCGGTCGACGATCACCGTCGGATCGCCCTCGAACCAGGTGTCGGGTAGGCGCCCGGCGAACCATTCCGCGGCGCCGCTCGCATCGGGCTGCTGCGCCTGCTGCCAGCCCCCGGGACGTCCGGACCTCTTCTGTGTGTGATGTGAAATCATGATTACATAATTACACTGTTGCAGCGGTGCGCAAGGGCTGTTCACTCTCGGCGAAGCCGGCGAGGTTAGGACACCGGCGGCAGCCGGTCGACCCACGGTCGCGCGGCCTCGATCTGCGCGGACAGCGACAACAACGTCGCCTCGTCGTACGGCCGGCCGACGAGTTGCACCGACAACGGCATCAGGTCGCCGTCGAGGTCCCACGGCACAGAGGCCACCGGCTGTCCGGTCAGGTTCCAGATCTGCTGATAGGGCACCCGCTGGGCCATCCCCAGCAGCGTCGACACCGCGCCGCGGTGTTGGTACGCGCCGATGCGCGCGGGCCCGGTCGCGGTGCCCGGCGTGACGACGACGTCGACGTCGTCGAAGATCGACTGGACCCGGCTGGTGACCCTGGCCTCGGCCGCGAGAACCGCGGCCATCCGCCGGTCGGAGAAGACCGAACCCAGGCGCGCAACGGCGCGGGTGCGGGGTTCGAGCCGCTCCGGGTGAACCTGCGCGTCCGCGTCGTCGCTGATGCCGCGCAGGTACCGGGGCAGGAAGTTCGCGAGGATCGCCACGGCCGGATAGTCGGGATCGGCCGTGACTACCTCGTGGCCGAGGTCGCGAAGCAGGGCGCCGGCCTGGTCGACGGCCGTCAGTTGGGCTTTGCCGACCCGAACGGGCAGCGGCGTCGGGGCTTTGGTGCTCAGGGCTATGCGCAGCTTGCCGGGAGCGCGCGCCGCGGCGACCGCGAACTCTCCTTCGGGACCGGGCATCGTCGACGTCGCGTCCAGGAACAGGGCCGCGTCGCGCACCGACCGCGCGAGGGGACCGTTGACACTCAGCCCGTACCACGCGTTGTCGCGCGGCTCCAGCGACACCCGGTCGCGCTGCGGTTTGAGGCCGAACAGGCCGCACCAGGTCGCGGGGATGCGGATCGAGCCGGCCCCGTCGGATCCGAGCGCCAGGGGGGCCAACCCGGCGGCGACCGCGGCGGCACTGCCGCCACTGCTGCCGCCCGGGGTGCGCCGCAGATCCCAGGGGTTGCGGGTGACCCCGAACGTCAACGACTCGGTGTAGGCGAACATCAACAGCTCCGGCACGTTGGTCTTGCCGATGATGACGGCGCCCGCCGCACGCAGGCGGCGGACCACCTCCGCGTCGGCGGTCGCCGCGGCGCCGTGACCGCCGCTGCCGCATGTCGTCACCTCGCCCGCGACGTCAGTGTCGTCCTTGATCGCGACGGGCACACCGAGCAGAGGCAACCGCTCGCCGGCGTCAAGGCGCTCCTGCGCGACGGCGGCCTCGTACCGCGCGCTGTCGGAGCGCACCACCCGGTAACAGCGCAGGTCACGGTCGAGGCGCGCGATCCGTTCCAGATAGACCTCGAGCAACTCCGGTGCGGTTAAGTGGCCGTCGGCCAGCATCTGCGACTGGGCGGCCGCGCCGGCGAAGGCGAGCTCGCGAGGCTCCATTGCGGCAGCGTATCCGGCCGAGCAGTCCCGCCGCCGGGCGGGCGCGGCGGCGCGACGGGCTCGGTCACCAGCTAGACAACCAAGATTCACCCAATTTTCCGTTCAAGGTGGCCCCAAACGGCTGGTAACGTAAGTTTCAGGAATTTCAGCTCGGGGATTCTGGGATCAGGGGAAGAAAACCATGTCATTACAGGTATCCCCTGACTTGCTACAAGCAGCTGCCGGTAACCTCGCCGACATCCACTCGACGCTGACCGCGGCGAGTGCCACGGCCGCCGCATCCACAATTGGCGTGGCCGCTGCGGCCCTCGATGAGGTGTCCGCGGCCGTCACCGAGTTTTTCAATTCGTACGGCCAGAACTTTGAGGCCCGCAGCGCAGCGGCCCACGCGTTCCTCGCGGACTTTGCCGGGACGACCGCCAACAGCGCATCCCTCTACTCGGACGCAGAATCACAAATCAGCAGTCTCCTCCAGTGTCTTCGCTCGTCGGTGGAGTCTGGCGGAGCGAACGGCCTTACCGCCGCTGAGACGCTTTTGTCACTATTCTTTCCTGCGCCGGCGGGGCGAGGCGGCGGGCTCCTCACGATAGAAGCCGAGCTCCGGTATGCAGAGCGTCAAAGCAACTCGGGCGGCGGCGCCTAGTAAAACCCGGGGGTTTCTCCGCCCGAGTGGGGCCAGTACCGTGAGCGTCATGTCCTGCGTGTTCTGCGCGATCGTCGCCGGTGAAGCTCCGGCGATCCGGATCTACGAGGACGCCGACTACCTGGCGATCCTCGACATCCGCCCGTTCACTCGGGGCCATAGCTTGGTTGTGCCTAAACGCCACACCGTCGACCTCACCGACACCCCGCCGGAGACCCTAGCCGGGATGATCGCCCTCGGACAACGGATCGCCCGGGCGGCCCGGGGCACGGAACTGGCAGACGCAACCAACGTCGCAATCAACGACGGCCGCGCCGCCTTCCAAACGGTGTTCCACATCCACCTTCACGTGATGCCGCGCCGCAACGGCGACAAGCTCTCGTTCGCCAAGGGCATGCTGCTGCGCCACGACCCGGACCGGGAGGGAACCGGACGCATCCTGGCTGACGCGCTGGCCCGGGTCGACGCGAGCGAATAACGCGGTGCTCATCAATCAGCTGAGATCGCGCGGGGTGAACGTTGTTCTGGATATCGGCGCGAGTCCCGACCAAGTCCTCGATATCACCGGAGCTCGCTGATCACGTCCTCGCCGTGGCGGCGTTGGCCCGGTACCACGCCACCGTCGACCCGATGCCCTCGCGCAACGTGACACGGGGACGCCAGCCCGTCTTCCCTAACACCGACACGTCTAACACCTTGCGGGGTGTCCCATCCGGTTTGGTTGGATCCCACTGGGTCTTGCCGCCGTAGCCTACGGCGTCGGCCACCATACCGGCGATCTCAGCGACGGTGTGGTCGACGCCGGTGCCCACGTTGACGTGATCGGACCCGTCGAAGTGCTCCAGAAGGTGCAGACATGCCCCGGCCAGATCATCGACATGCAGCAGTTCGCGCCGCGGCGTCCCGGTACCCCAGTTCGTCACCTCGGGCACTCCGGCGGCTCGGGATTCTTCGTACCTGCGGATCAGCGCGGGCAGCAGATGCGAGTTCGTCGGAGAGAAATTGTCGCTAGGTCCGTACAGGTTGGTAGGCATTGCCGAGATCCACGCCAGGCCGTGTTGTCGCCGGACCGCCTGGACCTGAAGGATTCCGGCGATTTTGGCGATCGCGTACGCATCGCTCGTCGGCTCCAGAGGACCGGTGAGCAGCGCGCTCTCCGTGATGGGTTGCGCGGAGTATTTCGGGTAGACACAGGAGGAACCCAGGAAGAGCAACCGCGGCACCCGGGTCGCCACCGCCGCGTCGAGCAGGTTGACTTGGATCTGAAGGTTCTCGGACAGGAAGTCCGCGGGATAGGTGCTGTTCGCCATGATCCCGCCGACTCTGGCAGCGGCGTCGACAACCACGTGCGGCCTCGCCTCAAGCATGAAGCCGAACGTGGCGGCCCGATCCGTGAGATCCAACTCAGCGCGCGACCGCACAACAAGATTCGTAAACCCTTCCTCCTGAAACCTGCGTGCCAGCGCGGATCCCACCATTCCCCGGTGTCCGGCGACATAGACCGGCGCCGATCGATCGAGGGGGTTCATGTCCGGCCGGTGGGAGTCGGCTTGTCGACAAAGGGCTTTCCCTCGCGCGCCAGGGCGGCGATATCGGCATCCACCATGATTCGCGCTAGTTCCGGGGCGTGCACCGAAGCCTTCCAACCAAGCACCTCGGCAGCCTTGGTCGCGTCACCGATCAGCACATCCACCTCGGCGGGCCGCAGGTAGCGTTCGTCGAATTTCACGTACTTCTGCCAGTCGAGCCCAACATGGTCGAACGCAGCCTGCGCGAACTCCCTTACACTGCAACCTCGTCCGGTCGCTAACACCAAGTCGGCGGGCTCAGCGGCTTGAAGCATCCGCCACATTCCCTCCACGTACTCGGGCGCATAACCCCAGTCGCGAATCGCATCCAGATTGCCCAGATAGATCTCCGACTGGACTCCGGCCGTGATACGCGCCACGGCCCGGGTGATCTTCCTGGTGGCGAATGTCTCACCCCGCCGTGGTGATTCGTGGTTGAACAAGATTCCATTCACGGCGAACAATCCGTGCGCCTCCCGATAGTTGCGGGTCGCCCAGTACGAATAGACCTTGGCCGCGCCGTATGGTGAGCGTGGATGTAACGGCGCCAGCTCGTTCTGCGGGGGCGGGGACGCCCCGAACATCTCCGACGAGGATGCCTGATAGAAGCGGCAACGCACCCCGGAGAGCCGAATGGCTTCCAGCAACCGAATGGACCCCATCCCCGTGACGTCACCGGTGTGCACGGGTTCGTCGAAGCTGACGCGCACGTGCGTCTGCGCCGCGAGGTTGTACACCTCGTCGGGTTCGATGGCGCTGAGCAACGTCACCAGCCGGGTGC
>CAZZHX010000035.1:0-18284 GCA_964653535.1 uncultured Mycobacterium sp. | reverse complement strand
CCTGGGGGGCGGCCGGCGGCGGGGAGGCTCGTAGCCGTCGGGACCCCCGCGGGGCGGGTATCGGTAGTCCGGTGGGGGATAGGCGTCGAAGCGACTGCCGGGACCCTGCCGCTCGTAGGGACCCTGCCGCTCGTAGGGACCCTGCCGCTCGTGGGGACCCTGCCGCTCGTAGGGATTGACGCGGGTTCGTGGGTCCCGGCGGGGCTGGCGCCGGTCGGGTTCGCCCTGCGGCCCGGGACGAGGTGCCCGCCGCGACGGATCGGACGCGTCGAAGTCGCGGGGACCGACGTGGCCGCCGCGGCTCGGGCGCCGCGGAGAGTCGAGCCGCGGGTCCCGTGGATCACGCCGTGAGGCGGACCTGTCGGTGTGTGAGCCCGCGCGCCGGGCGTTCGCCGGCTGCCGAGCCGTGCGGCCCCGCCGCGTACCCGAGCGACCGGCGGGTGCGGCCGCGCCGTCTGCGTCGCGCTCACGCCGCACAGCCGACTGCAGTTTCGCGATGACACCGCCGACGACGGACGACACCCCGGTCGATGCCACGGCGTCGCCGCCTGCGTCTGCGGCGCTGGTCCGGTGGAACGTGCCGAGGTACCAGCGGACCAGCCCGATCACCAAGACCCCGCCCGCGGTTCCCAGCATCAGGGGGAAGCGCTCGATCAGCGGGTAGCCGCAGTTGATCAGGAGGTCTTTGAGGTGGCCCACCTTGCGCCCGTGGAACAACCAATAGGCCCCCGGTACCGCGCAGAAGAGGATCAAGGGCGGCTGAATGATCGCGGTGAACAGGGCCTCCTGACGCACCGCGAGCGCCGCGGCCACGCAGCCGACCACGTAACAAGCCGCGAAAATGAACGTCAGATCGCTGTGTCCGGCCCCGGCGTCGATGGCGAACCCGACGGCCGTCGCGCCGACGGCGATGAGGATCGCCGCCCACCACGGCACGCCCGGGACGTTGGGGTGGATCGAGCCGCGCGGTGCGTCGACCAGCGACGCCGCGCCTCCCGGTCTGGCCCGCTGCGCTGACACAACTCGACCGTACCGGCAATCGGCCTGAAGATCCGTATTCAACCTGGCGGTGACGCTCGGCGTGCCGGGTGGCCGCCGCACCCTAGACTTATTCTCTCGTGAGCCTGAGCCTGGGAATCGTTGGCCTGCCCAACGTCGGTAAGTCGACCCTTTTCAATGCGCTGACCCACAACAACGTCGTGGCGGCCAATTACCCGTTCGCGACCATTGAACCGAACGAGGGTGTCGTTTCGCTCCCCGATCTGAGGCTGGACAAACTGGCCGAGTTGTTCGGTTCCGAGCGCATCGTCCCGGCGCCGGTCACCTTCGTCGACATCGCCGGCTTGGTCGAGGGCGCGTCGACGGGGGCCGGGCTGGGCAACAAGTTCCTGGCCCACATCCGCGAGTGCGACGCCATCTGCCAGGTGGTGCGGGTGTTCTCCGACGACGACGTCACTCACGTCGCCGGGCGGGTGGACCCCGGATCCGACATCGAGGTCGTGGAGACCGAACTGATCCTGGCCGACCTGCAGACCCTCGAGCGCGCCCTGCCGCGGCTGGAGAAGGAAGCGCGCACCATCAAGGAGCGCAGACCCGCCTACGACGCTGCGTTGAGCGCGCAGCAGCTGCTTGACGAGGCCAGGACGCTGTTCGCGGCGGGCATCGACGTCTCGCCGTTGCGGGAACTGAACCTGCTGACCACCAAGCCGTTCCTCTATGTGTTCAACGCCGATGAGGAAGTGCTGACCGATGCCGCGCGGGTGGCCGAACTGCGGCAGCTGGTCGCGCCCGCCGACGCCGTATTCCTCGATGCGGCGATTGAAGCGGAGCTCGGCGAGCTCGACGACGAGTCGGCGGTTGAGCTCCTGGAGTCGATCGGGCAGGCCGAGCGGGGGCTGGACGGGTTGGCCCGAGCGGGATTTCACACCCTGAAACTGCAGACGTACCTGACCGCGGGCCCGAAAGAGGCCCGGGCCTGGGTGATCCATCAGGGCGACACGGCGCCGAAGGCCGCCGGGGTGATCCACAGCGACTTCGAGAAGGGCTTCATCAAGGCCGAGGTCGTGTCGTACGACGACCTGATGGCCGCCGGGTCGATGCCGGCAGCTAAGGCGGCCGGCAAGGTCCGGATCGAGGGCAAGGAATACGTCATGGCCGACGGCGACGTGGTGGAGTTCCGGTTCCAGGCAACGTCTGGGAATCAGGCCAAGCACTGACCGGCGTTTCCGGATTATTGGCGGGCGGCCCACAGCAAGGCTGCGGCACAGCCAGCCTCAACGAGGAAGTAAAACCAGTTCGGGTAGAAGGAAATCGGACGGTCGATAAGTCCCGAGATCACGCGCCCGACTGCCATTCCCCCCAGTGCGGCGGCCACCGTGATCAAGATTCCGGCCTGCACGGAGTGGTCTCGCGCCGCAAGGACCAGTACACCCGCGATCGCGAGACCGAATCCGCCGTAGACTGCGCGAACTTCGGCTCGTGACTCTGGGCTGGGCAGGGCGATACCGAAGGGGCGGATCAGCGCGGTGGGGCGGATGAGTGCGTAGAGACCCATACCGAGAAAGAACACGCCGACGACAGCAATAACGAGCAAGGCCATGGCTGCTGCTCCTTCCCAGAACTGACCCGCAGCCTACTTGTCGGGGGTTTTCTTCCGAGGCCGGCCGACGGCGACGTGGTGGAGTTCCGGCACGGACAAACATCTAAGTCGAGCAAGTAGGCGCGTTGACGACGCGTTGCCCGGGTCCGACTCCGCAACGGAATTACGCAGGAAAGCCATGACGTTGCAGGATATGAATCCGAGGAGGATGAGATGAACTCACTGGCATACATCGGGGCCGCGGTCTCGATTCTGGCGGGGGTACTCGGCCTCTTTTGGCCTCTACAGGTCAGCAAGACCATCGGACTTGGTCTGCCGTCTCAACTGGCAATCTCCGAATTTCGCGCTACCTACGGCGGGCTGTTCATCGGCGCAGGGTTGACCGTATTGATCATCGGTTCCAGCGACGCGGCCAGAGTGCTGGGCGCTGCCTGGGCCGGGGCCTTCATCGCACGAGCCTTATCTGTAGTCATTGATCGATCCCGGTCCAAGGAGAACATCGTCGGCCTCGTGATCGAGGCGGCAGTCGCTGCCTCGCTCATCCTCGGCTAGTGGTGTGAGCGTGTGCCTCCCGGTTCGTCATGGCCGACGGCGACGTGGTGGAGTTCCGGTTCAACGTCTGAAGCTCCGGCGCAGTCACCGGCGCCTGGGAAACCGAAAGCGGCCACGAACCTCTGATCCCCAGGGGTGATAAGGTACCGAGCATGACTGGAAAGAGAATGAGTAAAGGTGTCCGTGGACTTTCGCAGCTGGGCACGGCGGCCGGGCTCGCCTGCCTTGCCATTGCGGTAGCAGGACCGGCCAATGCTGACGATTTGAACACCACGACGTGCTCTGGCCAGCAGGTGATGTCGTCGCTCCAGCAGAACGACCCCGTCATCTGGGGGAAGGTCAATTCGAATCCACAGCAGGAGCAGGAGCTGCGGACCGGTCTTGACGTGGTCCTCACCGCGCCTCCGGGCCAGCGTCAGCAGCTGATGAATACGTTGGAGCAGCTCCTCGGCAAACAACAGTGGACGGGTATCAGCAACGACATCATCGACACTTCCAACGGCCCGATCGGTAAAGCTGTCAACAGCTGCCACAACTACTGATCCAGGGACAAGTCCCCGGGCCGTCATCGGATACCGACTCCCGGGCCGATAATCACACCAGCCACTTGGGTAACCCAAGTCGGTGCCGCGGTGATTCCCGTGTCCGCTACCGCCTGCGCTATCGCAATGCAGACTCGACTCATGGCCGCTGTTTCGGCGGCTGACCGAGCGGGCCGATTGCTACGATCGAATATCCGATCGTTGAGCTGACGGTGAGGCGCGATGACTGACGTTGACGACATCGACGGATGTGTCTCGGGGCGCGCCGACGTTGACCCGTCCTACGTTGCATCCCTGCTGGAATCAGTCGACGAGAATGGCTACGTCATCATCCCCGACCTGATTTCGCCTGAGACCGTGGCGCGTATCCGCGAGGAGTCTGCTCCGTTTCTCACCTACGACGGCCGCAACGAGATTGAGGGTCACCGGACCCGGCGCATCTACGCGGTCATCGAGAAGACGCTGTCCTGCAACCCTCTCGTCGAGCATCCACTGGTGTTGGCAATGCTCGATGCGCTTTTCATGCCCGGCTACCTGCTGTCGCAATTGCAGGTCATCAACGTGATGCCGGGCGCGGTGCGCCAGCCTCTCCATAACGATGACGGTTTCTACCCGCTCCCGCGTCCGCGTAAACCCCTCAGCGCGGCCTTGATCTGGGCGCTCGACGATTTCACCGCGGACAACGGAGCGACGCTGATCTACCCGAAAAGCCATCTGTGGGGAAAGTTCTCGCTGGCCGACGTCGACGTCAGCCAGATGGTGCCGGCCGTCATGCCATCGGGTTCGGCGGTGTTCTTCCTCGGCACCACAGTGCACGGAGCTGGCGCTAACCACACCGACAAGCCCAGGCTGGCCGCCACCACCCAGTATTGCGAACCGTGGGCTCGCCAGCAGGAGAACTACAGCCTGGCCATCAGTCGCGAGCGGGTGCGGTTGTGCAGTGAAACCGTGCAGCGACTGCTCGGCTACTCGATGTTCATGTCGTTCATCGGTTTCGTCGACGGTCGCGACCCGATCCGGCTGGTGCGCGGTTAGCCGAGAGACCCGGTACGCGGTACCGGGACGGAAGACTGCTGACCGCAAAAACGCAGCGGTAGTGGAAATTTGCTCACATGCGACGAACATCATTCGCCGATGAATTGATGAGATAAGCCACAGAATGCGGACGGCGAGGCGAGTTGTTCTCGCTGAACCCGATTGATAGCGTTCGCTCCCATGTTTGTTTTAGCAACGCTTCTTTCGCTGATTAATCAAGTTTCCGGAACGCCCTATGTTCCGGGCGGGGATTCGCCTGCCGGGACCGACTGCTCCGGCCTTGCATCGTGGATAGCCAATGCGGCGACCGACAGACCGGTCTTTGGTAGCCGGTTCAACACCGGGAACGAGGAGGGCGCGCTTCTGGCGCGGGGCTTCCGCTACGGGACTGCCCCCGACGCCCTGGTGATCGGCTGGAACGGCGGCCATACCGCTGTGACCCTGCCGGACGGCACCCCGGTAGCCAGCGGTGAGCGCGGCGGTGTGCATGTGGGTGGCGCCGGCGCGTATCAGGCCGGATTCACTCACCACATGTTTCTGCCGATGTCGGCCGGAGACGAGGGCGCGGCCCCTCCGCCGGATGTGCTACCACCGGCCGGCGTGCCGGGGGGCATCGACGTCGCGGTCCCTGCGCCGGCGCCCGCCGCGCCACTGCCGGGCGATCCCGGAATGGCGACTACGTAGGCGGCCTTGCCGCAGGCGTCACCGTGAACGCGGGGTTGCCTCCCGGCGACGATCAGGGGTGTGATCGCTACCGGTGGAGCCCGCGCACCCCCCGGCGTAGTGTCCTCGGGGGAATGCACCCTTCTTGAGCGCCCTCGTGGCGCCCACGGTGAGGAGACCGGACACGATGCAGCTAGGGATGATCGGGTTGGGCCGGATGGGCGGAAACATCGTCCGTCGGCTGGTCGCGAACGGACACGAATGTGTGGTGTACGACCACGATCCCGCCGCCGTCACGGCGCTGGCCGGGGAAGGCGGCATCACCGGGGCGTCCTCCCTGCAGGAACTCGCCGATCAACTCAAGGCCCCCCGAGTGGTCTGGGTGATGGTGCCGGCCGGAACAATCACCACGGGCGTCATCGAAAACCTAGCCACAGCGCTGGAGTCGGGCGACACCGTGATCGACGGCGGCAACTCCTACTACCGTGACGATATCCGCCACTCGAAGATGTTGGCTGAGAAAGGTATCCGGCTACTCGACTGTGGAACCAGTGGCGGCGTCTGGGGCCGTGAACGCGGCTACTGCCTGATGATCGGCGGAGATGCCGACGCATTCGCGCATGCCGAACCGATCTTCGCCACCGTCGCGCCCGGGGTGGACGCGGCGCCGCGTACGCCGGGCCGTGACGGTGCGGTCGCGCAGTCGGAGAAGGGCTACCTGTACTGCGGGGTGTCCGGCGCGGGGCACTTCGTCAAGATGGTGCACAACGGCATCGAGTACGGGATGATGGCTTCGCTCGCCGAAGGATTGAATATCCTGCGCAACGCCGATGTCGGCAAGCACGTGCAGCAGGGGGACGCCGAAACCGCGCCCCTGTCGAATCCAGAGTTCTACCAGTACGACTTCGACCTCCCCGAGGTCGCCGAGGTGTGGCGCCGGGGCAGTGTGGTCGGCTCCTGGTTGCTGGATCTGACCGCGATCGCCCTCAAGGAATCGCCGGACCTGCAGGAGTTTTCCGGTCGGGTCTCCGACTCCGGCGAAGGTCGGTGGACCGCCATCGCGGCGATCGACGAGGGGGTTCCCTCACCGGTGCTGACGACCGCGTTGCAGTCCCGCTTCGCCTCTCGCCAACTCGATGACTTCGCCAACAAGGTGCTCTCGGCCATGCGCAAGCAATTCGGTGGACACGCGGAGAAACCCGCGCACTAGTGGCGCTTGACGAACTCCACGACGACGTCACTGAAAGCGTCATTGTCATCGCCGGCCGCGGTGTGCCCGGCGTTGGACAACTCCACAAACTCCGCGTTCGGCACCGTCGTCAGGAAATGCTGAACGCCCTCGGGGCTGACGACGTCGGACAGCTTCCCCCGGATCAACATCACCGGGATCGTCAGGCTCGCGGCCGAATGTTCGAATTTCTCGGTGCGTAGCTCGGGGTCATCGCCGGGCTTGGTCATGAACGCCGGATCCCAGTGCCAATACCAGCGGCCGTCGCGCAGGCGCAGATTCTTCTTCAGGCCCTCGGGGTTGCGCGGTTTGGTCCGGTAGGGCAGGTAGGCGGCGATAGCGTCGGCGGCCTGTTCGAGCGTGTCGAACCCGTCGAGACTGCCCATCATGAAGTCGCGGATGCGGGCGCTGCCGCCCTTCTCGAACTGGGGCACCACATCGACGAGCACCAGGTGCGTCACCCGGTGCGGGCCCGCCTGGTCGGCGACGAGGATGCCCGTCAAGCCGCCCATGCTCGCCCCGATGATCATCACCGGCCGGCCGACAGCGTCCATGACGCGCATGACATCGGCGGTCAGGACGTCGACGGAGTAGTCGGCGTTGGGGGCGCGATCGCTGTCGCCGTGTCCGCGGCTGTCCAGGGCCACGACGTGAAGGCCCTCGTCGGCCAGGATCCGGCCCGTCTTTTTCCAGGAGAACCGGTTCTGGCCACCGCCGTGCAACATCAGGATCGTGGGATGGCCGGCGGCGTCGGCGCCCCGGTTCCATTCGTCGGCGACCAGGGTGATCCCGTCGTGGCCGGAGAATGTGACCGTCCGGGGACTGCTACTCACGGCGCTCACGGGCGTCCTCTCGCTAGGGTGCCCTCCGCACGTTACCCAGGTTGTCGTTTCGCTCCGTGCGGTGGTCCGGCGGTTGCGCGGCCGCACCGGTAGGTTGGTCCCTGCAGGAGCCCCGAGTAGGGAGGAACATGATCGGTCATGGGTGAGCCGGGCTGGATCGACGTTCCCGGCTCCGCCGGCAACCTGAAGGCACTCACATGGGGCCCGGTTGACGGACCGATCGCGCTGTGTCTGCACGGCTTTCCCGACACCCCCTACGGGTTTCGCAAGCTCGCGCCCCGACTGGTCGAATCTGGGTGGCGGGTTATCGCGCCGTTCATGCGCGGATACGCGCCCTCGTCGATTCCGGTCGACGGCAGCTACCACATCGGCGCCTTAATGGACGATGCCCTACGGGTGCGCGAGACCGCGGGCGGTACCGATCGTGACGTCGTGATCGGCCACGATTGGGGCGCGATCGCCGCCACCGGGTTGGCCGCGATGCCCGACAGCCCGTTCGCCAAGGCGGTGATCATGTCGGTTCCGCCGTCCGCGGCGCTGCGGGAGCGGGAAGGCGCCGCCCGGTTGATGAGTCAACTGCCTCGCCAGCTGTTGCGCAGCTGGTACATCTTCTATTTCCAATCACCCTGGCTTCCTGAACGTTCCGCGTCGTGGATCGTGCCGCTGCTCTGGCGGCGCTGGTCGCCGGGCTATCGCGCCGACGAGGATTTGCGCCACGTCGATGCGGCGATCGGGGCTCCGGAGAGCTGGCGGGCAGCGCTGGGGCCGTACCGGGCGCTGATCCGCAATCCTCGCCCGCCGGCGCGCTACGCCGACGCGAACCGGCTGTGGACCGAGAAGCCTGTCTTGGCGTGCCTGTACCTGCACGGCCGCGACGACGGCTGCATGACAGCGGCTTTCACCCGCTGGGTCGGCCACGTGCTCCCCCCGGGCAGCGACACCGCCATCGTCGAACACGCCGGGCATTTCCTGCAGCTCGAGCAGCCGGACAAGGTCGCCGACATGATCCTCGGGTTCATCGGCTCAGCCGGCTGAACGCGGCGGCGCATGGTTTCCGGGCACCGGATGGCGGCCGTCGACGCGCAGTTCTACTGGATGTCGGCCACAGTCCCCAACGACGATTTGCAGCTGTACGCATTCGACGGTGAACCCGCGGACTGCGGGCGGGCCATCGAGGAGGTTCTGCGGCGGGCGCGCGCGTCTCCGGGGCTGGCGGCCCGGGTTCGGGACGACAGCCCGTTGACCTATCCACGGTGGGTGCCGGCGGCCGTCGGAGACGAGCAGGTGGTCAGGCACGACCTGGTCGACCGCAGCTGGCTGGGCTGCCTGGCGGCCGTCGTCGCGATCGCCGTCGACCAACTGGACATGCGCCGGATGGCGTGGCGGCTGCACGTCTTCACGCCGGTCCGCGGGATTCCCGGAGTCGACGGACCTGGCACCGTTGTCGTCATGCAGGTGCCGCACGCGCTGGCCGACGGTGTCTGCGCCTCGGCGATGGCGGCGTGGCTCCTCGGCCGGGACAGCCCGGTGCCGCAGGTGCCGACGCCGCGGCCCGGCTTCTTCGGTCGGCGTGTGGTCGAAGCGGGGCGCGCCCATCGCCGGATGAGCCGCGATATCCGGGCGGGACTGCTGGTTCCGGGCACCGGTCCCCGGCCGCCGCTGCGCACCAACGCCCATCCCGACGGCATTCGCGCGATGCGCACGCTGGTGCGCCATCGCTCGCAGTTGGCGGGTCCCACCGTCACCGTCGCTGCACTGGTGGCGGTCTCGACGGCCCTGTCACGTCTGCTCGGTGCGGCCGCTGAGTCGCTCGGCGCTGAGGTTCCCATGAGCAAGCCCGGTGTTGCGGAGGCGCGCAACCACTTCGGAAACGTCAGCGTCGGGTTGTATCCGACGCTCGAGCCGTATCTCCGTGCGGAGCGAATCGCGGCTGAACTGGCCAACGGCCGGCGCCGCTTCGCGCATCCGGCCGCGGCCGCCGCCGACCGGGCGGTCGCCGCGGTGCCCGCGCCCCTGCTGCGCTGGGGTGTGTCCCGGTTCGATCCCGACGTCCGGCCGCCGCTGGTTGGTGGCAATACGGTGGTGTCCAGTGTCAACCGGGGTGCCGCCGACTTCAGCTTCGGCGGCACCCCGGTGATGCTGACCGCCGGATATCCACCCTTGTCGCCAGTGATCGGCCTGACCCACGGGGTGCACGGCATCGGCGACACCGTCGCGATCAGTGTGCACGCCGCGGAGTCCGCCGTCCCCGACGTCGATGAGTACGTGCGGTTACTCGACGAGGCGTTGTAAACTGCTGTGCATCAGTGGATATGACAGGTGGCTGTTATGTCGTATGTGATCGCGGAACCGGCGGTCCTCGGAGCGGCGGCTTCGGATTTGGCGTGTATCGCGTCGGCGATCAGTGCGGCGAACACGGCCGCTTCCGCCCCGACGACGGAGGTGACGGTGGCGGCCGCCGACGAGGTATCGACGCAGATCGCGGAATGGTTCGCCAGACACGCTCGGGGATATCAGGCGATCGCCGCCCAAGCGGCGGGGGTTCACGACCGTTTTGTGTGGGCTTTGACCGCGAGTGCGCGGTCATACGCCGGCGCCGAGGCTGTCAACGCCCCGCCATTGCAGGCCGGTGAGCGCCACGCGCTGAATGCGATCAACGCGCCCACCGGCGCCTTCGTGAATCCCTTCACGACGTGGCTCGATGTTGCGACGCTGGCCGTCGCCAACCTGTCGTCGCTGACGCAGTTCATCTTTGCTGCGCCAGCCCCGGTTCTGCGGCAGATCATCATCAACCTGATCGACTACGCGAACGCCCTGGTGACTGCGGTTTCCGGGCTGGTCGGCGCCACCGTGCACGAACTGTCGCTGCTGCCCGCCGTGGTGCACACCGCGCTGGGCGATTTCGTATCCGGAGACGTCGTCGGTGGGATCGGCGCGCTGTGGGCCTATACGTTCGGCTTCCCCGCTCAGGTCGCGGCGGCCGCGCACGATTCCCTGCTGCCCGCCCTGTCGATCCCGTCGGACATCATGAACCATCTCGGCAACCTGGTGTCCGTGAGCACCCTGGAAGAACTCGCGTTCGATCTCGCGAAAGCGGTGCAGTACCCGGTGAATGCCACCGTCGCGGCGTGTGTTGTCACCGCGCAGGACATCGTCACCGCAGCGCAGCAGGGCGACGTCGTGACAATCCTGCGCGACCTTGTCAATTTCCCCGCCACCGGTACTGGCGCCGTCCTGAACGGGTTCTCAGATCCGGCCTGGTTGGCACTGACGGGCACCGATCCGGTCGGCGCGCTGCTCACCAACCCGGCCACCGGCCCGGGCTTCGGCTCGGTGTACAACCTCTTGCAGGCGCGTGAAACCATTGCGGCCGCGCTCGGAGCCGACCCGGCGGGGACGAACACGATCGGGGCCCTCTGACTGGGCGATGCTGCGCCCATGGATGGTGAGTCCGCGGCCGGGTCTCCTGTCTTCGCCCGGCGCGGTATAACGCAGCAAATCTGTGCACTTTTCGTGCTGCTTTCGTTTCCTTCGACGGTCAGGATTTATCGTGCCCCATCGCTCACGAGGAGGGGAACTGAATGCGTATTGCTACGGCGATTCTCGCTGTGTGCGCCTGGGTTTGTGGCTTCGTCGTCCCGGTCAGCGCGCACGCCGCCGAGGCGTTCGGGCCATTGCCGCCGCAAAACCCGTTCATGGCTCCTGCAGGCCTCGCCGGGGAGCACAACAACGCCGAATCCTCCGATGCGGGGCCCCTGCCCGGGCCGGGCGCCGTCCTCTCCGCGGTCATCCCCTACCCGCTGTTGGCGGACTGCGCGACGATCACGCAGGGCACCGACGGGCTGGTGGTGGGGCTGTGCACCGCCGACCTCGGCCAAGCCCCGTCCGTGTTGCTGATCGACCCCGGCGGGATCATCCCCAATCCCGTACCCCTGGCGAGCCTGAAGGTGGCCAAGGGCAGTCTGCTCGGCGGTGTTTATGCCTACCTGGACAACGACAACCAGCTGGTCTTGATTGACGGGAACAACCAGTTGCTCCGCATCGCCCATGCCCAAAAAGCCTGGGGTCGTTGGCAACTGACCACCACCTCCTCTGTTGACCTCTCCAGCGTGATTGGGCCGGGCGACAGCGCGATCGCGCTGGTCCCCGACGACCAGGGCAACGTCTGGTTCGCCACCCAAAACGGTGTGGTCGGTGTCTCTAAAACCGCCGGCGGCGTTTCCGGGCTGCAGCTGCCCGCCGGCGAAGGTGTGTTCAACAGCATTTCGTCGTCTCCGAGCAACCGCGTCGCGGTCGCCACCACCTTCGCCCTGTATGAGCTGACCCTCGGCGGTGCCGGCAACCCGCAGATCCTCTGGCGCGCCCCCTACGACCGCGGCCCCGGCCGCAAGCCTGGACAACTGAGCTGGGGTACGGGCTCCACCCCCGTCTATTTCGGTCCTACCACCGGGGCGGACTACCTGAGCATCCTCGACAATGCCGTCCCCTACGAGCATGCGCTGATCTACCAGTCCGGCACCGGCCAACTAATCTGCGAACAGCCGGTTCTCACCCAGAGCGGATCCGAGTCAGGCAGCGAGAACGCACCGATCGGGATCGGGAAGTCGTTCTTCATCTCGAGTACCTACGGCTATCAATATCCGGCGCTACCGGCGGGCGCTCCCCCCTCGGTACCGGCGACGGCGCCGTTCGTCGGCGGGATGACCAGGGTCGACATCGACAACCCCGGCTGCCATACGGTGTGGGACAACAACACGGTTCGCAGCGCGGCATTGCCGCACCTGTCCACCGCCGACAGCCTCATCTATACCATCACCCGCATCGGACCTCTCAACACCACACCGCTGGACATCTTCGCCTACGGCGTCGTCGATCCCAGCACCGGAAAACTCGCTGCGCAGCAGCCGAAGTCGGTCACCCTGCTCTCCGATCCGCTGCAAACCCCCTCAATGGTTCTCGTCAACAGCAGAATCATGCAGCCCAACACCACCGGCCTATCGCGCATCGGTTGACCCGGACGTTCAGAGGCGGGCCGTCACTCGCTCGGCGAAGCGCGCCGCGAATCTCTCGGTATCGACGCCGACCGCGACCTCGGCGTTGGGTTCGCGACCGGCGATGAGATGGCGCAACGCGTTGTTGCGCTGCGTGACCGTCATCCCCTGTGCCGGACCGACGGATGTCTCGATCTCGACGAGCGCCGGGCTGGTTTCCAGTAGGCCCGGCTCGATCGCCGCGGCAACGGCCAACGTGTCGTAGAGGTGCAGGGGCTCATGCTCGGGCCAGACCAGCCGGCGCACGTCGAGCCACGACTCCACGGCGTCCGCCACGAAGCTGGCCAGCGGTGAGCCGCTGCGGCGCAGCCCGGCGGCGCCATCGCGATCGAAACATGTTCGGTGGCAGACGTCGAGCCCGACCATGGTGATGCGTGCGCCGCTGCGGAACACGACGTCTGCCGCGTCGGGGTCCATCCACATGTTGAACTCGGCTGCCGGCGTGATGTTCCCCGGCACCGCCACCGTGCCTCCCATGATCACCAACGAGGCCATCGCGGAGGCGACCGCGGGGTCGATGTCGAGGGCCGCGGCGATGTTGGTGAGCGGGCCGATGGCGACGACGGTGACCTCACCGGGGGCATCGAGCACCGTGCGACAGATGAACTCTGCCGCGGTGCCGCCTGGCGGCACGTCGGGCAGGCCAATGCATGGCACGGTCCGGGGGGCCTTCTCGCGCTGGGTCAGCCAGGCGGTTTGCACGCGACGTCGCTCCGTGGCGCGGGGCAACGCGGCGCCGATGTGCACCGCGACCTCGCGATGGCCGGCCAGAGCCAGCAGATGATGGACGTTGGGCCATGAGTGCGAGAGGGGGACGTTGCCCTGCACCAGGGTCAACCCGTCGACGTGTACGTCGTGCGCGTTGAGGGCGTAGAGGATGGCCATGCCGTCCTCGGGATCGGCGCCGACCGTGCCCATCCCGGGATCGGTGTCGATGACCAGCCGCACGCGGTCATTGTCACACGGGGGATCGCATGATCTAGGTTTGGAGCTATGACTAGCTGTGTGACTGCCTACGACGTCGGTCTGCTGATCCTGCGACTGGCGCTCGGCGTGACGATGGCCGCCCACGGATTGAACAAATTTTTCGGCGGCGGCCGCATCGCCGGCACTGCCGGCTGGTTCGAGAGCATCGGCATGAAGCCCGGAAAATTCCACGCGACCGTCGCCGCCACCACCGAGACGGCGGCTGGATTCGGCGTGGCGGCGGGCTTGCTGACGCCCATCCCGGCGGCCGGTTTCGTCTCCTTGATGCTGGTCGCGGCCTGGACGGTGCACCGCCACAACGGTTTCTTCATTGTGAAGGAGGGCTGGGAGTACAACCTGGTGCTGGCGGCCGCTGCCGTAGCCGTCGCCACGCTCGGCGCCGGCCGGCTGAGCCTGGACTGGCTTGTTTTCGGCCACAACTGGTGCGACGGCCGTCAGGGCCTGCTGATCTCGGTCGGTCTCGGGCTAGCCGGGGCCATCGGCCAGTTGCTCTTCTTCTACCGCCCACCCGCGACGAAGGCTGGTTAGTTTCACGGCGGGTCAGCCTCACGTCATTCGGTCTCGCCGTGGGCGTTGTTGCGGGTACGTCCTAGGCTGTCACACCATGGGATTCCTGAAGCCCGACCTGCCCCACGTCGACATGGACGAGTGGAGCAAAGGCACCCGCAGCGAGAAGATCCGCCCGATGGCCCGGCACTGGGCCGAGGTGGGCTTCGGCACGCCGGTCGCCCTGCATCTGTTCTACGTGGTCAAGATTCTTCTCTACATTCTCGGCGGGTGGCTGTTCGCCTCGGCCACCGCGGGACTCGGCGGGTTCACCCAGGTCGCATCGTGGTGGTCGGAGCCGATCGTGTTCGAGAAGGTCGTGCTCTACACGATGCTGTTCGAGGTGATCGGGCTGGGCTGCGGCTTCGGGCCGCTGAACAACCGTTTCTTCCCGCCGATGGGCTCGATCCTGTACTGGATGCGGTTCGGCACCATTCGGCTGCCACCGTGGCCGGATCGTGTCCCGGGGACCAGAGGAACCAAACGCACCCCGTTCGATGTCGCGCTGTACGGACTGCTGCTGATCATGACGCTGGCCGCGCTGTTCGCCGACGGCACCGGGCCGGTGCCGTCGCTGAACACGACGGTCGGGTTGCTGCCGACGTGGAAGGTCGCGCTGATCCTGGCGATCCTCGGGGTGCTCGCCCTGCGCGACAAGGTGATCTTCCTGGCCGCCCGTGGCGAGGTCTACGCGACCATGGCGGTGACCTTCCTCTTCGGCGCCGACATGGTCGTGGGGTCCAAAGTGGTCTTCCTGGTCATCTGGATAGGCGCGGCGATATCCAAGCTCAATAAGCACTTTCCTTTCGTCATCTCCACGATGATGTCCAACAACCCTTTGATGCGGCCCCGGTGGCTCAAGCGGCGTTTCTTCGAGAATTTCCCCGACGACCTGCGCCCCGGGTGGCCGTCGCGATGGCTTGCCCATGTGAGTACCGCCATCGAGATGCTCGTGCCGCTGGTGTTGTTCTTCTGCCACGGCGGCTGGCCCACCACGGTGGCGGCCGCAGTAATGGTGTGCTTCCACCTCGGCATCCTCGGGTCGATTCCGATGGGGGTGCCTCTGGAGTGGAACGTCTTCATGATCTTCGGGGTGTTGTCGTTGTTCGTCGCGCACGCCCGCTTGGGGCTGGCCGACCTCGGCAACCCGGTACCGGTAGCGATCCTGTTCTCTGTGATCGTGGGAATCGTCATCGCGGGCAACATGTTTCCGCGCAAGGTCTCTTTCCTGCCTGGCATGCGGTATTACGCAGGCAACTGGGACACCACGCTGTGGTGCGTCAAGCCCTCGGCGGAACAGAAGATAGCCCGGGGCATCGTGGCGATCGCGAGCATGCCGGCGGCCCAGCTGGAGCAGTTCTACGGCAGCCCCGAGGCCGCGCAGATCCCGATCTACATGGGATACGCGTTCCGCGGTTTCAACACACACGGCCGGGCGCTGTTCACGTTGGCGCACCGCGCGATGGCGGGTGAGAACGAGGACGACTACGTCGTCACCGACGGCGAGCGGATCTGCAGCACCGCCATCGGCTGGAATTTCGGCGACGGTCATATGCACAATGAACAACTGATCGCCGCGCTGCAGGAGCGCTGCCGCTTCCAGCCGGGCGAGGTGCGGGTGGTGTTGCTCGACGCCCAACCGATCCACAAGCAAACCCAGGCCTATCGACTGGTGGACGCGGCGACCGGCGAGTTCGAGCGCGGCATCGTGCGCGTCGCCGACATGGTCACCAGCCAGCCCTGGGCCGACGACCTCCCGGTGCAGGTGCTGTCCGACTGAGCTCGCCGAGCGTCCTAGCTGAGTTTCACTCGGCCCATGATCAGGTCGATGATCGCCTTGCCCGGCGCGAACGCCCCCGTGAGCGACGCCATCGTGTGCCCGTAGTCCACGAGCAGGGTAATGCCGTTGACGCCGAAGGCGGCGGCGCTGTTGAGGAAGGCCATGACGTCGCCCATTTGCTCCGGGGTGTGCACCTTGGAGCTCGTGTCGTCGCGGTAGTCCTGAGCGAAACTGAGCCAGAGGTCGGCGTTCGCCTGGGCCAGTGGTGTGTCGGTGGGGCCCGGGCAGATCGCGTTGATCCGGACGCCCTTCCTCAGCAGCGGATACCCCTGCATCGCCACGTAGGCGTTCACGGCCTTCTTGCTGAATCCGTAGTGGATGATGCCCTTCTTCTCGTGCTCCGCCACCCATTCCTGGGCCGACGCGAAATCGGTGTTGGCCAGGAACTCCTGCAGCAGTGGCAGATCGTTCTCCCACCCCATGCCGGCCACCGAGGAGATGAAACAGATGGCCGAACCGGAGGGGAGCCAGCCTTTCTCGATCAGGCGGTCGATGATGTAGCGGTGGCCGATGAAGTTGATCTTCATCAGGTCGGGTCCCTCAGCGACCCCGGCGGCGGAGAACAGCGCATGGACCGGGCCCCCCAGCTGGTCGAGCGCGGCGTCGATCGACGCGGGGTCGCGCAAGTCGACGTTGATCGATTGGGCGGCGTCGTAGGTCACCGGCGCGTGGTCCATCACGATGACCTCGGCGCCCAGTTCCCCCGCCGACTTGGCCGCCGCGGCGCCCATGCCGGTAGCGCCGCCGACAACCAGTGCCCGCTTGCCGTCATACCGCAACCGATCGATTACAGACATGAGTTCCTCTCGCTGGCCGCAGGGGAGGCGATGGCGACCTGCCCTACTGTATGGACAACGGGTGTGCGGTTCAATACCGACGGCGCACAAGCACCATCGGCCACCAGCCGCCGATGAGGCGACATCAATGCGCTGCCGATTGTCGTGTTTCGCGAGGCGTTTCCCGGAGAAACAGCACGATGGCGAGGACGATCGCCGTCACAGGCACGACGGTCATGATGAGATTCATCTCGTGCGCTGCGTCGACCATGCACGACGCGGCCTCGGCAATCACCTTCTGAACTTGCTGGGGATCCGACAGCCCATCCCCTGGGGTACTGAGGGCGCTTGGAGCGTGCGCCACTCGCAGAGTCCCGAGAGCCTGTTTGCCGCTGATGCCCGAACCTGACAGCTTTAAGTCGCGATTAAACAGCGCGAGGCTGAGCAGCGCGAAAAGTGACCCCCCGATGGCGGTGAAGGCTGATGTCACTGAGGTCTCTATCGCTGAGACCACACCACCCAGACTGGTCGGCAGGCTGGACATCATGATCGTGACCTGCGGGGTATGGACGATTGCACCGCCCATCGCTGTCAGCGCCAGCACGGCGGCGACGGCGACGATCGGGGTATCGATCTCTAACAACCGGCGCAACAGCAGGCTCAGCGTCAATACTAAGAGGCCCGCCACCAGGACGCTGTGGACGCCAAGCCGTGCCGCAGCCCGACCTGCACCGAGCGCTGCCACTGCGGACAGCAGGGCGGCAGGAATGATCAGCAGTGCGAACGTCTGGGTCGACGTACCGCGGAGAATGACGAGGTAATAGCCGACCATAATCAGCCCTCCACCCTGGACCAGACTGCTGGCGGCGCCCGCGATCACCGCGGCGTCGAAGCGGGGTGAGCGGAAAATAACCAGGTCCAGCGCCGGGTCGTCGGTCCGCCGTTCCCACCACACGAATGCAGCTCCGGCGAGGACTCCAATCACGATCGGTACCAGCGCAGCAAACTGCAATCCCGTCTCCAACTTGGAGATGCCATAAATCAGGCCCATCAGCGCGGCGGCCACCAGCAGCAGGCCGGGGACGTCGATCTTGCAGTGCGAACGCTGCGTCTCCGGGACATACCGCAGGGTGATCACCACGACGAGGATCGCCAGGACTGCCGTGACGAGAAAGCCGCTGCGCCAGCCGGCGTTTTTGATCAGCAGGCTGGCGATGGCTGGCGGCGCCACCCCGAAGGCATAGATCACGGCCAGATACTGCGCGATCGCCTTTGCCCGCTGGTGGGCAGGGAAGACCGCGTTGATGATCGCCAGCGACAGACTGCACAGGAACGCAAACGCCACCCCGATGCAGGCTCGGGCGACGATCATCACAGCGGCGTTCGGGGCGACCGCGGCAAGCAGCCCGAAAACCCCGGCGCCGCATGCGCCGGCGACGAACATCCGTTTCGCACCGTACTTGTCGCCGAGGACCCCGGCTCCGAGCACGGTGGCCGCCAGAGTCAGGTCTGCCAGACACGCGATGAAAACGATGGTGCTGGCCGAGCAGTGCAGGCCGGTCTGGACGGTCGCCAGGTTGAGATCCAGGATGAACATGTCGCCGACGACGAGGCCATTGCCCA
>CAZZHX010000034.1:2534-18309 GCA_964653535.1 uncultured Mycobacterium sp. | reverse complement strand
GCGTAGATGTCGCCGCGGACGAACAGATTGTCGCTGACGGGAAGAGGTATATCGACGGCGCGCTTGGCGAAGAGGTAGCCGAGTTGGAAGCGCCGAGCGGTGCGGTAATGCCGGGCGATGGCCCAGAGCGGCTCGGCGCGGGTCGGTCGAAATTCCCAGGCTTTGAGATAGGCCTCCTCGGTGTCTCGCCACAGCGCACCAAGTTCCGACATGGATTCCGCACTTCGCCACAGCGAGAAGTAGACCTCCTCATCGAAACCGCCCATCTCAGCCCGCCGCGCATACCACTTGCGTGCGCTGACATGGTCGCCCATGCAGTAGAAGGTCTGGGCGAGGTAAAACATCGACCGCGAATCCTCGGGGTTGCGTTCGATCTCGGCGAGCAACAGATCGCGGTCGCGCGTCAGCTTGTCCCCACCGGCGTTGCGGGCACTGAGGTGGCGGTCCGCGACGTGGTAGTCGCCGTCGAGGCGCTTGGTGACGTAGGCGTCGTCCCATGTCGCGTATTCGTGCGTGACGCCCACCCAGCGGACGCTCGCCCCGTCGCGGAACACCGCGGGGAGCCAGTACAGGTCATCATTGGTGTCGACGCAGCGTAGCCAACAGACGTCCCCGTCCAACTGGGTGAAGTCGGGCTCACCCAGAAGGATGTCATCGGCGTCCATCACCCAGATGTAGTCGGCGTGGCCCTGGGCGAGCATCAGTGCTTCGGTGCGGTTGTGGCCGAAATTCAGCCACGGCCGTTCGTAGAGCTGTCCGGGGATACCGCGGCGGGCCATGTACGTGCGGATCAGGTCCTGGGTGCCGTCGTCGGAGCCGGTGTCGACAATCACCCACGAGTCGATGTAGGGCGCGACCGAGTCGAGTATCTCCGAGACGATGTGCGCCTCGTCGCGCACGATCATGTTCAGACAGATTGTCGGGCGCTTGGATACTGGCGTCGTCGCCGGGATGGGCACGGCCGAATCGTACCCGCGGTTCGGGTTTACGGGCCGGTCGGACCGATGCCCGACGCCAGGATGCTGCGCAGGATGTCGGCCTGGCTGCGGGCGGAAAAAGCCGTGAAGCCACGTTCAGCGAGTTCGCAGCGCGCTTGGTCGTCCCCGAGGAGTTCCGCGCAGCGATCGACCAGGTCGTCGTAATCCGCGAACGCGATGCCCGACTCCAGGTCGCGCTCTTCCGCCGGATCGGCACGGCTCTCGGAAACCACTGCACGCTGATTGGCGAGTAGATACGAGATGCGCACGATTTGAAAGGGCTGCGCGTCGTACGAGTGGACGTTGAGCACGATCTTGGATCGAGCGATCCAGGAGTCCCGGATTTCGCCGTAGGTGCCGAACAGCGCCTCGACACGAAATCCCCTGGCGCGCAGCCTATCCAGAATCTCTTGTCGGCGGTCGGAGACCGAGCCGTAGAACAGTATATCGATGTCCTCGGGGGCTGGGGCGATCCGCGTCAATTCGGGGACGTAACCGATCGGAACGTAGCAGGACTGGGGCACCCGCTCGCAGCTGGTGAGCCACTCGATATTGGCGTGGCTGTAGTCCCAGACCGGGTAGCGGCGAAACAGGTCGAGCAGATCGGGCATCAGCCAGCGAACCAGGTGGTCGGGTTGCGCCAATGGCTCGAGGTTGTACAAGATCGTTTTTCGTGGCGGCTGCACACCGTAAGAGGCGAGCAGGTGCGGCTGAAGCACGATGGTGTATCGGTCATCCAGGTCGAGGCGACTAGTCAGCACCGAGTCGTGGCCTAGCTCTCGAAGGGCGCTGTCCAAAGACATTGCTACCTCGGCAAATATCGCGCTGTGATTATAGCCGGGCGCTGCCATTGTCGCGACGGCGAACCGCATGAGCGAAACCTTCCGCAATCGTTAGGTGGCAGGGTGGTTCAGACCGCCGCGGTGCACAGGACTTCGTCCAGGGTCGCGGTGCGCAATCCTGCGGCGGCGGCACGCCGTCCGAGTTCGGCGATCGGATCGGTGGCTGCGGGATTCATGCCGCGAGCCCGATCCAGGCGCGCGGTGTCGAACATCGCCGGGCCGTGGGCCACGACGTCGGTGATCACGTAGCGGCCGGTGCCGGTCGCGCGTCGCACCGTCACCTCGGCCGCGGAGGCGCCCGTCAGCCCCGCCGCGTCGCCGAGGTTGACTCCCACCTGGAACACCTCCGGTTCGGCGTCCAGCACCGCGCACAGGCGGGTCACCAGGTTCTCGGGTGTGAAAAACCACCAGGCCTGGCCCAGGTGCAGCCAGAGCCGTCCGTCGATTTCTTCGCGGATGTGCGCGAGCCCGGAACCCGGTTTCTCCCCGATTCCGGTGCGGGCGAATTCGAGGAAAGAGTAGTGCTCGCCCAACCACGCGCGGTCCTCGGCTGACAAGCCGGGGTCGACCACCAGGAACCGGCCGATGCGTGAGATGTCGGCGCAGCAGTTCAGAAACGAGTTGAGCATTTGCTCGGTGGTCACCCGATCCGGCCCGGCGATGACGCTGACGACCACCTCGGCCTGTCGCCCGTGGCCGGCCGTCGGCCGCAGCGATTGCGCGAGGGTGCGCGGATATCGCATGGCGGCATAGAACATCGTCGGCACCAAGGTGTCACGGTTGGCCGATATCCGTTTCCGGTCGCTGTCGGGGAGTTCGGGTCGGGCCAGCAGGCGCCGGTCGAGTTCAAACGACTCCGCGGGCTTGCCGATCCAGGATGCGCACACCGCCTGCATATCGGCCGCCCGCCAGGTGTAGACATCGTCGTGCACGCACAATTGGTCCGATTGCGGGAATGGGATCGCGGCGGCGCGCCGGGCGAATTCGTGAGCCAGCAGGTAACGCCGCTCGCCAAAGTAATGCAGGGCGATGGCGTACAGCGGCTCCGCTCGGGTCGGCTGACGCTCCCAGGCTTTCAGGTAGGCGTCCTGAACGTCGGCCCACGGCGCACCGAGGTTGGCCATCGAGTCGGCGATCCGGTGCATCGCGAAGTAGACCTCGTCGGACCAGCCGCCCATCTTCACCCGCCGCGCGTAGCATGCTCTCGCATTGACGAAATCGCCTCGGGCGTAGTAGCTCTGGGCAAGGTCGAAGACAAACGGCGCATCTTGCGGGTCGCGTTCGACCGCGGCCAGCAACACCTCGTGATCGCGCGCATGCCTCGACTCGAACGGTCCCTGGCTGCCGGGGTGACGGTTTTCCAGGTGGTAGCTGCCCTGGAGGCGAACATCGATGAGGGCGTCGTCCCACGTCGCGAACGACTGGCTAATACCCTCGTACTGGGCCTGCACCCCGTCGCGGAATACCTGCGCGCGCCAGACGACGTCACCGCGGTCCGCGTGCCGCAGCCAGTAGACGTCGCAGCTGAGCCGGGAGAAGTCGGGTTCGCCCACGACCCGGACGTCGGCGTCCATGACCCAGATGTAATCGCTGCGGCCCTGGGCCAGGGCCAGCGCGGCGGTTTGGTCGTCGCCGAGGGTGAGCGAGGGTAGTTCGTGGATATCGCCCGGGATGCCGAGGTGGGCCATGTGGTGGCGGATCAGGTCCGGGGTGCCGTCGTCGGAGCCGGTGTCGACGATCACCCACGAGGCGATGTGGGGCGCGACCGAGTCGAGGGTTTCGCCGATGGTGGTAGCCGCGTTGCGCACGATCATGGTCAGGCAGATCGTGGGCCGGGGGGTCGCGGGATCGAACACGGTCAAATCGTATCCATCCATCGCGTGAGGGGGCGCCCACCTCAATAACCGCCCGTTTGACATAATCCCATGTTGGAGAGGTCGGACGGCGATCCGTGATCCTCGACCACAGTCGACAGGAAGGCCCACCGCTGAGATGACCGAGGATTCGCGCACCGATGTCGGCTCTGACGAGTACGAGCCGTGGATGTATCCCGAACCGATCCAGGATCTCGAGGCATGGGTCCAGGACAACTGGGAGTGGTTCGACCCCATCCATGCCCACGCGACCATCTGGCCCGATCGGCCCTACCAGCCCGACATCGATATTCTCGTCGCCGGTTGCGGCTCGAGCCAAGCGGCGGTGTTCGCGCTGACCAACCGGGCCGCGACGGTCACCGCGATCGACACAGATCAGGCCGCGCTGGACCACGCGCAATCCCTGAAGGACACCTACGGCCTGTCCAACCTGGAGTTGTACCGGCTCCCGATCGACGAGGCCGGGACGCTTCGGCGCGACTTCGACCTCATCGTGTCGACCGGGGCGTTGAATACCCTTCGGAAACCGGCGGCCGGCATGAAGGCGCTGGGCGGCTGCCTGCGCGAGCACGGCGCTCTCGGGGTCATGCTCTACGCGAAGTACGGGCGAATCGGGATCGAAATGCTCCAATCGGCTTTCAGCGGCCTGGGTCTGGGCCCCAACGAGGCATCGGTCGAGAAGGTCAGGGAAACGATCTCAGCGCTGCCGTCGGAGCATCCCGTCCAGAACTTCTTCAAGATCGCGCCGGCGTCGGCGCAGTCCGACGTCGCACTGGCGAACGTGTTCCTGCGGGGCCGTGAACGCAGCTTCACCGTTGCCGAGTGCATCGACCTCGTCGACTCCGCAGGACTGGTGTTCCAGGGGTGGCTGCTCAATGCGCCGTACTACCCGCACGACTGGTTCCGGCCGGGAAGCGCGATGGACCGGGCCATCAACGCAATGCCCGACACCGAGCTCTGGTCGGTGGTGGAGAGTCTCCACGTCCTCAACGCATCGCACTTCTTCCTCGCCTGTCGGCCGGACCGCCCGAAGAAGAGCTACATCGTCGATTTTTCGCCCGCCGACTCACTCGATTACGTTCCGCTGATGCGCATGCGGTGCGGCATTGACGGCCAAGAGATCTTCCGGCCGAACTGGCGGACCGGCATCACCCCCGCCCAGTCCAGCTTCGTCAGGCGCATCGACGGCGATCTCACGATCCGGGAGATCGTCGAGCAAGTGATGCAGAGTGGGGAACTGCCGCGAGCCAGCAAGATAGAGCTGGAGGAATTCGGCTGCAAGTTCTTCGAAGCGTTATGGCGTCTGGACTTCATTGCGATCAGCCTCGCAGCGCCGGGTCAGGTCGGGTAACTCCGGGGAGTGAACACCCGATCGCCGGAATCGTCGGTGTACCACTGGGTTTGCGACGACCCGACGATGAGCAGGCAGCGCATGTCGACATCGGCGGGGTCGAGGTCGGCCAGGCGTACCACGCGCACCTCCTCGGCGGGCCCGGGCACCGGCCCCGACACCGAGCGGCCCACCACGACGGGTGTGCCCGGTTCCCGATGGGCCAGCAGGATGTCGCGCATCGCTCCCACCTGCCAGGTTCGTGCCTTGGACGCGGGGTTGTACAGGGCCAGCACCAGATCGGCGGCGGCCGCGGCAGCCAGTCGCGCGGCGATGACGTCCCACGGCTTGAGCCGATCGGACAACGAGATCACCGCGTAGTCGTGACCCAGGGGGGCGCCCACCCGGCTGGCGACCGCTTGGGCTGCGGTCATCGCGGGGATCACCCGAACCTGCACTCCCGGCCACTGTTTGGCCTCTTCGAGGACGGCGGTGGCCATCGCGAACACCCCCGGATCGCCCGACGACACGACTGCGACGGCGTGGCCCTGCTCGGCCAGCGTGCAGGCCAGCCGGGCCCGGGCGGGTTCGTCGGCGTTGTCGCTGGGGTGGTGACGCTGGTCGGCGCGGACGGGGACGCGGTCCAGGTAGCCGTGGTAGCCGACCAGATGGGTCGCGGCGGCCAGCTCGCGTTGACTCTGCGGCGTCATCCACTCGCTGTCACCGGGGCCCAGGCCGATCACCGCCACGGAGCCGGCCCGTGGCGGCTGTGGCGCGAGCCGCCGCCCGCCCGGCCGGACGACCAGCGAGAAGTACGGCACGCTGGTTTCGTCGACGTCCGCGGCGGGTGAGACGCGTTGCGCGGCCGTGCTGGCCCGCTCGACGTAGTACGCGTCGTCGAGTTGCCCGGACGCCGACAATGCCTCGCGCACCGCGTGATACGAGCGGCCCAGCTTGAGGATCACCGCGGCGTCGGCGTCGGCGAGTCGGCGGGTCAGCTCGGCGACCGGCAGGGTGCCGGGCAGTATCGAGAGCACCTCGTCGCCGGCCACCAGCGGCGTGGCGATGGCCGCCGAGGCGGCGCTCACTGACGTCACGCCGGGCACGATCACGGCGTCGAACCGCTCGGCGAGCCGGGTGTGCAGGTGCATGTAGGAGCTGTAGAAGAGCGGGTCGCCCTCGGCAAGCAGGGCCACGTCGCGCCCGGCGTCGAGATGCGCGCCGATGCGCGCGGTGGCCTCGACGTAGAAATCTTCGAGCGCACCGGAGTAGCCATCCGGATGGTCGGTGCCCTCGGTGGTGACCGGGTAGGTGAGGTGCTCCTCGATCTGGCCCGGTCGCACGTAGGGCTCTGCGATGCCGCGGGCGATGCTGTGGCCGTGCCGCGCACTGTGATAGGCCACCACGTGCGCGTCGCCAATCAGCCGGGCGGCCTTGACGGTCACCAGCTCCGGGTCGCCTGGGCCCACCCCGATGCCGTACAGGGTTCCCTTCCTGGCGGCTGTCTGCTCGTCGCGTTCGGTCATTCGCGCTCGCTCGCGATCGCGTTGACGGCGGCCGCGGCCATGGCGCTGCCCCCGCGACGATCCCGCACCACCAGGTAGGACATCCCGCGCGGACGCTCGATCAGCTCCTGTTTGGACTGCGCCGACCCCACGAAGCCGACCGGCCCGCCCAGCACCGCGGCCGGTG
This sequence comes from uncultured Mycobacterium sp., assembly GCA_964653535.1. Classification (GTDB taxonomy): domain Bacteria; phylum Actinomycetota; class Actinomycetes; order Mycobacteriales; family Mycobacteriaceae; genus Mycobacterium. The sequence goes on along the minus strand of CAZZHX010000034.1, from coordinate 11,594 downwards.
GCGCGACCCCGTCGTCGATCAGCTCCAGCAGCCGGAACAGCGCCGTCGGCGCATTGCCGATCGCCAGCACTGCCCCGGCCAGCCGGTCGGCCCACAGCTCCACCCCGGCCGCCGAGCGGGTGGTGTGGCAGCGCTCCGCCAGCTCTGCCGCACGGGGGTCGGCCACCAGCGACACCACCTCGTTGCCGGCGGGCAGCCGCGCCGCAGTGATCCCGGCGGCCACCATCGACGAATCGCACAGCACCGGAGCCCCGCCGCGCAGGGCGGCCCCGGCACGGGCGACGACGTCATCGGTGTAGGCGACATGCGCGGCGACGTCGACCTGTCCGCAGGTGTGGATCAACCGGACCACGACCCGCGCCACGTCGTCGGGGAAGCCCGTCAGGTCGGCTTCGGCCCGGATGGTCGCGAACGACTGGCGGTAGATCTCGGCCGCGTCGCGGATGTAGTCGAGCACCCGTTCACCCTAATTGCCGGTGCGATGGCGCAGCGTTCGATACCCGTCGAGGTGCTGCTGGTCGGCCACCAGCACCTCGCCGGCGAGCGGGCTTCCGCACGCCCGCTCGCAGCCCACGAAATGGCGGTGCAGCCCGGTGTCCGCCCGCAGCGACGCGGCGGCGTCCGCGCGGACGTCGGCGGCCGATCGCGCGCACCCGGGGCTGCCCGCACAGGCGCTGACATTGAGCCAGGGAGAGTTCTCGTCGAACACCAGGCCCAGCGGTGCCAGCACCTGCAACGCGGCGTCGGCGACGGCGTCGTCGAGATCGCACACCAGGACCGATCGCCACGGGGTGATCACCAGGGGAGCATCGATTGCCGCGAGGTAGTCGGCGGTGCGGGAGCTCAGGACCCCCAGCGGGACGGCGGCGCCCAGCGCGACGCGGCCGTCGTCCTGGGTGAACCACCCCACCGGCGCCCTGGTGACGGCAGGGAAGGCGGGGGACCCGGGGAACTCGGCGCCACGCAGTTCGGCGCCCGGCACCAAGCGTGCAGGATCGTCTAATTCGCCGACACGCCAGGCATTTCCGCGGATCGCAAGGAACTGAGTCGCGACATCGACGAGCGTGTTGACCACCTCGCCCGCGTCCAGCCGGACCCCGGTGTCACGCCCGGCGAGCAGCAGGGTGCAGCTGTCGTCACCCACGTGGACGCCGACGTCGGCGCGCAGTCCCGACACGTCGGCGCGTCCGTCGTCGAGGCTGAACCAGAACCTGCCGCCGAGGTCGGCGAGCGGGGGAGTGGCGCAGATCGCCGCATCCAGCGCGCGCACCCACGGGCGGACGTCGCGGCGCCCCCCGGCCCGGCCCGACAGCGGCGATGCGACGACGTTGCGGACCCGTTCGTGCGTCGGCGACGGCAGTAGCCCGGCGTGCTCGAGCACCGGCGTGACCCGCTCGGTGACGTCGGTGACGTCAGTGATGCCGCGCACCTGAATGTTGCCGCGGGCAGTCAGTTCCAGCGTGCCGGAGCCGGACTCGGCCGCGACGCCGGCCAGCGCCGCCAGCTGGCTGGAGGTGATCGTCCCGCCGGGCAGCCGGACCCGCACCAGGGCGCCGTCTGCGGCCTGATGCACCTGCAGCGCGCCCGGGCAGACGTCGGAGTCGCGGGATCTGACCACCCGCTCACGGTACGGCCAGCCGGAGACCCTGGACGCGCCGCGTCGCCGGTGTAGGTTGACAACGTGATGACGCCCACTTTCGCCGATCTGGCCACGTCGCAGTACGTCCTGTTGACCACTTTCACCAAGGACGGCACGCCCAAGCCCACCCCGATCTGGGCGGTCGCCGAAGGTGACCGCTTCCTCGTCATCACCGAGGGAAAATCGTGGAAGGTGAAGCGGATTCGCAACACCCCGCGGGTCACGCTGGCCACCTGCACGATGCGCGGCCAAGCGACCAGCGAGGCCGTGGAGGGCACCGCGACCGTCCTCGACACCTCGCACAACCCGGCGATCTACGACGCGATCGGCAGGCGGTTCGGCGTGGTCGGCAAGCTGTTCACGGTTTTCAGCCGGCTGCGCGGCGGCATGAACACCAACACCGGCATCGAAGTCAGGCTGGCCGCCGACGTCTGAGCAGTTCTACAGCTGCACCGCCTACTGGTGCACCGCTACTGGTGCACCGCTACTGCTGCACCCCGGCGCCGTAACGGTGCCACCACTCGTAGAGGGTGCCCAGGTTGGCGCCGCCGTTGACGGTGGCGAGGAGCAGCTGGGCGTCGCGGGTCCACGCGATGTTGGGACGATCGTCGACCGTGCCGCACACGACCTTGCCGCCGAGAGCGCCGGTTTTCGTGTCGAGTGTCCAGGTGCCGGGGCCCCACGAGTTGCCGCCCGGACACCGCGCGATCGCCATGTTCGCGACCGTCGTGATGAAGTCGTCCGTCAGCGCCCCGGGCTGGTCGTAGAGGGTGAAACGCGCGTCGGTGGGGTCGTCGGAGCCGGAGTTCTCGCTGCAGTCCAGGCTGGCGACCGCGTCGGGGAACGGGTCGGTGGACCGCTCGCAGGTGGAGGCGCCGAAACCCGGGGGCAGCAAATCGATGATCCGCCATTCCTCGGGGCTGAACATGCCCGCCGACGCGGTGTCGGTGTCCGGCCGGCTGGGCTGGGGGCCTTCGCGGCCCAAGGTGACGCCGCGAATCACGCCGGCCACCACCACCAGCCCGGCGAGGACCACGCCGGCCTGTATCCAACGGTTCGGCCGATTCGCTGATCCGGCCACGCTCACACCGCCGCGTCGTTGAGGTGCTCGGCGAAGAATGCGAAGACGCGGCGCCACGCGTCCTCGGCGGCGGCCTGGTCGTGGCCTAGCCCCGTGACGCGCAGCAACGGCTGGGCCGGCAGTTCGTTCGCGAAGCTGTGCCCCACGCCCGGGTACTCCTTGATGTCGGCGGTGATGTTCTTGCGCGCGGTGACCTCGCGCAGTTTCTGGGCCACGCCCCGGCCGAACGGGTCACGCTCCCCGTAGCTGGCGACGATAGGGCACGCCCCGTCGAGCGTCTGGTCCAAGTGGCGGGGCAGGGGAACGCCGTAGAACGGCGCTGAGGCGCCGAAACCCTTGGGCGCCATGATCAGCGCGAACTGGCCCCCCATGCAGAACCCCGCGATGCCGACGGGCCCGGAGCATTCCGGCATGGCCAGCAGGTGCGCGCGCGCCGCCATGATGTCGTCGAGTGCGCGGCCACGCTGCGTCAGCAGCTCGCGCATGACCCGGCTGATGCAGCGAATGCGACCGCCTCGCGAGTACATGTTCGGGGTGATCGCCACGTAGCCGGCGCGGGCGACGCGGTCGTTGGTCGACTGCTTGTCGCGGCCGTACCCGAAGGCGTCGTGGATCACCACCACCCCCGGCCAGGGGCCCTGTCCGGTCGGTGTGCTCAACAGCGCGTCGATGGGCCCGTCGGGGGTGGTTATCTGAATCGTGGTCACAGCGTCATCTAACTGCAGCCGCGAAAGGCGCCGCCCAGGGGAACTGACGAGTGGGCCGCGGACGTTTCCTCAGCATGGTGTCACGGCTGTTTCTCATCTACGCCGTTGTCGAGCTCGCGGCGGCGTTCGCGCTGGTCGCCGCGTTCGGTTGGGGCTGGACCCTGCTGGTGCTGCTGGTGACCTCCCTGCTCGCGTGGAGCGTCCTGGCCCCGATGGCCGGTTCGCACCTGCTTCAGCGCATCGGCCAGGTGCGCTCGTGGCCCTCGGGTGGCGGGGAACCGCGCGCGACGGCGGGCGACAGCGCGATGATCACCCTGGCCATGGGCCTGGTGATGATCCCGGGCCTGGTCACCACCGCCCTCGGGCTCGTGCTGTTGGCGCCGCCGGTACGGGCGGTCGCCGCCCCCGGCCTGGCCGCGATCATGGCGCGGGGCCTGCGCCGACGGGTCCCCCTGGCCAGCTACGCAACGGCGTTCGCGACCGCGTCCGCGCGGGCCTACTCCGACACCTATGTGGGTGACCAGGTGATCGACGCCGAGGTGATCGACGCCGAGGTGATCGACGCCGAGGTGATCGACGCCGACGCCATTGATGCCGACGTGCCGTAGTTTTCGCCCTGTGACCGAGACGACGACGCTGCTGCTCAATGGCCGCGTGCACAGCCCGACCCACCCGGACGCCACCGCCATGGCAGTCCGCGACGGCGTGGTCGTGTGGCTGGGCAGCGATGACGTCGGCCGCCGGCAGTTCCCCCGAGCTCAGCACGAGGATCTGGCCGACGGCTTCGTGGCGCCGGGATTCGTGGACAGCCACGTGCACGTCAGCGACACCGGCCTGCTGCTCAGCGGGTTGGACCTGCGCCGGGCGGCCTCGCGCGCCCAGTGCCTGCAGATGGTCGCCGACTACGCGGCCGCCCACCCGGACCGGCCGGTGTGGGGCCACGGCTGGGACGAGTCGGCGTGGCCCGAGAACGCCCCGCCGAGCACCAGCGACCTGGACCGCGTGCTCGGTGACCGGCCCGCCTACCTGGCCCGGGTCGACGTCCACTCCGCGGTGGCGTCGACGGCGTTACGGCGGCTGGGCCCTGGCTTGGCCGAGGCGGCCGGTTTCGCCGCCGAGCGGCCGCTGGCCGGCGATGCCCACCACCTGCTGCGGGCCGTCGCCCGCCGCCTGCTGACGGACGCCCAGCTGACCGAGGCCCGGACCGCGGCGCTGCGCGCGGCGGCAGCGGCGGGGATCGTCGCGGTGCACGAGTGCGCCGGCCCCGCGATCGGCGGGCTGGATGACTGGCGGGCGTTGCGCGCCCTCGCCGACAGGGCGCTGGGAGTTCCGGGAGTGCCGGGAGCGCTGGGAGTGCCGGGAGTGCCGGGAGTGCCGGGAGTGGAAGTGATCGGCTACTGGGGTGAGGCGGTGACCACCGCGGCACAGGCCCGTGCGCTCGTGGAGCAGACCGGGGCCCGCGGATTGGCCGGTGACCTGTTCGTCGACGGGGCGCTCGGGTCGCACACCGCCTGGCTGCACGAGCCCTACGCCGATGCCCCGGAGTGCGCCGGCACCTGTCACCTGGACGCGGAGGCGCTCGAGGCCCACGTGCGGGCCTGCACCGAGGCGCAGGTGCCCGCCGGGTTCCATGTGATCGGCGACGCCGCGGTATCGGCCGCGGTCGATGCCTTCGGGCGCGTCGCGGCGGATCTCGGTGAGGTGGCCGTCGCCCGGTGCGGGCACCGGCTGGAGCACCTGGAGATGGTGACCGCCGATCAGGCCGCCCAGCTGGGCGCATGGGGTGTCATCGCCAGCGTTCAGCCCGGTTTCGACGCGCTGTGGGGCGGTACCGACGGCATGTACGCGCGGCGGCTGGGCGTTCAGCGGGCCAGTCGGCTCAACCCGCTCGCGCTGTTAGCATCCCAAGGCGTGCCCCTCGCGTTAGGTTCGGACACCCCGGTGACTGTCCTCGACCCGTGGGCGAGCGTGCGCGCGGCGGTCCACCATCGCACCCCCGGCAGCGGCCTCTCGCCGCGTGCCGCCTTCGCCGCGGCCACCCGCGGCGGCTGGCGGGCGGCCGGTGTCCGCGACTCGACGGCGGGCACCCTGGTGCCCGGTGCGCCCGCCTCCTACGCCGTGTGGGACGTCGGCCCCCTGGAGGTCACCGCGCCCCACGACGGGGTGCAGCGCTGGTCCACCGACCCGAGATCGCGCGTGCCAGCCCTGCCGCGGCTGGACCCGGGCGATGCCGTGCCGCGTTGCCGGCGGACGGTGCACCGGGGCTCGGTGATCCATGGCTGAGGGCGCTGCTGAAGACGCCGCGGTGAGCGTGCGGCTGCTCGCCGCGCGGGCCGCGGTGATGCCGCGGCTGCCCCGGTTGGTGCTGGCCGTTGCGGCTGGTCTGTTGCTGTGCGCCAGCTTCCCGCCGCGCAACTGGTGGTGGGCGGCCGTCGTCGCCGCCGCGGTGTTGGCCTGGGTACTCACCCGCCCGGCGACGACCCCGGCGGGCGGCATGGGTTACGGGTTCCTCTTCGGCCTCGCCCTCTACGTGCCGCTACTGCCCTGGATCGCCGGCTTGGTCGGGTCCGCGCCCTGGCTGGCGCTGGCGACCATGTGCGCGATCTTCCCCGCGTTGTTCGGTCTGTGCGCCGTCGTGGTGCGGGGGTTACCCGGGTGGCCGATCTGGTTCGCCATGGTGTGGGTGGCCCAGGAATGGCTGAAGTCGATCGTGCCGTTCGGCGGCTTTCCCTGGGGGTCGGTGGCATTCAGCCAGGCGCCGGGCCCGCTGCTGCCACTGGTTCAGATCGGCGGGACCGCGCTGTTGTCGGCCGCGGTCATGCTGGTGGGCTTCAGCGTGACCGCCCTCGGGGTGGAGATCGCCCGCTGGTGGAACGCCGATTCGGGGGAGCGGGGCGCCGCGTCGCCGCCTGCCGTCCTGCTGCCGGGCGTGTCCATCTGCCTGGTGTTGTTCGCCGCCATCATCGCCTGGCCGCCGGTGCGGCACTCCGGTGCGGGATCCGGCGGGGAACCGACGGTGACCGTCGCCGTCGTCCAGGGCAACGTGCCGCGGCTGGGTCTGGACTTCAACGCGCAGCGCCGGGCTGTGCTGGATAACCACGTCCGCGAGACGCTGCGCCTGGCCGAGGACGTGCGCTCGGGGGCCGCCCCGCAACCCCAGATCGTGATCTGGCCCGAGGACTCGTCGGACATCGACCCGCTCGTCAATGCCGATGCCGGACAACAGATCACGCAAGCCACCAAGGAGATCGGTGCGCCGATCCTCATCGGCACCGTCCTCGATGCCCCGGGGCGCCCACCGCCGGCATCCGAGTACACCAACACGGTGATCGTGTGGGATCCCGTGACCGGGCCGGCCGACCGGCACGACAAGGAGATCGTGCAACCGTTCGGCGAGTACCTCCCGATGCCGTGGCTTTTCCGGCACCTCTCCGGGTACGCCGGACGGGCCGGGCACATGGTGCCCGGCACCAGCAGCGGCGTCGTGCACATCGCCGGTGTGCCGGTCGGGGTGGCCACCTGCTGGGAGGTGATCTTCGATCGCGCGCTGCGCAAGGCGGTCCTCAACGGAGCCCAGGTGCTGGCGGTGCCGAGCAACAACGCGACCTTCAACAAGACGATGAGCGAACAGCAACTGGCGTTCGCGAGGGTCCGCGCCGTCGAGCACGACCGGTACGTCGTGGTCGCCGGGACGACGGGCATCAGCGCGGTGATCGCCCCGGACGGCGCCGAACTGGTGCGCACCGACTTCTTTCAGCCCGCCTACCTCGACGTGCCGGTGCGCCTCAAATCGACGCTCACGCCGGCAACCCGCTGGGGCGAGATCGTCCAATGGGTCCTCGTCGGGCTGGCCACAGCGGCCATCCTGGCCGGGATACGGCACCGTCGGCGGGCCACGCAGCCAATACGCCCCGGGCCCGGGGCGCAGGACGAATCACCCGACGGTGTTGAACGACACGACGGTGTTGAACGACACGACGGTGTTGAACGACACGACGGCGACGAACGACACGACGGCGACGAACGACACGACGGCGACGAACGACACGACGGCGATGAACGACAAAGGAGCGACATGACCGCCAGCAAGCCCAGCCAGCGTGTCCTGGTGATCATCCCGACCTACAACGAGCGGGAGAACCTGCCGTTGATCTACCGGCGGCTGCGGGACTCGTGCCCCGATGTGCATCTGCTCATCGTCGACGACGGCAGCCCCGACGGCACCGGAGAGCTCGCCGACGAGCTGGTCGCGGCCGACCCCGTCCGCACGCACGTCATGCATCGCACCGCCAAGGACGGTCTGGGTGCGGCCTATCTGGCTGGCTTCGCCTGGGGCTTGAGCCGGGAGTACTCGGTGCTCGTCGAGATGGACGCCGACGGCAGCCACGCGCCCGAGCAGCTGCACCGGCTGCTGGACGCGGTCGACGCCGGAGCCGACCTCGCCATCGGCTCGCGCTACATCGAGGGGGGCACGGTGCGAAATTGGCCGTGGCAGCGGTGGGCCCTGTCCTGGACGGCTAACACCTACGCCCGGTTGGCGCTCGGCGTCGGCCTCCACGACATCACCGCCGGTTACCGCGCCTACCGCCGGGAAGTGCTCGAAGCCATCGGTCTCGATACCGTCGACTCCAAGGGGTACTGCTTCCAGATCGACCTGACGTGGCGCACCGTCCGCGACCGATTCGTCATCGTCGAGGTGCCGATCACCTTCACCGAACGGGAACTCGGTGTGTCGAAGATGAGCGGTTCCAATATCAGCGAGGCGCTGCTCAAGGTCACCCGGTGGGGCGTCCAGGGGCGTCTTGATCGGCTACGCCCGACGCGGGCCCCCGATCGCGCCTAGTGGGATCGGCCCCTGGCCGCACCGCAATCTCTGGCAGCACCCGGCAGCACTCATGTGTGGACGGTCACGCCACGTCTCGTAGCCTCCCCGGCAAGGGCGCTATCGAAGGTTGCCAGGCTCGCGTGGTGGCGAATTGCGACGTCAAGGACGCAACAGTCGGGCAACTTCAGCCCGGTGGTGGCGCGGAGTTCGGCAAGCCGGAGTGGTTCGCCGTCGTCGTGGGGTGCGACCGTGATGCCGGCTGCGCGCAGGTCGTCGCGCATCGACGCTCCTTGCCCCGTCCGGACGCCGCCGACGAGCACTTCCGCCAGGGTGATCGTGTGGACAAGCATCCGCCCGGGCGTGCCGGCGAGGAGGATTTCGGTGGCCACGTGATGGTGGGGATCGCCGGGATTGAGATGCGCGATGAGGGCGCTCGCGTCCAGTGCGATCACGCGGGCCAATCCGCTCGCAGCTCGGCCAGATACGCGGGACCGAATGCCGCGGCGTAGCGGCCCGCGCTGGCCAACACAGCGGACCGGTGGGTCAGGTCGTCGGTGTTTTCATCGTGTTCGAGGATGCCGTCTGCTGCCTCGATCAGGCGCAGAAGCAACTTCGACCGAGGCTCCCCTGGCCATCGTCTGGCAGCTCTGTCCAACGCGCGGGCGACCTCGGGCGTCTCGGTCACCTGATAGCGGGGCCGGGTTGTGGGCATCCCCGAAGTGTACCACCGAGAGAAAAGTGATACACCGACGTCACGCCGATGGCACGCCGATGGCACGCCGATGGCAACGGGCGGCCGGGTCAGCCG
>CAZZHX010000034.1:0-2434 GCA_964653535.1 uncultured Mycobacterium sp. | reverse complement strand
CACGCCGATGGCACGCCGATGGCACGCCGATGGCAACGGGCGGCCGGGTCAGCCGCGTCGGCGTGACCGGATGACCTCGAGCCGCTCCTTGAGCAGTTCGTCGAGTTCGGCTATTTCTCGCCGCTCGCGCAGCATGTCCCAGTGGGTGCGCGGAGGCTTCACCTTTTTCGGCTCGGGCATGTCACCCTCCATCAGGGTGCCTTCCATGCCATTGCGGCACATCCAGTTGCCGGGAATTTCGGCATCGTCGGCGAAGGGGACCTCGAACTCTTCGCCGTTGTCGGTGCGGTACCGCGCGATCCGACGCGGCGCCAAGTCGTGGTTGCGGTCGGTCTCGTAACTCACAGCCCCGAGACGGCTGCCTCTCAAGACGCGATCAGCCATGTGCGCTACTCCTTCACGATGGTGTGGTTCGGCAGTGCGAACGCGCCGCCCGAGCGGCATCCGCCACATGCGACGCAAACCCCAAGTATACCGGCACATACCGGGATCACCGGAACGTCCGGATTAAAGTCGGAAGGCGTGACCCGCCGAGCCCAGTCCCAGCCGTGCCGCTGGTGCGGCCGCGACGTGTCGGAGGCGGCCCTGGGTCGCCGCCGCCAGTACTGCCGGCAGTCGTGCCGGCAGCGGGCGTACGAGCAGCGGGCCTCGCTGAACCAGGGCGGAGCGGCGGCGTTGCCCGACGACGCGGTGGTGCTGTCGGCGGACGAAGCCGTCGACCTGTCGGATCGGATTTACCAGGTGCGATGTGCGGCTGAAGACGTCGCCACGGCCCTGAGCGAGGGGGCCGAGACGACCGAGCTGCGGGCACTGTGCGACGCGCTGATTCGAACCGTCCGGGCCGCCGACGGGTGGCGCCGCGCCGGCGTCTGACCGCCCGCCCGGGCCATCCGTCTAGCGGCTCACAGAGGGAAGACCTGACCGTCGCGGGCGATAGTGACCGTGCCGCTGTAATTTTTTCTGATCGCGTCCTCCCACTGGAAGTCGGGCAGGCCGGCGGGGCCGTAGTGGCTGACGACCAGATGTTTGGCGCCTGCTGCGGCGGCAACCTCACCCACCTGTTCGGCGCATATTCGCCGCGTTTGCTACGTGGTGAGTCAAACCCTCCCGGCCGCCGATCGGTGGTGCCGCACGAGCGTCCGACCGCACGCCTGCCCTGGCTCACCTGGCCTTTTCACGGTTTTCCCAGCGCCTTCCCGGCTCCCCGCCAGCTCGCAGAGCTGAGCGCGCATGAGCAACTCCGGGAAATAGCCGGGTACAGTCTCGCCATGGACTACACGCCACGCGCTCCTGCGTGACGGTGTGACATCGCGCACCGGTCGCCCGGACCCTCAGCCGGGAACCCATGGCCGAACGGCAGCCCGATGATCGGGGCGACACGGCTTAGCGCAGCACGGCCGGGGCAAGGGTTGAGCGAGGGTTGAGCGAGGGTTAGGCGAGTAATGGTTGATCAGCTCCAGCATGCGACCGAGGCGCTGCGCAAAGCGCTGGTCCAGGTGGAACGCCTGAAACGCACCAACCGTGCGTTGCTGGAGCGGTCCAGCGAGCCGATCGCCATCGTCGGGATGTCCTGCCGTTTCCCGGGCGGAGTCGATTCGCCGGAGGGCCTGTGGCAGATGGTTGCCGAGGGCCGCGACGTGATGTCGGACTTTCCAGGCGACCGCGGCTGGGACCTGGACGGGCTGTTCGACCCGGATCCCGACGCGCGCCACAAGACGTATGTGCGCACCGGCGGTTTCGTCGACGGGGTCGCCGACTTCGATCCGGCGTTCTTCGGCATCGCGCCGAGTGAGGCGCTGGCGATGGACCCCCAGCAGCGGATATTCCTGGAATTGTCGTGGGAGGCGCTGGAGCGCGCCGGGATCGATCCCACTCGGTTGCGGGGCAGCGCGACCGGCGTGTTCGCCGGGGTGATCACCCAGGGCTACGGAATGTTGGCCGAAGGGGCCGAAGCGATCGAGGGTTACCGGCTGACCGGGACGACCTCCAGTGTGGCTTCGGGGCGGGTGTCGTATGTGTTGGGGTTGGAGGGCCCGGCGGTGTCGGTGGACACGGCGTGTTCGTCGTCGCTGGTGGCGCTGCACATGGCGGTGCAGTCGCTGCGTTCCGGTGAGTGCGACCTGGCGCTGGCGGGCGGCGTCACGGTCAACGCCACGCCGGACATCTTCGTCGAGTTCAGCCGCATGCGGGGATTGTCGGCAGACGGGCGCTGTAAGGCCTTCGCCGGGGCGGCCGACGGCACCGGGTTCGGTGAGGGTGGCGGCATGGTGGTGGTGGAGCGTTTGTCGGATGCGCGGCGGTTGGGGCATCCGGTGGTGGCGGTGGTGCGGGGGTCGGCGGTCAATCAGGATGGGGCGTCGAATGGGTTGACCGCGCCTAATGGTCCGTCGCAGCAGCGGGTGGTGCGGGCGGCGTTGGCTAGTGCGGGGTTGAG
>CAZZHX010000033.1:0-19087 GCA_964653535.1 uncultured Mycobacterium sp. | reverse complement strand
CCCCACGGGTAATTGGTGTGACTGTGCGGGCCACCGATGTCGTCCAGCCGGTCGATCACGTCGTCGGGCGCGTCGAGCAGGCCGTTGAAGAACTTCAACTCATGCATCACCCCGAACGGCCCGCCCTCCTGGGAGGCGCCGTTATCGGCCAACACCACCAGCAGGGTGTTGTCGAGTTGGCCCAGGTCGCGCAGACCCGCGACGAGTCGGCCGATCTGGTCGTCGGTGTGATCGAGGAACGCCGCGAAGGCTTCCTGGAGCCGGCAGGCGAGCTTGCGCTGGTTCTCCGGGAGCGCGTCCCAGGGATCCACGCCCGGGTTGCGCGGCGCCAGTTCGGTTCCCGCCGGGATCACCCCTGATTCGAGCTGTCGCTCAAACCACTGCTGGCGCACCACGTCCCACCCGTCGTCGTATCGGCCGCGGTACTTGGTCAGATAGGCCTCGGGTGCCTGGTGCGGGGCGTGGGTCGCGCCGAAGGGCAGGTACAGGAAGAACGGGCGGTCGGGTCGCACACCGACGGAGTCGGACACCATCGCCAGGGCCTGGTCGACCAGGTCCTCGGACAGGTGGTAGCCGTCTTCGGGTAGTCCGGGCGCCTCGATGGTGTGGTTGTCGCAGACCAGCTGCGGATGGAACTGATCGGTCTCGCCGTCGAGAAACCCGTAGAAACGGTCGAAGCCGCGGGCCAGGGGCCACTGGTCGAAGGGTCCGGCGGCAGAGCACTGCTCCATCGGCGCGAGGTGCCATTTGCCGGTGCAGAAGGTCGCATAACCCTGCTCACGGAGCACCTCGGCGATGGTCGCCGCGCTGTTGGTGATGTGGCCGAGCTGATGCGGGAACCCGGTGCGGAAGTTCGACACGCACCGCATACCGACCTCGTGTTGGGAGCGGCCGGTCAGCAGCGCGGCCCGGGTCGGCGAGCACACCGGGGTGACGTGGAAGTTGGTGAACTGCAGGCCGTTCGCGGCTAGCGCGTCGATGTTCGGGGTGTCGATGTCGGAGCCGTAGCACCCGAACTGCGCGAAGCCGGTGTCGTCGAGCAGCACCACCACCACGTTGGGCGCGTCTGGCCCGGGATGCGGCGGCTCGTCAAACCACGGCTGCGAGTCGGCCAGGGTGCGGCCGATGGTTCCTTCGAATCGGGACGCTCGGGTCATCTGGCGTGTCTCCTCTCCTCGGCGGCCAGTGGCCGTCGCTGTGCCGGCGGCCAGCCGGCGATCAATTCCCGCAGCGCCACCCGCCACGATCGGGTGATCTGCCGGGCGGACCGGCCATGGGTCCTGCTCATCACGTCGAACGACTCCGGGGACGTCAGCGCGTCGAGCAGAGATACCAGATCGGAGGCGTCGGCTGTTGCCCGCCCGGCGATTTCGGCCCGGAAGCACTCGCGGGTCTGCGCCGCGAGCTCAGCACGGTTACCGGCGACCGCCTCGGCCATGGTGTCGTGGTCCAGTGCGCGCATCCGCGCCAGCATCAACAGCGGCCCGGCTTGTTCGTACAGGTGGATCCGGTGGCGGACGAAGAACCCGATCCGCGAGTCGAGATCGGCGCCCGGCGCCGGCCTGGCGGCGACGAAATGCGCGTACCGGGAACGGAACCGGTCCAAGGCCTGCCCCTGCAGGTCGGCCAGACCGTCGAAATTGCGGAACACCGACGACACCGACACCCCGGCCCGCTCAGCGACATCGTGGGCCGACGGGGGGACCCCGTCCTCCAGGATCAGCGCGAAGGCGGCATCGACCACCGCCTGCCGGCCGCGCTCGCGGCGCGCCCGCCGGCCATCGTGCTCCGCGCCCATGTCAGCGGTGTGCGCTGCGACCTCACCGGGTCGCGCACTGATGTCGACGGCTTTCGCGCTCACTGGGCAAGCCTACGGCCCGACACTCAGGTATTGCTAGTCATACTCGCAATATCTACTCGGCGCGTGGTTGACTGGGGGGCATGAATTCTTCTCACCACATGTCCGGCCGGCTCGCGGTGGCGGCTGGAATCACCGCCATGAGCCTTCTCGCCGCGGCCTGCGGTTCGTCGCCGGGCACTGCTCCTGCGCCGACCGCCACCTCGCACGTGGTGGCCAGCGGCCTGCGGGGCGAGCGCTACTGCGAGGTTCTGCTCGTCCACGCGGGCCTCAAGGGAATCTCCGCGGATGTGTACAGCTCCTACGGACTCAACGATTGCCCCCAGTCGGAATGGGCCACGTTGGACGCGGGTCGTATCGCCGACGACGACGGCGCGCTCATCGCGATGCTCAACGGGCCGCGCTACTGGCTGATGGACTCCATCGCCAAGGACAGTGCGGCGGATCAAACCAAGACGTTCGGCGGGATCGCCATGCGCAAAGAGGCCACCGTCAACGTCGGCAATCCCACGACGGCGTCGCGGCCATACACTCTGCACACGGTCGACCGCCGGGCGGACTTCACCTTCAACGCCGGAAGCCAGATCTATGAGTTGGTCGAACCCAACGGGACGCGCTGGGTGATGCAGAGCTGGAGCCAGAAGACCGACCCGACCCTGGCACAAGCCGATCTGGCGGGCCTAGCGTCTCGGTTGACACCGCCGAGCGGATGGACCTACCAAGTCCGCACCCTGACCTCCCCGCTGCACGTCCTCACCGCGACAACTGCCGCCCAGGTCCTGCAGGACGACCTGACCAACAGCTACTCCCAGGAAACCTGACGGCGGCCGCCGGTGACGATCGGATAACTATTGCTAGTCGGACTCGCAGTATCTGTGGATCGGTGTTTAGCTTGACAGGTCCGTCTTCAGGACGCGGTTCTCCTTACGGGAAAGGGCTTGTGCCAATGACTTCTGCACGCTGGTTACGAAGTGTCGCCGCAGGCGGCGCGATGACGGCGGCGATTGCCTTCTCGCCGGCGGCGGGCCTGGCGTCGGCGGATCCGGTCACAAGTGCGTTGGCCACCACGACGTGTAGCTACGCCCAGGTCACCGCAGCCATGGCTGCCCAGGCACCCGATCTGGCCGGCCTGCTCACCAGTCACTCGAATATGCAGACCAAACTGCAGCAGTTCCTAGCACTGCCGATCAATCAGCGCCAGCAGGCTATCGCCCAGCAGCAAGCCGCCAACCCGCAGATGGACCAGATGATCACCAGGGCGATCGGCCCGCAGGGCGCGCAGGAAATGATCCAGGTCGCCAGCACCTGCCGGAGCTACTGACCGAGCGGGAGCGCCTCGCTTACGAGACCCGTCCTGTCTCTGAGTGCTCTTTGGGCTGAGTCAGGCCACGAGTTTCACGGGGAGCCTGAGATCGGCGGCGGTGCGGGCTAGGGCGCTATCGAGGGTCCACAGTGTCGCTTCGAGGTCGCTTCGAGGTCGCTTCGAGGTCGCTTCGAGTCGTTGAGCGAGGCGCACGTAGGTCGAGTCGGTAGCGTGCCGGCGCCGGAGTTGGACGGTGATTGCGGCGATCTCGGGGCCTTCGCTAGCGAGGTCGAGCGGGTTCAGCTGCAGTCCGAAAGCGGCAAGGCCCTGCCAGATTTCGGTGACGCCGTTGACGTCGAGTGCACCCTCAGAGACCAGCCGGGCTGGCACGTAGGCGACCTCATAGGGCAACGCGTCAGGGGCATGCAGTTCCTCGCCGGTGGTTAACCAGTCCTCAAGATGAGCTTGTACCGCCGGTTGGTGCTCATCGGCGATCAGCAAGGAGACGAGCACGTTGGCGTCGAGGACTACGCTCACCGCGCGGCGCCGAGGTCGGCTCGGGCCTCGTCGACCAGCTTCACTGCGTCTGCTGGAGCTAACTGGCGGGAGCGCTGCACCAGCCGATCGAGCGCTGCGCGAGCCTCAGAACCCCCAGGAGTGCGTGCGCCTTGGTTGAGTCCAGCAACCACAAGCATCTGGGCGAGGGTGCCGGGGCGCACCGTCAATAGCTCGGACTGCCGATGCAGGACGGCGTGGTCGGCCTCGTCGAGGCGAACGGTGACTGCTTTGGCAGTGACTCCAGCATAGCCAGTTTGATGCGCAGTGATGCGGTTCGCATCTTTCTTGGCGATCTGCCAGGATTCGCCCCGCGGTTGGTCCGTCGAGACACCGGGGCGCGCGTAGTCCAGCAGCGCCGCTAGGCCGGGACGCTGGTCGAGGGTGGAGGTGCCCGAGAGCTTGTCGCTGTAGATGTGCTCCGTGTCCACCCCGGCAGCGGAGAGGGCATCGAGTTGTTGGTCGAGGGACTGGTGGCCGGTGGACACCCGTGCGTAGCCGAGTTGGACCCCGCTAACAGTGTCGGGCGCACTCGGTCTCGCCGGGCTACTCCGCGTGGGCCTGCCAGCGTTGTCCAGCCTTGGTGAACCGCCAGTAGGCGATGGAGGCAGCCCAGGTGAGCATGAAAAGTCCGACGATGACGAAGCCGAAGTTGTTCAGGTTGATTCCGCTGATCCATCCGGTAAGCGGGTCGGTCAGGTTCAGGTCGTCGTGCAGGACTCTGACTAGCTCGATGGTGCCGATCAGCATCGCGACGGCCACCGACAGGCCGGTGATGGTCAGGTTGTAAAACACCTTCCGTACCGGGTTGGCAAACGCCCAGTCGTAGGCGACGGTCATGAACAGCCCGTCTGTGGAATCCATCATGGTCATACCGGCGGCGAACAACACCGGCAGGGTGAACACCGCATACCAGGGCAGCCCGGCAGCGGCACCAGTGCCAGCCAGTGCCAGCAGGGCCACCTCCGTGGCGGTGTCGAATCCGAGACCGAAGAGCACCCCGATAGGAAACATCTGGATCGGGTGTTTGATCCGCTTCATGATTGGGCGCAGGATACGGGCTAGCAGACCACGGTTGTTGAGTTGCTCTTCAAGTTGATGTTCATCGAACTGCCCACTGCGCAGGCCCGTAAAGACCCGCCAGATGCCGAAGAGCGCAACGATGTTGATGATGCCGATGAGGTACAGGAACATCCCGGAGCACAGGGTTCCTGCGATCCCCAGGGTGTGGCGGGTCGGAGAGTCATCATCAAGGAGGGTGCCCGCGACTTTTGTGGTGGCAACCACCAGCACGGCCAACACCAGCACCATGACCGAGTGGCCGAGCGCGAACCAGAAGCCCACCGATTTGGGTTTGGAGCCATCGGCGGTGAGCTTGCGGGTGGTGTTGTCGATGGCGGCAATGTGATCGACGTCGAAGGCATGGCGCAACCCGAAGGTGTAGGCGGTTAGTCCCAAACCGACACCGAAGACCTGGGTGCCGACCTGATAGTGGTGCGGGGCGATCAGCACGAACAGCGTGCCGAACCCCACCAGATGCAGCACGAGGATCGCGGTTACTAGTGCGCTGAACTCCCACCAGTCCCGGCGGTTCCATGACCGCACCACACGGCGGAATGCATTGGTTGTGGGCGATTTCAGGGCAGGGTTCGACATCGGTGGCGACCTCCTGGGGATGAGCGCGTCCCCGGTAATAGGCGACGTGGGCAGGCAGGTCTGACTTCCAACGCCATGGGTCTTGACGTTGGTCACAGTGGCGCGACCGCACCGGAGTTACACCGGGTTTCCGCACCGCCCACGAGGAACGCAAGTAAGGTAACACCCCCAGTGCCCCTCTGGCCCCCGGCAGTTTGGCCGCGACTTTCGAGAAACTCGTATCCAAAGGTTTGGAACAATTCGCCCTTCACGTTGCATGTTCGGCCCGTGAGGGCTGAATTCAACAAGCACCCTGGTTCGGGCGAGGTTCTGACCGAAGATGAGTGCGGTGAGCGAGCTTAAAGGGGCGTTGGCGTGGTCACGGTGTTGAAGAGCCGTTTCGAGGGCGCAGGCCGGGAGGGTGACTTCTCGTGGATGATCCGTCAACCCCAGCATGAGCGGACCCTGTTCGTGTTCAACGATAACGAGGAGGAGTTCTAGGCCCACTTCAACAGAACTGAGCACGTGTGCGGCGCAGGGGGAGGCAACGCCGTGATCCGTCCCTGGCAGTGCGGCGACGAGCCGCGCGCTGCCGGAGTGCCGACAGGATGTTATGCGCCGGGTCCGCATCACCTCGGGTACTCGACCCTCGATTCGCACGTCCGCCGGGTCGTCGCCGATGCAGTGGCCCACATCGAGGGCTCGCTGCGCACCGGTCGCTTCGACACGCTCGCCTTTAGTTGGGACGACCGAACCCGACTGGGCGGCAGAATCTTCGAGACCGCGCAGGACGTGCGCGACCTCATCGTCGAGGAGCTGCAGCGGGTTGTGACAACGTCGTGACACCGAAGCGTTGATCGAACAGATTTTCGCGCAGGGCATCAGGTATCTGCCCTGTTAGAAGCCCTTTTTGGTCGAGCCTCCTGTCAGGATTGAACTGACGACCTTTCGCTTACAAGGCGGCGTAGACCCGTCTACGGCGATCTGTGTGTGTCCGTGGGTGCTGTCACTCAACGCCGGGTTGCTACCCCTCAACTGCGATGTTAGTCCAGGAGCGTCGGATGCAATCTGGGCTTGTCCATGACGTACGCGCAGTGCGTTCACGTTTAGTTGTGACACCGTCGTGACAGCGAGCCTCGCATCGGCAGGGTGATGTAGTGGGTCCGGCCGTCGCATCCTCGCGCCAGTCGGTTTCATCAGGAAAGGTTATGCTGGGGCCGTGGTGCAGGAGATCATCGATCTGCTCCGGGCTGAAGTGGGCCCTGTTGAGCTCACGGCCGATTCGACCCTGGAGAGTTTGGGCCTGGATTCGCTCAAGATGATGACACTGGTCTTCAAGATCGAGGCGCGCTACGACATCGTCCTGGAAGAGGAGGATGCCGACGATCTTCGGACGGTTGGCGATCTGGCGTCTTTGGTGGTTCGCGACGTTCAGGGGCGATCGTGATAGGCCCGCCCGCGATTCCGCCCAAGTACCAGACCCTCGATGAATTGCTTGCCGCGGCCGCACTGAGTTCGATGAGCCTTGTCTTCGTGAATCGTAAAGAGGAAGAACACGAAGTTCCGATGGCCAGGGTACGGAAGCGTGCGCTGTCCATAGCCGCGGATCTGATCGGTCGCGGGGTGCGCAGGGGCGATCGGGTCGCGCTCGTGCTGCCGACCTGCCCGGAGTTCGTGGAGTGCTTCTTTGGGGTGCTCTGCGCGGGTGCCATCCCCGTCCCGCTGTATCCGCCGGTCCGGCTGGGACGGCTAGACGAGTATCACAAAAGGACGGCGGCCATGCTGCAGGCGGTGGATGCCGCCCTGGTCGTGACCGACGAACGGATCCGCCGGTTCCTTGGGGTCGCCGTTCAGATCTCATCCCCTCGACTGGGCTGTGCGACTGCCTCGGGGCTGGGCGGCCCGGATTCGGCCCACAGGGACTTGGCCCAGATGGCTTCCGCCGGCGATGACGTGGCGTTGATCCAGTTCTCGTCGGGTGCGACGCGTGATCCCAAGCCCGTGGCACTAACCCATCAGAATCTGTTGTCTAACCTGGCAGCGCTGGACCACTACCTCACGGCCGAGCGCCCACCGAACCCGGTCGGCGTGACGTGGCTGCCGCTATACCACGACTTCGGATTGATCGGGAATCTGCTACTCGCGTTTTATGTTCCGGCCCCGCTCGTCCTCATTCCGCCCGAGATGTTCCTCGCGGTGCCCGCCGCGTGGCTGCGTGCCATTTCACGGCATCGGGGCACGCACACGGCGGCGCCGAACTTCGCCTTCGGCCTGTGCGTGAATCGCATCCGTGATGAGGAACTCGAAGGCGTGGACCTGTCCTCATTGAGTGTCATGTTCAATGGAGCGGAGGTGATCAGCCCCGTGGCGCAGGCGCGATTCGATGAGCGATTCGGGCGGTGGGGCTTTCGCGCGGCGGCGCTCATCCCCGCCTACGGGATGTCGGAGGCATCGCTGAGCGTGACGTTCAAGCCGGCATGCACCTCCTACCGCACCCTCGGGCTGGACGCGGCGAAGCTGGCCGGCGACGGCGTCGTCGAGCCCGGAAGCAAAGAGGTGGTGAGCGTGGGCTGCCCCGTGGCGGGGGTGGAGACCCAGATCCGCGATGACCATGGGGCCCTCCTGCCCCCCGACCGGCTCGGTCGCATCTACCTGCGAGGGCCCAGCGTGATGGCGGGCTACTTCGGCCGGACCGACCTGACCGATCAGGTACTGCGCGACGGATGGATCGATTCGGGTGACCTCGGGTTCGAACACGATGGCGAGCTCTTCTTTTGGGGTCGGCACAAGGACATCGTCATTGTGCGCGGCGCCAACCATGCACCCGAGGAGTTCGAGGCGGCGCTCGATGGACTGCCTGGCGTTCGCGCCGGGTGCGCGGTCGCCGTGGGATTCGTCCCGGAGGGCGAGGACGACGAGGCGCTGGGGATGCTTGTGGAAACGACTTCCGAGGCTTCGCTGACGCTGGCGGCCGAGGTGGCGTCGCGGGTCGCGGAGCGTACGCGCATACGGCCGGCTCATGTTGAGTTGCTCGCACCAGGTGTGCTGCCCCGGACCTCCAGTGGAAAGCTCCGGCGACAGGAAGCGCGAACCCGGTGGCTGGCCGGGACGCTAGCCCCGCCGAAAAAGGTCTCCGCCGCAAGGTTACTGATCGAGGCGGCCAACGGAGAACTGTTTCATGCGCGTGCGACGTTTGCGCGGCACACGTCGGCGAAGAAGCCGGCGGTTCCCTAGCGCGATGCAGGAGAGATAGCAATGTATCGAGCGGACATCACCGATGCCCCCTCTGCGCAGCGGCGCACCGCTGGCGTGCCCGTGCGACCCACGCTGCTCGGTATTTCCTCGGCGTTTCCGCCATATGAGATCACGAGACAGGACAGCTGGGAGCTCTACTGCGAGCTCATGTCCTCGCCCGTTCCGTTCGCAAAGCGCATTGTCGAATCCACGGGGGTACAGAAGCGCTACAGCATCTGGAACCGGGACCGGCTGCCGGAGGTCTGTGCCATGCTCACCGGCGATCGGATGGCAGCGCACGGCGAGGCGGTCATGGAGGTTGCCTCCCGTTCGCTGCGACAGGCGATCGAGGGCTTCGACACAGGCCGCGTCGGCAGCTTCGTCATGGCCTGCTCGACCGGCTACGTCAATCCGGGGCCGGATCTGCTGCTTGCCAAAGAACTCGGCCTGCGATCGGACCTGCGACGCACCTTTATCGGTCACATGGGCTGTTACGCGGCGCTCAACGTCATCAAGGTCGCGATGGACAGCGTGGTCGCTCGACCCGACGAGCTGGTGATCTGCAACTGTACTGAGTTGAGCTCCGCCCACATCCGTGATAGCCCGATGCCGGGTGAGGATCCGACGGAATCACTGATCACCCAGGCGCTCTTCGGCGACGCCAGCGCGTCGATATTGATGGGATCAGCGCCCGAAGGTGTCGGTATCCAGTTCCTGGGGACCCACACCGAACAGTTGTACGACCAGCACGCGATGATGAGTTTGAACATTGGTAACCAGTCGTTCTGGATGTCACTGGCCGCCGGTGTACCGGCGGCGCTGAAGGAGAACATCGAGGGCTTCGTCACCAAGCTCCTGGATCCACTGGGACTGTCACCCGACGATATCGCTCACTGGGCAATTCATCCGGGCGGTCCGAAGATCCTGCGGGTGCTGGGAAAACAATTGTCGTTAAAGCCCGAGCAGCTACGCGCTAGTTGGGACGTCCTCGCAAATGCGGGGAATTGCGCCTCCGCCACGGTTCTGCTCGTTCTCGAAAACATCCTGCGCGTCGATAAGCCCTTGCGCGGAGAGCACGGAGTCCTATTGGCGTTCGGGCCGGGGCTCACCATCGAGGGCGCGGTTATGCGCTTTTGACTCGGCCCGATCACCGCCTGATCTGAGGTCACAAGGAGGGAGCGTGTGTTAGCCGCAATTGCTCGGCTAGCTATCCGCGCGCCGCGCAGGATCATCGCCATCGCCGTTTTGGTCATGGCCGCCGCGGTGGCGTTCGGCATTCCGGTGGCGAACAGCCTGTCCCCGGCCGGTTTCCAGGATCCGAATTCGGAGTCTTCGCACGCGACGAGACTGCTGGTCAACGAGTTCCATCAGGGTGACATGCAGATGCTGATCACGGTCAGCTCCCATGACGGTGCGCTGGGCCGCGCCGCCACAGGTGTCGGCACCGACATCGTGCGTCGGCTTGAGCACTCGCCGTATGTGGCGGCGGTGACATCGCCCTGGACCGCGCCGCCATCGGCGGCGAGGCTCCTGGTCAGCGATGACGGCAAGGCCGGCGTGATCGTCGCCGGAATCACCGGCGGCGATAGCGGCGCGCGTCAGCACGCCGAGGCGCTGAGCGGGGAATTGCCGCACGGCGGTGACGGTGTGACTGTGCGGATCGGTGGTGAGGCGATGACCGAAACCCTGATCAAACTCCAAAGCGAAAAAGATCTGCGTGTCATGGAATCGATAGCAATCCCGCTGAGCTTCCTGGTGTTGGTGTGGGTGTTCGGCGGGTTGGTGGCGGCCGCGCTTCCGGTCGTGGTCGGCCTCTTCGCGATCTTCGGCTCTATGGCTGTGCTGCGGGCGATTGCCTTCGCGACCGATGTCTCGATCTTCGCGCTGAATTTGTGCGTCGCGATGGGGCTGGCGCTGGCGATTGACTACACGCTGCTGATCCTCAGCCGGTTCCGCGACGAGCTCGCCGATGGTGCCGGGCGGGACGAGGCGTTGGTGCGCACGATGGCCGCCGCCGGCCGGACCGTTCTGTTCTCTGCGCTGACGGTCGCGCTGTCGATGTCCGTGCTGGTGCTGTTCCCGATGTATTTCCTACGATCGTTCGCCTACGCCGGCATGGCGGTGGTGGCTTTTGCGGCCGTCGCGGCGATCGTTGTGGCGCCGGCGGCCATTGCGCTGCTGGGTCCACGTTTGGACTCCTTTGATCTGCATTCGCTCTTACGCCGGCTGCTGCGGCGCCCAGCGCCGGGTCTACGGCCGGTTGAGCAGAGATTCTGGTATCGGTTGGCCAAGTTCGCCATGCACCGGGCCGTCCCGATCGGGCTTGCGATCGTCGCACTGCTGGTCGCGCTCGGCCTGCCGTTCTCGACGGTCAAGTGGGGCATTCCCGACGACCGCGTCCTACCGGCGTCGAGCTCCGCGCGTCAGGTCGGCGATCAGCTGCGCACCGATTTCGCGCACGATCCGGCGACGAATGTGGCCGTTGTCATACCGGACGCCGCCGGGGTCACGGTCCCCGAGCTGAACCGCTATGCAGCGCAGCTCTCACGGGTGCCCGATGTCTCGGCGGTGTCCGCACCGGCGGGCACGTTTGTCGCCGGTGGGCTGGTCGGACCGCCCTCGGCTGCAACGGCCATCAAGGATGGCAGCGCGTTCTTGACCGTTTCGAGCAGCGCGCCGCTGTTCTCGCTGACTTCCAAGACGCAGCTCGACCATCTGCACGAGGTGCCCGGTCCGGGCGGCCGGCAGGTCCTGATGACCGGGAACGCGCAGATGAATCATGACACCGCCGAGGCCGTCAGCTCCCGGCTGCCCCTGGTGCTCACGATCATTGGCGCGATTACCTTCGCGCTGTTGTTCCTGCTGACCGGCAGCGTGGTATTGCCGCTGAAGGCGTTGGTGCTCAATGTCTTGTCGTTGACGGCGGCGTTCGGCGCGATGGTGTGGATTTTCCAGGATGGCCACCTGGGCGGGCTGGGTACCGCCGCCACCGGCACGCTGGTGGTCAATATCCCGGTCCTGTTGTTCTGCATCGCGTTCGGGTTGTCGATGGATTACGAGGTGTTCCTGGTGTCCCGGATCCGGGAGTACTGGCTTGATTCGGAAGCCGCGGGGCCGGGCGACAACGACGAGAGCGTGGCGCTGGGTCTGGTCCGCACCGGCCGGGTGATCACAGCGGCCGCGCTGATCATGTCGATTTCGTTTGCCGCGTTGATCGCCGCGCAGGTGTCGTTCATGCGAATGTTCGGGCTCGGACTGACGCTGGCGGTGCTGGTCGATGCGACGCTGGTGCGCATGCTGCTTGTTCCGGCCTTCATGCATGTGATGGGTCGGTTCAACTGGTGGGCCCCGAAACCGCTTGTGCTGCTCCACGAACGGTTCGGGTTGAGCGAATCAGGCCCTCCGTGAAGGAGGCATCGACACCCTGCAGAGGATTGTGACATCGACGTGACACTGAGGCGTTCATCGAACATGGTTGCGGACAGTAGATTAAACGATTCCGCAGCCAGACCGCTTTGAGCTTCGAGCCTCCTGTCAGGATTGAACTGACGACCTTTCGCTTACAAGGCGAGTGCTCTACCACTGAGCTAAGGAGGCGGATCGAACAGTGTCCAAGCCTAATGGCTCACTAGTCGCTGTCGATGACGTGCTGCGAGGGCCCCGGCCGTGACGACGTGCGCCGCCCGGGTCGCAGCCCGGGGAGCGGGATGCGCTCGGCGATGGAGCTCAGTGGGTTGACCACCATCGTCAGGGCGCTGACGGCGTCCTGCAGGGCGGCGATGGCCGGTTCGAGCGCCTCCATCCCGGGCGTCAGCCGGGTCAGGGTGTCGGCGACGTCTGCCAGTTGATCCAGCGGCCCGTTCTTGGATGTCAGCTTGTCGAGGAATCCGTCCTCGCTGAGCAGCCGGTCGGCCAGCCCGTCCTCGGCGAGCACCCGCTCGATCAACCCGTCCTCGGCGAGCAGTTGATCGGCCAGGCCGCCCGGCTGCAACGCGCGCTGCAGGCCACCGCCTTCGGCGGTCAGGCGGTCGAGCAGGCCGCCCTCCGACGTGAGAAGATCGACGACCCCGCCCGGCCGCAGCAACCGGTCGACCGGCCCGTCGGGTGCGATCGCCCGACCCAGCGGCGCGTCGTCGTCCAGCAACTTGGCCAGCCGGTTCGCCCGCACGATCGTGTCGTCGATCCCCAACATGGACGTCACGGCGTTCGTCGGGTGGCCGCCGCTCGCCCCGAGCGTCTGCTTCGCCACCCCGACGGCCGCGGTGGCGAGGATCAAGCTGGCGTCAGCCGCGGCCAGGCCAACCCGCGCGGGGGCGGTCACGGCGGACACGATCCCTTTGGCGAGATTCATCGCCTCAGTCTATTCGCCCGCGCGCCCGCAAGCCCGAAATAAATCCTGGCAGACTGTTGGCAGACGACTGACATCAGGTGCTCAGGAAGTACACAGTGATCATGACGGCAACACACAGGCAAGGACACGCAACCCGATGAGGGCGCCGACACCGAACGACACTAGGCCGGAGGCTCGCATCCTCGTGGTCGACGACGAGACCAACATCGTCGAACTGCTCGCCGTGAGCCTGAAGTTTCAGGGCTTCGAGGTCTCCACCGCCATCAACGGGGCCCAGGCGCTCGATCGGGCCCGCGAGGTGCGCCCCGATGCGGTCATCCTCGACGTCATGATGCCCGGCATGGACGGCTTCGGTGTCCTGCGGCGGCTGCGCGCCGACGGCATCGATGCCCCGGCGTTGTTCCTGACGGCGCGGGACTCGCTGCAGGACAAGGTCGCCGGCCTGACACTGGGCGGCGACGACTACGTCACCAAGCCGTTCAGCCTCGAGGAGGTGGTGGCCCGGCTGCGGGTGATCCTCCGTCGGGTCGGCAAGAGTGGGACCGAATCCCGCACCGCCCGGCTGACGTTCGCCGATATCGAACTCGACGAGGAGACCCACGAGGTGTGGAAGGCCGGCCAACCGGTGTCGCTGTCGCCCACCGAATTCACCTTGCTCCGTTACTTTGTGGTCAACGCGGGCACCGTCTTGAGCAAGCCCAAGATCCTCGATCACGTCTGGCGCTACGACTTCGGAGGTGACGTCAATGTCGTGGAGTCCTACGTGTCGTATCTGCGCCGCAAGATCGACACCGGGGAGAAGCGCCTGCTGCACACCCTGCGTGGGGTGGGCTATGTGCTGCGGGAACCGCGATGAGCACCGAGTCGATCGCGGGGCGGAGTAGCCGGCGCAGGCGAGGGGACATGGGCGGCAGGGTCCGGCGCGGGGTGCCGCTACGGGTGGGTCTCGTGGCCGCCACAATGCTCCTGGTGGCCTGCGGGCTGGCGGGTTCGGGCGTCGCCGTCACCTCGATCCTTCGCCAGAGCCTGATCAACCGTGTCGACCAGACACTGATCGAGGCATCCCGGGGCTGGGCTCAGGCCCCGCGGCGCCAGTCCCCGCCGCCCTACGACAGCCCAGACCCCGGCCGTCCGCCGTCGAAGTTCTACGTGCGCGGCATCGGCAATGACGGCACTCCCTTCACCGCCATCAACGACCGCAACGCCGAACCGGCCCTGCCACCCAACAACGACGTCGGCCCCACCCCGACCACGCTGCCATCGGTCAACGGATCCACCATCCAATGGCGAGCGGTGTCGGTGCGCGGGCGCCACGGCCTGACGACCGTCGCCGTCGACCTCTCCGACGTCCAGCACACGGTCCGCTCGCTTCTCTGGCTGCAGTTCGGGATCGGTTTGGCGGTGCTCGCCGTCGTGGGGCTCGCGGGCTTCGCGGTGGTGAACCGCAGCCTGCGCCCGCTGACCGAGGTCGAACGGACGGCCGCGGCGATCGCCGCCGGCCAGCTCGACCGCCGGGTGCCGGAACGCGATCCCCGCACCGAGGTGGGCCGGTTATCCGCGGCGCTCAACGGGATGCTCGCCCAGATCCAGCAGGCGATGGCGTCCTCGGAGCTTTCCGCCGACAAGGCCCGCGGCTCCGAGGAGAGGATGCGGCGCTTCATCACCGACGCCAGCCACGAGTTGCGCACTCCGCTGACCACCATCCGTGGTTTCGCCGAACTGTATCGGCAGGGTGCCGCGCGCGACGTGGCGATGTTGCTGTCGAGGATCGAAAGCGAGGCCGGCCGGATGGGTCTGCTGGTGGACGACCTGGTGCTGCTGGCCCGGCTGGATGTGCAACGGCCGCTGGAACACAACCGCTTGGATCTGCTCGCGCTCGCCAGCGACGCCGTGCATGACGCCCGGGCGATCGACCCCGAGCGCAGCATCACCGTGCAGGTGTTCGATGGCCCAGGGACCCCGGAGGTCCTCGGCGACGAACCCCGGCTCCGGCAGGTGCTGAGCAACCTCGTCGCGAATGCCCTGCAGCACACCCCATCCAGCGCCGATGTGATCATCCGGGTGGGGACGTCCGGTGACGATGCCATACTCGAGGTGGCCGACCGGGGCCCTGGCATGGACAGCCATGATGCGGCGCGGGTGTTCGAGCGTTTCTATCGCACCGATTCGTCACGGGCGCGCGCCAGTGGCGGCACCGGTCTGGGGTTGTCGATCGTCGACTCGCTGGTGCGCGCGCACGGCGGCGTGGTCGAATTGACCACCGCGCCGGGGGAGGGGTGCTGCTTTCGCGTCACGCTGCCACGCGTCGGCGACGTGCCCGCGCTCAGTCCGGACGGCGACAGGGACCTGGCTCACCGCTGACCGCCGGTCAGGCTAGGTCAAAGGCAGGGCGCGGGCCTGTGACGGTCGGCGTCGCCTGTCGTGGAAACGACGCACCCACAGCACCACGACGCCGGCCAGGACCATGCCGACCAGGTTGACCGCCAACTGCGCCGCCGAGCGGGCGGCGACGGGCCACCATCCCCGTGTCGCCGCGACGACAGCGAAGCCGGCCGCCGGCACCGTCGTCACGGAGATGAAAACCCCGACCAGAGTCGAAGGCCTGCCCGACACCAGCGCCAGCATGCCAGCGGCGCCGGCCAGCAACGCAACCACGAAAGACAGCGGCCCCACCTGGAAGATGAAGTCGACGTCGCTGAGCTGGCGGGTGCTGCGCAGCTGGATCCAGCCGAGCGCCTCACCGGCCAGCACGACGCCCGCGGTGACCGCCATGGCCGCCGGGAACCCGACCAACAGTGCTGTCGAAGCCCGCCGAGCCAGGCTCAGCGGGCCGTGCACTAACGCCCCGGCGACCGCGGCGAGCGGGCCGAACTCCGGGCCGATGACCATCGCGCCGACCACGGTGACCGAGGAGTCCATCACCACGC
The DNA here is from genome assembly GCA_964653535.1 of uncultured Mycobacterium sp. Classification (GTDB taxonomy): domain Bacteria; phylum Actinomycetota; class Actinomycetes; order Mycobacteriales; family Mycobacteriaceae; genus Mycobacterium. Next base: position 3,224 of record CAZZHX010000033.1, on the reverse strand, counting down.
CGAGGGCGCCGATCAGACACGCCAGGGTCAAAAACGTCAGCATCGTGGCGTTGAGGGTCGAGTCCTGGCCCGTACGGTCTAACATTTGCGGCCAGTTCAGGGTCCCCGGGTCGGCCTCCGGGTTGTCCGGATTCACCGCAGCCGCCGACTGTGACGGCGGCCTCGTTCTGGTTGGTGGGTGTGCATTTCAGTCCCGGAAGTCAGTGGGATGTCGAACTTCGCCACGGCTCCCCGCCAATGCTGCCGTGATCCTGGCCTGTGCCTCGTCGAGGGATTCCGGTGACGGATTGCGGTCGACGCCCGCGAACCCGAAGTCGCTCAGGGTGCGGGCGGGAAACACATGGACGTGCAGGTGCGGCACTTCCAGGCCGGCGATGATCATCCCGGCGCGTTGTGCGCGGAAGGCCGTGCAGACGGCTCGGCCGATCAGCTGGCTCACCGCCATGACGCGGGCGAACGCGGCACCGTCGACGTCCTGCCACTGATCGATCTCGGCTCGCGGCACCACCAGTGTGTGGCCCTGTGTCATCGGCTCGATCGTCAGGAACGCGACGACGTCGTCGTCCTCGTAGACGAAGCGGCCCGGGAGTTCCCGGTTGATGATCCTGGTGAAGATCGACGCCATGGCCCCGCTACTCGGCCTTGCCGAACGTCATCATGTCGAGGTTCCAGTACCCACGCATGTTGGTGATGAGGCCGGCGCTGTTCACCTTGTAGGCGAACACGCCCCGCACCGAGCTCGTGAACCCGCCCTCAAACTTGCTGTCCAGCACCAGGATGTGAGCGATTTCGTCGAGCGAACTCGACGGGAACGTCTCTTCGCAGGTGATGGTCAGCTGATTGGCGGCGATGTTGGTGTCGAAGAATGCTCCGACGGCCTCCTTGCCGCGGACGCCGGTGCCGTCGGGGTTGGTGACGGACGTGCCGATCGGGTCCTCGATGACGACGTCGTCGGCCATCAATGCCAGCCAGCCGTCCCGGTCGTGGGTCTGCACGCACCGCCACGACGCGTGCGACGCGGCCAAGGCCGGGGAGTCGACGGTCTGGGTCACGGGCGGCCCTACCGGTCGGCGTCGGTGTAACGGATGATGCCGCGAATGTTTTTGCCGTCCAACATGTCCTTATAGCCGTCGTTGATCTGCTCCAGCTGGTACTGGCGGGTGATCATGTCGTCCAGGTTGAGCCTGCCGGCCTTGTACATCGACAGCAGCTGCGGGATGTCGTAGTGCGGGTTGCCGCCACCGAAGATGGTGCCCTGCAGGTTCTTCTGCATCAGGGTCAGCATCGCCAGGTTCAGCGTGACGTTGGTGTCCAGCAGGCTGCCGATGGCGGTCAGCACGCAGGTCCCACCCTTCGCGGTGATATTCACGTAGTTGTCGACATCGGCGCCGAGCAGCTCACCGACGGTGACCACGACCTTGTGGGCCATCAGTCCGGAGGTGGCTTCGGCGATGCCCATCAGCGCGCTCTCGATATCGGGGTAGACGTGAGTGGCGCCGAACTTCATGGCCTGGTCGCGTTTCCACTCCACCGGGTCGATCGCGAAGACGTAGCGGGCACCGGCGATGACGGCGCCCTGCAGGGCCGCCATGCCGACTCCGCCGACTCCGACGATGGCGACGTCTTCCCCCGGCCGAACCTTCGCGGTGTGAACGGATGACCCGTAGCCGGTGGTGACGCCGCAGCCCACCAGGCAGGCGACCTCGAACGGGATCGACGGGTCGATCTTCACCACCGAACTGCGGTGCACCACCATGTAGGGGGAGAAAGTCCCCAGCAGTGTCATCGGAAAGACGTTCTGGCCGCGGGCCGTGACGCGAAACGTGCCATCGGACACCGCAGCACCACCCAGCAGCCCAGCCCCCAAGTCGCACAGGTTGCGCATGCCCGCCTGACACGAAGGACAATTACCGCAGGAGGGGATGAACGACAGCACGACGTGGTCGCCCGGGGCGAGGTCCTCCACGCCGGGCCCGACCTCGGTGACGATGCCCGCGCCCTCGTGCCCGCCGAGCACCGGGAAGCCCGCCATCGGGATGCCGCCGGTCACCAGATGGTGGTCGGAGTGGCACATGCCCGACGCTTCCATCTGGATTTTGACCTCGTCCTTGACGGGGTCGCCGATCTCGATGTCCTCGATGGACCACGGCTGGTTGAATTCCCAGATCAGTGCGCCTTTTGTCTTCACGATGGACCGGACCTCGCTTCGCCGTTGAATTGAGACTTCTGAATGTGGCGATAGCATAGCGCCCCCGCCTGATCAGGTGTAGAGATGGCTTTGGGTCGTTCGACGCGGCCCGCTCACCAGATCGGCGCGGGTGCCTTCCCCAGCGGGTAGTAGCCGGGCAATTTCTCGCCGGCCAGGCTGCGCTCGATCCGCTGCTGCATGCCCGTGGACAGCTTGCCGGTCTTCATCAGATCGACATAGAGCGCCTGAACGTGGCCGAAGTCGAAGAAGTCTCGCTGCCACTCGATGAGCTTGTCGGCGTTGAGCCGGATCCAGCTGCCGCCGATCCCGTAGATCTCCTGCTGGCTGCCGTCGTCGTTGACGATGATCTGCTTCCAGAAGCCGACGACCTCGCCCTGCTTGTCGTCGACGATGACCCTCTGGTACGGGTACTTCCAGTTCTCCAGGCCCGCCATCTCCAGACCCAGGGCGATGTCGCGGATCTCGTCGATCCCGATGCACATCACGTCCTCTTTGGGGCCGATATTCCAGCCGTAGGTGGCGTCTGGGGCGTAGAAGTCGGCCAGCGGCGCCCAGTTGCCCGCCTTCTCGCAATCCTTGTTGGTCTGAAGCCAGGACTGCACCCAGTCGTCGAGCTCTTCGCGCGGGATTGCGACCACGGTTTCTCTCCTGTTTCTACGATGGATCCGTGTCCACGATGGACAACGCCCTTGTGGGGCAGGCGACCACGGCCTGCTCGATCTCGCCGCGAGCCTCCTCGGGCGGCTCGGCATTGAGAATTTCGACCGTGCCGCGCCTGGGTACGCGAAAGTAGTCGGGAGCCTCCAGCTCGCACATCGCGTGCCCCTGGCAGAGGTCTTCGTCGACCTCGACTCGATAACCCATCGTCACCCTCCGGCCGTGCCGCTGCCTCGGACGCGGTAGCGCACCTTGGCGGGCCGGGCCAGTTGCACCACCATCTTGGAGTGGTCGTTGCGGTAGCTCTCGGGTGGCTGTGCCATCTCTATCTTGTAGTCGAGGAACAGCACCGAGAAGA